>JAFQLL010000054.1 GCA_017414645.1 Clostridia bacterium | reverse complement strand
GCAAGAAGTCATATCAAAACTCAACGGATTGATATCACAAAAGATATCAATTTAACAAGTGCACTACGCTTGCCGCCGCCTTTTGAAGGTGGCGGTTTTTTTGTTAATTTCCAGAAAAGTGTTCATGTTGCCACAAAAACTACATAACAAATGAATGTTTTATCGTGTATGGTATGCTCCTCACATAGAATTAATGAATCTGTGTCTGCTGCTAGAAAAAATCATAATTCACGAGGATGAATACGGACTCCGCCTTGAAATACGAATGAAAGCACCGTTTCTTGAAAAAAGCTATACAGATGAGATTGGTATGATATACGAGGACGATTACGAGGAAGTATCAGCCTGACAAATAACAGACACGAAAAAAGCTTACAGTCAAATCCTGTAAGCTTTTTGTCGGTGGTGCGGATGACAGGGGACAGTCTTGCTTCGCAAGCCTTACCTGCTTGGATTCCCTCGGCTTGACACCGAGCTGACTCCTGCGCACCACTCGCCTACGGAACAATTCGCCGGATTGTTCCGCTTAACGGCTCTCCCGTTCGTGGTGCCCGATTTTGTTTATTCGCTTTTGCTCATACAAAATCGACCACAGCACAACTCTCCGCGCTCGCTTTATCATCCACAGGATGCGCTCGCTGCTCGATTCCTTCTTAAGGTTCAACCCCTGTCTGGTTCAAAAAAAGCAAGCCCCATCCTTCGGATAGAGCTTGCTTTTTTTTGGTGCGGATGACAGGGGTTGAACCTGCACGCCAAAGGCACCAGAACCTAAATCTGGCACGTCTGCCAATTCCGCCACATCCGCATATTACTTTATATTAAATTGTTTTTTTCCTATCTTTTCATTATGGCAGCCGTGCTGCACGTCGTCCCGTTTGCAACAGCACGAGAGCTGCGCCATCCTTACGATGGCTTGTTTCATTTTGTTGCGGCACAGCTCTACGCCCTCCCTTTATCGTCCACCGGACGCGCTCAGGCTCGATTCCAATTCCGCCACATCCGCATTTTAATTTAAATGAACAAATTCCCCTTCCGAGGAATTTGTTCATTTACTTTGCATTTTTCACCAACAAGCAATTTCCAATTACTTGTTAAGATATTCTTTAAACACTACTTCCAAGAGCTCGTCACGTTCAAAACGTGTGATCATACCTCTTGCGCCCTTATGGCTGGTAATATAAGTCGGGTCGCCTGACATAATGTAGCCAACCATCTGGCTTATGGGGTTATAGCCCTTTTCCACCAAAGCTGCGTGTACGTGAGCAAGAATTTCTTTAATTTCGCCGTCACGGTCATTGCCGAGTTCAATTTTTGTTGTAAAATTTGTCAACGTATTCAACCCTTTCTTATTATTGATTCAAAAAGTCCTGTACATAAATGTCTTTTTTCATTTGTGCACGGCGTTTTTCTGCTTCCTTTTCCTTTTCAAGCCTTCTCGCCTCTGCTCGCTGCTTTCTGCGCTTATTATAATTGTACTGTCTTATTATAACCAACGCAACAAAAAACAGAACAAAGGGAAGATAAAGCCAGGGAGAAGTAAATATAGATGCTACCACACCGAGAATGTTCTTAATGGGGTCAAAGGCATAGTCCTTTGTGGCAACAAGCTCAATTGTACCAATGGATACATTGTCCACAAAATATTCAGCCTCGCCTAAAACATCGCCTCGGGAAATGGGAGCCTTTATGTTCTTTGTAATTATATCGTTATGGGTAATTTCGCCTATAGCTTCGTTAACGTTAATAAGCTTTGATAAGCTTCCGCCCGCTTCCAGAAGCACTCTGTTTTCACCCTTTGCACTTTTTATGGGAGCCTGTGCAACAACACTGCCTTCACTTACCAATGTTTCGCTCTTATAGTTTGTAAAGCCGTATTCAAAAAGATTTGTGGTGTCCACATAGTCCATCATTTCAAGCTCTACAACATCGGCACCAAGAACAACGCTTATAAGATTAATACCGTTCTTTTGGGCACTTGCCACCAAACAGCGCTTTGCATCGCTTGTAAAGCCTGTTTTTATGCCTGTTGCATACTTATAGTAATACTTAGCAGTCTTTTTCTTTGAAATAAGAAGGTTTGTGTTTATAAGCCTTCTCTCTTTAGTATATTTCTCCGTTGGAGGAATTATGTACACATCGGTTTTAACCATTTCGCGGAAAATTTCGTTTTCCATAACCTTAAGAGCCAGAATGGCAAGGTCAGATGCTGTTGTATAATGAAGCGAGTCGTGAGCACCGGAGGCATTCATGTAGTTGGTGTTTTTCATGCCAAGCTCCAATGCACGGGTATTCATAAGCTTTACAAATTCGTCAACGCTGCCCGAAATACGCTCGCCAAGCACGTTTGCCGCATCCCCTGCCGAAGCAAGAAGCAAGCCGTACAGAAGCTGACGCACGGTAAGTGTTTCGTCGCTTAAAATACCTATGTTGGTATGTCCCGGAGGCAAAAGGCTCACAGCAGAGCTTGTTGCAGTAACCTCTTCGTCAAGCTCAAGGTTTTCCAATGCCAGAAGCGCAACCATTATTTTGGTTGTACTCGCCGGAAACATTCTCTGTTCTTCATTTTTTCCGTACAATACGTCTCCATTGTCGGCATTTATGAGCAATACCGCACCTGCCTGCGTTGCAGGCGGCTCAGCAGCTACAGCCACGCCAAGAGACAAAAGCATTGAAATTACAACAATAAGTGCTGCGATTCTCTCCAATTTGCGACTCATTCGTTTTTTCCTCTCAAATTTATTTTACATATGACAACGGGTCTGTTGTAGAACCGTTAATTCGCACCTCAAAGTGCAGATGGTTACCTGTGGAAACACCTGTAGAACCAACCTTTGCAATGGTTTGTCCGCGGGAAACCTTGTCGCCCACCTTAACAAGAAGTGAGCTGCAGTGTGCATAAAGTGTTGTAATGCCACTGCCATGGCTTACAACAACGTACTTACCGTAGCCCGAGCCGTAGGTAGCTGTTGTAACCGTGCCCGACTCAGCCGCAACAATAGCACTTCCGTAGCCTGCACCGATATCTATGCCTGCGTGGAACTTCTTTGTTTTATATACAGGGTGAATTCTGTAACCGTATTTGGAAGTAATCCTCTGGCTGGCGGGAACGGGCCATGTAAACCTGCCTGTTCCTGTGTACTTTGTTTGTGTACCGTTCTTTGCTTCCTTTTGTGCCTGAGCCTGAAGCTCCTGCTGAATTTTCTTTTCGTCGGCCTCTGCCTTTTCGTATGCCTTTGCATATTCCTTTTCATCGGCATAGAGCTGGTCTAAAAGAGCCTGCTTTGCTTCGAGACGGTAGCCGAGCTCAATTTTCATGTTGGCAAGCTCTACTTCCTTTGCCTCGAGATTTGCCTTTTCAAGCTCCAGCGCTGCCTTTGCTGCTGCAAGGGCGTCGCGTGTTGCCTTCATTTCGCCAAGGATTCTTCTGTCGTATTCAACAACTTCCTTTACCATTTCAACTCGGGACAAAAAGTCGCCGAAGCTGGAAGCACCCAAAAGCACCTCAAGGTAAGAGGATGTTCCGTTTTCATACATGATTCTTGCACGTGTTTTAAAGTCCTCGTCATATTCCATGCAGTTTTCTTCTGCAATTCTGAGCTCTTCTTCTCTTATGATAAGGTCTGCCTTTGACTTTTCTATAGCACGCGCGGTGGACTCAATTTCGTTTTCAACACGGTTAATTTCGTTATCGATGGACAAAACCTCGTCGGCCACACTTGCCTTTTTCGCTTTTACGCTGTCAAGCTGCGCCTTGGCGCTGCTTTTATTCTGTTTTGCCTGCTCAACCTCTTTTTTAAGCTCAGCTTCTGTTTTGGCTGAGGCTACCTGTACAAAGGTCGGCAGAAAGATGCTTGCAAGAAAAGCCAGCACTATAACTATAGCACATGCTGCAACAAATTTTTTGCGTCTTTCCTGTCTGTTTTTATTCATACCTATTGATCACCTTTTCTTAAACCTTAAGATGCTTCGCAAGTGCAATTGCACTACCTACAGCACCCATAAGAACACCGAAAATTAATGTGGTCGAAACCATAAAGGGCAAAATTTCATTGAAGGGTATAAGCTGGAAAATATCGAGGAAGTCCTTCATAAACTTAATTATGTAGTTGTATCCGAAGCCTATTAAAACCAGGCTTATTGCGCCTCCTATAATGCCTGTAAGAATGCCTTCAAGCACAAAGGGCTGTCTTACAAAGCTCGCAGTTGCGCCAACATATTTCATAATATGGATTTCGTCCTTACGTGCAAACACGCTGAGCTTAATTGTGTTGGCAATAATGAAAATTGCAACTAAAAGCAAAATAATCATTGCACCTAAGCTTGCGTTCTTAATAACGTCTGTTACGTCGATAACCCTCTGAACAACATCCTGACGGTTAGAAACCTTCTTAATGCCGGGAATTGTGCTGAGGGTTTCAACAAGTGTCTGGGCCTGTTCAATATCGTTCATGTTAATTTTAACGCTGGAGCGGAGAAATTCTTCACCCTCCAATCCGTCGAATGCCGATGCATCGGCACCAAGATAATCGCGGTATTCCGCCATAGCGTCGGACTTGGACACGAAAACGCATTCTGCAACGTTCGGCAGGTTTCTTACCTGAGAATAAATGAGCATTTCCTCGTCTTCAGTTGCAGCAAAATCAATATATGCCTGAATCTGGCACTGATTTCTTATCTGCTCGCCGATAAAGTTAATATTTGCTGACAAAAGCATGAACACACCGAAAAGCAAAAGACAGCTGGTAACCGTTACAATTGCAGTTATGGTCATTTCGCCGTTACGCTTCATGCCTATGAGAGCATTTTTCAGAAAGTAGAAGGGGCTTCTAATTTTCAATGTTATACACTCCCTTCTTGTCGTCACGGATAAGCATGCCGTGGTCAAGCTCAATAACTCTCTTGTTCATATCGTTAACAATTTTTTCTGAATGAGTAACCATGAGCACAGTTGTACCCTGACGGTTAATTTCTTCAAAAAGCTCCATAATGGAGGATGCAGTAACGCTGTCAAGGTTACCTGTGGGCTCGTCCGCAATAATTAAGGACGGGCGGTTAACCAAAGCACGTGCAATGCCCACTCTCTGCTGTTCGCCGCCTGAAAGCGAGGAGGGATATTCCCTTGTTTTCTGGCTGAGGCCCACAAGACGGAGAATGTTGGGAACCTCGGTTCTTATCTGCTTTTTGGATGCACCTACAATTTCCATTGCAAGAGCAACGTTTTCATAAACGGTTTTATCTCTTAAAAGGCGGAAGTCCTGGAAAACAACGCCTATCTTTCTTCTGTGGAAGGGTATTTTACGGTTTTTCAAGCCGTTTACCTTTACGCCGTCGAGCCACACGTCGCCCGAAAGCGGCTTAATTTCGGCGGTAAGGAGCTTTATTGCAGAGCTCTTACCTGCACCGGTCTTACCCACAAGGAATACAAATTCGCCCTTTTCAATGTGGAAGGAGACCTTATCAAGTCCTGTTACGTTGTTTTTGTATACAACCGTAACGTTATCAAACTTTATCATAGCTGTCCTTTCTGCCCAAAGCCATTAATAACGGCTCTGAGAATTGTTAAGATATTTTTTAACCATCATTGCAACCTTGAAAACAATTGCATGGTCCAATATGCGCAGATCCAAGCCCGTAATCTTCTGCACCTTGTCAAGACGGTAAACAAGTGTGTTTCTGTGAACATAGAGCTGACGCGAGGTTTCGGAAACATTGAGGTTATTTTCGAAGAACTTCTGGATTGTGAGAAGTGTTTCACGGTCCAAAGAGTCGATAGAGCCTGTTTTAAAAACTTCGGAAAGGAACAGCTCGCAAAGAGTTGTGGGCATCTGATAAATAAGACGACCTATACCGAGGTTTTCGTAGTTGATAACGTTCTTTTCCTCGTCAAAGGCTCTGCCCACTTCAATTGCAATCTGTGCTTCCTTGTAGCTTTTTGCAAGCTCGGGCACACCCTTAACAACAGTACCGATACCTACGGTAACTGTAATGAGCGCCTCGCTCTGAAGATTGTCGAAAATAGTTTTAGCAATAGTTTCGAGCTTTTCGTGAGAAATGTTTTCATCAACCTCTTTGACAAGAACAATGTTCTCGCTGTCGATGGTTATTACAAAGTCCTTTTCAGAATCGGGATAAAGACCCTCGATAATTCCTCTCACGCTCATTTCGTCGGCTGAAAGGTTTTCCTTTGAAATATTGAAAACAACTCTTGATGCATCCTGAGCAAGATTCAACTCACGCGCCTTCGCGTAAATATCACCGGGCAGAATGTTGTCAAGAATAATGTTCTTTATGAAGTTGCCTCTGTCGTACTTTTCGTCGTAAAGAGACTTAACGCCGCCAACGGAAACACCTAATGCTCTGCAGCATTTAATAGCCTCTTCGTCCTCGCCCGAAGCAAAAGTTATGTACTCTGTTTTCTGTGTGCCGAAGGAAAGAAATGTGCAGCCTGCAAAATGATATATAGTGTTTGCTTCTGCGCACTTTTCCAGAATACTTTCAACGGAAGCATCGATTTCCTTGGGGTTGCTGGGAGAAATAATGAAACCATTTTCGTCAATAACGCCGATTTTTCTTTCGAAAACATCTCTGAATTGGTAAACAAGTGTCCTGATGTAATTATTTGGCATAATCTTTCACTCCGTCCTTTTAGTTTCAACATACATACCTTATGTTATAATATCATTTTCTTTTCAATTTTTCAACACAATTCATAAATTTTTCATTAAATTTCTTTACTATGTTGACAAATTTTAATCCTGTTACATAAATTGTATTGAGATTTTATCTCCACTACTTCTTGAGGTGAGAAAACACATGCTTGCAACAGTAGCATCAATAAACAGCGCCAACCGCCTTAAAGCACGGCTTTCAGAAAAATTTTCGGTGCCTTCCCACATCATGCAAACCCCCTCTGCCCTGACGAAGGAGGGCTGTGGCTACAGCATTAAATTTGACAATAATCATAAGAATACGGTTGAAAAATGTGCCAAGGAGCTTCACATAAATATCCGTTCGTTTTTTCGTGAAGAAACTAAAAACAACAACACAGTTTATATTAAGGAGTGACAATGTGATTTATCTTGACAATGCTGCAACAACCTACCCTAAACCTAAAGAGGTTATTTCTGCCCTTACCGACTTTGTAACAAATTGCGGAGCAAGCATAGGCAGAGGCGGCTACAAAAGTGCACTTTCAGCCTCGGAAATGCTTTACGAATGCCAGGAAAACATTGCAAAGCTTTTTTCCATCCCTTCTCCCGAGCGCATTGTGTTCACGAAAAACGCCACCGAGGCTATAAACGCCGCCATTTTCGGCATAGTAAACCCGGGCGACGAAATCATTATTTCTTCAATGGAGCACAACAGCGTTATGCGCAGCGCACATGAGGCTGTAAGGCGTGGTGCCTTTTTAAAAATTGCTCACGGCACCCCCGAGGGGAAAGTCAGCCCCGAAAGCATAGAAAAGCTCATTTCACCTAAAACAAAGCTCATATGCCTTATTCATTCCTCAAATGTGTCGGGCAGTATAAACGACATTTACTCTGTTTCACGCATTGGAAAACGCCATGGTGTATACACTCTTTTTGACCTTTCCCAGAGCGCAGGGGTTATTCCCGTAAACGCAAAGGACTTCGACATGGTTGCCTTTTCCGGGCACAAGGGGCTTTTCGGCACAATGGGCACAGGTGTGCTATACGTAAGAAACGGAATAACCCTCAGACCTTTGCTGTACGGAGGTACGGGAAGCTATTCCGAAAATGCCTCCATGCCTGAGGAATACCCGGACCTTTTTCATGCAGGAACCTTAAACGCCCCTGGCATAGCTGCCCTTAACGAGGGTGTAAAATTTGTTTTAAAAGAAGGCGTTTACGAAAAGGAAAAAGAAATAACTCTTTATCTTTATGACCTTCTTAAGGAAATACCCTCTGTTATAATTCCCGGCGAAAGAGAAAGAACAAGCGCAGTGAGCGTATGCGTTAAGAAAGCCGATTGTGTCATGCTGGCAGAAAAGCTGAGCCAAGAAGACATCTGTGTGCGTGCAGGGCTACATTGTGCTCCTCTTGCCCACCGCACCTTAGGAACAATCCACAGCGGAACAGTGCGCTTTTCCCCGGGCTTTTTTACCGAGAAAGCTCACATTGAGTCGGCTGTTTCAGCCTTCAAAAAAATAATTGAAAATTGAATAAAAACTCTTTATTTTACGGCAGCTTCATAGTATAATAACTATAAGTATACTATGAAGTTGAGGTGTTTTTCGAGTGGATACAATCTTTGCTCACGTTATAACGTTTTTTACGGTTTTAAGAATTGCAGATATTATCGACATTGCCATTGTTGCATTTGTTTTTTACTATCTTTCAAATCTTATCCGTGAAGCAAGAGTGTGGCAGATTTTAAAGGGTGTTATTTTCTTCCTGCTCGCCACATGGATAAGCGACCTTTTAAACCTTAATACCATTAACTTTATTCTGGTAAACACCATGCAGGTTGGTATTTTGGCGCTTGTTATTCTTTTCCAGCCCGAGTTAAGGCGTATTCTTCAGCAGATAGGCAGAACAAACTTTGAGTTCTTCTTTAAGGGCGAAAAGGTGGACAGCGTAAAAACAGCCTCCGAAATTACAAAGGCAGCATGTGCTCTTTCCCGTGCACGCTTGGGTGCATTGATTGTTATTGAAGGCAACAGCGGTCTTGGCGACATTTTCGGCACAGGCACAGAGCTGAATGCAAAAGTTACATCCGACCTGCTTATTACACTTTTCTTCGACAAAACGCCTCTCCATGACGGTGCGGTTGTTATAAGCAACAACACAATCCGCTACGCTGCATGTGTGTTGCCCTTAACCCGTGACGAGTCCTTAAGCCGTGAATTGGGCACACGCCACCGCGCAGCTATTGGTCTTACCGAAAACTGCGACGCTGCGGTAATTGTAGTTTCTGAAGAAACAGGCATAATCAGCATTGCACAGAACGGAAAGCTTACACGTAACTTCTCAGAGCCTGACCTTTTGGAGGCTGTTACAAAGATTTTCCGCGGTGACGATGTTTCCGACGATAAAGCAAAAATACATAACAAATGGAGGGGAATTATAAATGGAAAGAAAAACTAAGCTCAACGTAAAAGCCTTGCATCTTGTTATTTGCATCTTCTGTGCGTTTTTTCTTTGGTTTTACGTTTCATATGTAATATCGCCCGAAATTACAAGAACGGTAACAAACATTCCCGTTGCAATAACAGGCGAAGATGTTCTCAATAAAAATGATCTTTCTGCAAAGCTCATTTCCGACAACAAGGTTGACATTAAGGTTACCGCACCCCGTGGCGATTTTTATAAAATTAATGCGAAAAACGCGCGGGCAACGGTTGATGTATCGGCGATTACAAGCAAGGGCGAGGTTGCCCTTAAGCCGACAGTGTCCTTTGTTTCGGTAACAATTCCCGCTAACAATATTAAAACCGATAAGGCAAGTTTACATTTTGAGGTTTCAGCCTATAAAACAACTAATCATCCCGTTATTATTGAACGAGGCAAAGACCCCACAGACGGTTACTATGTAGAAAGCGCAAATCACGTTACAGCAAAGGATGAAACCACCGAGGTTTCGGGCGGTGTTGACGATGTTGAATCGGTCTACAGGGTAGAAACAGAAAAGGTTGACCTCTCTTCTGTTACCGACACAGTTACAAAGGAGCTTGCCCTTGTGTGCCTCGATGAGCAGGGCAACATAATTGAGGGCCTTAAGCTCTCGCCCGAAAAGGTGTCTGTAACCTTTACAATTTACAAGGAAGCAACCCTTCCCCTTACAGTTACCATCCCCGAAGGTGACGACAAGGTTGATTTTACAATCACTCCCAAGGAAGTAACGGTAAAAGGTCCCGCCGCAGCAGTTGATGAGCTTACTGAAATTAACATAGGTAGCCTTAATGAGCTCAGGCGCTATCCCACAGGAAATATAAGGATTAATAAAGAAGGCGTAAACTTCGCTGAGGACGAGATTACAAAATACGAAATTACATTCCCGCAGGATGAAGAAGGAGATTTACAATGACAGCAACAAGTAATCTTTTGAAAAGCAATCCCTTAAAAACACGTGACGACATGAAAAAAGCTGTGCTCGATATATGCGAGCCTCTTAAGGCACACTTTTCGCCCAGGAAGGCGTATCTTGACCTTGGCGCAACAAGTGCGGCATACAGCGACGAAACAGCTATGATAGAAGCCTTCTCCCGCCCCTTGTGGGCTCTTGCTCCCCTTTTTACAGACGGCACAGGTGACGAATGGGCTGAAATTTACCGTAAGGGCTTTATTGCAGGCACCGACCCCGAAAGTGACGAATACTGGGGTGAAGCAGGCCACCATGACCAGAAATTGGTTGAAATGGCTGCAATGGGTCTTGCGCTTATTCTCGCTCCGGAAAAAATCTGGGACCCTCTTACAGACAAGGAAAAGGACAATCTCTACAACTGGCTGGATTTAGTTAATTACCGCAAGGCGTGGGAGTGCAACTGGGTGCTCTTTGCAGTTATGGTAAACCTTGGCTTCAAGCGTGTGGGCAGACCCTACAATGCTGAGGTTGTAAAAAAAGCCTTCGACACAGTTGAAACATTCTACCTTGGTGACGGCTGGTATCAGGACGGTGTGAATGCGCATACTGACTACTACCTTCCCTTCGCAATTTACTTTTATTCTCTCATATATGCAAAGCAGATGGAAAACGAGGATGCTGAATTCTGTAAGGAAATCAAAAACCGTGCAAAAACCTATGCTAAGGAATTTATATATTGGTTCTCGCCTGACGGCAGTGCAATTCCTCACGGCAGAAGCATGACCTACCGCTTCGCTCAGTGCGCATTCTGGTCAGCATACGCTTATGCAGAGGTTGACGGCTTCGACTACGGCGTTGTTAAGGGCATTATCCTTCGCCACTTAAGAAGCTGGTTTGCCCGCCCCATTTTCGACAAGGCAGGCATACTTACAATCGGGCACGGCTACCCCTCTCTTCTTATGACAGAGGGCTACAACGCACCCGGCTCCCCCTACTGGGCATTAAAGAGCTTTTTGGTGCTTGCACTTCCTGCCGACCATCCCTTCTGGACAAGCGAAGAAAAGCCGCTGCCTGAGCTTGACAAGGTGCATGCAATACCTAAGGCTCACCTTATAGCAGCACGTGACGGCAACCATGCCGTGCTTTTCAATGCAGGCTATCCCTACACAAACACTCACACCCACTGTGGTGCAAAATATGAAAAATTTGCATATTCAAACCTTCACGGCTTCTCAACACCCAAGAGCGAATGGGGCCTTGGTCAGGGTGCATTCGACAATGCTCTTGCATTAAGCGAAAAGGACAACTGCTACCGCATTAAGCGCCTTTGTAAGGAATATAAAATCTTCGACGAATACCTTTACACAAAGTGGACCCCCTGGGCCGATGTTACGGTTGACTCCTACGTTATCGCATCTCTTCCCTGGAGCGTGAGAATTCACCGCATTACAACAGAGAGAAACCTTGACGCAGCCGATGGTGGCTACGCCTTTAACCGCTCACTTCCCACAGAATGGAAGAGAGAAGGCAACGTAGCCTATGGTTTACAGGAAGGCATGGTAACAGGCGTTGCAATTCTTTCGGGCGAAGGTAGCTGCGACATTATCGGCACCGAATCCAACACAAGCCTGCTTTTCTCCCGTGCAGCTATCCCCACAGCAAGATTTAACCTTGACAAGGGCGAACACACAATTGCAGTGGGCGTATACTCCTCCGATAAGCCTGCAGCCTTCACTCCCACAATGGAAGAAACAGAAACAGACTACATTGTAACAATAGGCGAAAAGGTTTACACAATCAAAAAGTAAAAAATCACGACAATTTCCCTAAATTAAAATGGTGTTGCATAAGCAACACCATTTTTTATTTCTGAATATCCTGCAATATTTTTTTAAGCTTTTCGTCTTCAACAGAGTCAATTACATCAAAGAGCGAATGCACCTCTCTGTATACCGCATTGTTCTTTATGAGCGATTCCATCAACACCATAAGGCCGTCGTAAAAGCCGTTAAGGTTCAACACCACAATGGGTGCGTCCGTTCTTTCCAGATACTTCAAGGTTAAAACCTGGAAAAATTCGTCCATGGTGCCTATGCCGCCGGGTGCAATGATAAAAACATCGGCGTGCTTTTCCATAAGAGTTTTTCTTTCTGCCATTGTGTCTACCTTTACGGTGTTGTCGCAGTCGAATATTTCTTCAAAGCTTTCAATAAAGTCGGGTGTTATACCCATTACGAAGCCGCCACCTTTTTTAACACCGCGCGCAACAGCACCCATACAGCCTGTTGCACCTGCACCGTAAACAAGTGAAAGGTTGTTTTCGGCAATAATTTCGCCAAGGCGTTCAACCGCCCTCTTATGTTCATCGGCAATTTTTTCCGATGCGCCTCCGTATACACATGCAAAATATCTTTTTGACATTATTATGTCGCCTCCTTTTGTTAGTCTATTCAGTTATTTCTTTTTTTAACACTGTTACCTATAAGCCTGTAAAGTGCCGCCGCAACAGGCACACCCAAAAGCATGCCCACAACGCCCATAATACCACCGCCAACGGTTACCGCAGCTAAAACCCATATTGCAGGAAGCCCAATAGAGGAGCCTACCACCCTGGGGTAAATGAGGTTGCCCTCAAGCTGCTGGAGTATTACAATGAAAACAAGGAAAATGAGCGCCTTCACAGGCGAAACCGTAAGTATCATAAAAGCACCCACAACAGCGCCTATATATGCACCTGCCACGGGAATGAGCGCTGTAAATGCTATAAATGCACCAATCATGGCAGCATAAGGAAGCCTCAGAATGAGCATGCCCACCGTGCACAGCGCACCTAAAATGACCGCTTCAATACACTGACCGGAAATGTAATTTCGGAAGCAGTCGTCAAAGGTCTGATAAACATATTTTATTTTCGCTCTGAGCTTTTGTGTTGTGATTGCCTCAAAAATCATACCCGCCTGCCTTTTAAGCATGTCCTTGGACAAAAGCAGATAAATTGAAAAAATTACACTTAAAAGACCTGTTACAACACCTGAAAATACATTCGCCACAAGCTTTGCCACACTGCCCATGCTCGAGGTGAGCATAGAAAATACGTCTGCAAGCCTTGACTGCCAGTCAATATTTGTTAAGGAATTAAGCATGTCCTCAGGCACAATGCCCCACTTATTTGCCATTTCTGCAATATAGTCAATTGCTATGGGAAGCTTTGAAAGCAGTAGCTGAACGCAGGATATAAGCTGCGGCAGAACCAGATTAATTACAAGGGTAATTATTGCAACAACAGAAAGAAATGCACATACCATGCACACTGCCCTTTTGCTTTTAATTATTGCCCTTTTCGTGCTCTTGGGGAAATAGTGCTTTTCATAAAAGCTCATAAGTATGTTTACAACATAAGCAATAACAGCACCGAGAAAAAGCGGCAGTGCCGCATTAAGCACAACACCTATAAGAGCTAACAGGTTCTGAAAATATTCCATGCATAAATATAAAACAAAAACGCTGACGCATATTCTTATACAGTTTTTCCAGGTTATATTCATATTAAAACCCCTTTTCTGTGCGTTCGTTTATTTGATTATATATTATTTTACCACGTTTGTCACTATTTAACTTGTTACTTTTTAGTTAATAAAACTCTATCATTCCTTTTCAATTCTTGAGTAGTAATACACACCGCCTAAAACAAGCGCTCCGCCTATTAATTGCAGCATTCTTGGCACCTCTGCAAAAAGAATGCCTGCCAGAATGGCTGCCACCACAGGCTCACACAGCTTGGATGCCGACACAAAAGAGGGCGAGAAAAACTTAAGGCACCAGGAAAAAATGCTGTGGCCTAAAATGGTGGAGAACACCGCAAGCAACAGCCCTACAACGGGTGCGCTGTAGCCGTAGGCAAAAAGGCTCGCCTTTGAAAATGCACACATAATAACTAAAGTTATTGCACATGCCACATAAACTATATATGTATAAACGGTGGTTGAGGTGTTTTTTCGCACAACTCTGCCTAACAGCATGTAAACTGCCACCGCCACTGCTGCAAGAAGTGCCAGCACATCGCCATAAAGATTATTTTCACCGCCTGCATCTGCAAAGGCAATGAGCACACTGCCAAGTAAGGTTATGCCAATTGCCAGCACTGCTTTTTTTGAAATTCTGCCCTTTAAAAACAGCACAAAGCCCAAAGCAACCCACACAACCTCGGTGCATACAATTGTTGTGCTGCTTGCAACGGAGGTGTGAGAAAGCGACTCGAACCACAGCACAAAATGCACCGCAAGAAACACTCCGCTTAAAGCGCTCAATAAAAGTGTTTTTTTGTCTACGTTCAAAAGCTCCTGCCTCACCCCTCTTTTACCCCATACCGCAGGCGACAGAATAAGAACAGTCCACAAAAGACGGTACGCTGCCGTAACAGATGAGGGCGCAGAGGAATATTTTACAAAAATCGATGAGAGCGATATTCCTATAACGCCAATTATAATCATAATTATCGGATTTTTTTCAATATATTTCATAAAAACCACCTTACTGCTTTTCTTTCTTGAATTTTAGCACGAATGAGTTCCTTGGTCAAGTAGAGACAAAAAACAACCTGCGTTGCAGGTTGTTTTTTGTCTTCATCTTATTGAGTTACGCGGAAATTGTAAACATCGAAGGCTGCTCCGCCACCATTTTCAACAAGAGCGAGAGTGTCCAGCATGTTGGCGTTCTGTCTGAACTTAACGCCTTCTGCCTTTAATTCGCCATTGACATACACGTCGTATGTGCCGTTTTGAACATCGGCTTCCACCTTTATTTTCACCCTTTCACCCACGCTGTAGGTTGCAATGGCCTTTTTCTCGGCTGCATCGCGTGTAGAAAGTGTGCCGTTTGCAAAGAGGAGCACAATGCTGCCCGATGCAAAATAGTTAGAAGAAGCTGTATTAAGATAATCGCTGTTACCAATCATAATGCCACTGTCCTTACTGCCCTTATCAAGCATTTCAAAGGAATAGGTAACATTGCCGTCAGCTTCAGCAGTTGCGTTAAAGGCTGTTTCGTCCTGCTTTAAGGACGATGTGTACACCCATTCTGCATCAACATTTAAGGGTGCCACAAAGGGGATTGCACTTTCCTTGCTTCCCCAAAGCATGAAACGGCTCTTTTCAAAGCCTTCGGGAATTGCAAGGTCGAAATCGCCTTCCACGGGCACGGTGCGCACCTTTTCAAGCCTTGTGCCTTCGTAAACGGCAAAAATTGCAACACCTTCACCTTCAAAGCCTTCCGAGAAAATGCGTGCATTTTCGCAAGTGATTTTTGCCTCAGCGTTATCGGTATAAACCTTCAGCTTGTTGTAGGATACCTTCACATTATTTGTACCCCCTGCCACAGTGAAACCACCAAAGCCTTCAAACTGACCAAGGTACACGCTTTCAGAAACCTTTTGTGCAAAGCCGTCCTTAACAATGTAGTAAGAAACTGTATAAACCTTGTCGCCGTAGGAAATGGTATCAAAATTAGCTGTGTAGTTTTCGCTGCCAAGGAATTTTTCCTCCATTTTCTCTGACCAGGTATTGTTTTCGGCAATTATTCTTACAGTGTCGCCATCGGTATAGGCTACACTGCCGCGGTCGCTTCTTCCGGAGGCGCCTGTAAGCTTTTCTGCAACAAAAGAAGTAAGTCTCTTTTGTCCTGTTGTGTCGGCTATACTGCTGTTGCCTCTTATTGTGTCGTTAATTTCTCCTCGTCCAATGTGAATTGAGTTTGCATCGGTTGCATAACGGTGAGCAAAGAGTACTTCGCCTGTCATGTCGAGAACACCATGGTCGGGGTAGGTTTTCCCGCCTGAGGGCTCAAATTCAATTATAAACTTATTTGCCTTACAACCGGAAATTGTAATGGTGGTATTTGTAACACCATTTATATGTAAGCCGTTATCAACTGTTACGTTATTGCTGCCCGACACAAAGTCGCCCTTTGTGCCTGTGGTGTCTGCCACAAGGTGAAGCCTTTCGTCGATTTCACCTTCGTTATCTGCTTCATTGCCCGATAAAAATATGCGGAAATAGTCAATGCTGCCCGTGAAATTATAGCCGATGGTGTTTACACCGTTTCTTGTAGCCTCCATAGGTGTGGCGGAGGCAGCCATTTTTTCCGACTTTCCGTTCACTTTGAGCGTTGCAACATTGTCCTTGAAAGCAATTTCGATTTCGTTCCAATCATGGCTTGCTGTAGCTTCAATGCTTTCGTCGCCTACTTGGAGAATTGCAGTGTCACCTACTGTAAGTGTGATTTCGTCGCCAATATTTAAAACCTCACCCTCACCCTTTACAGAGAGAGCAATTTTCATATCGTCGTAATAAAGAACAGAGTCGTCGAGCACAAGATAGCTGTCAGCATCCAGTGTAACTGTGTCGGAATCAACCTGGGGGCTTCCTACACCATAAAGGTCTGTGTAGCCGTAAGTATCCTTAATATCGCCGTTAAAATCATATCTTGTGCGAAGAGAGGGTATATAATCACGCTCGTAATAATCCCCGTTTTTCGTTGCATAGGAAGAATCGGTGGTAATGGAATGCCAGCCGGAATATCTGCCCTTGGACACATCGTGACCTTCATCTTCAAACCAGTCACCGTAGGTAATGGCTTCGCCTGTAACAGAGCCATTATAAAGCCCCAAAGACTGACCCTTCACAACTGCATCGCCACTTACCTTATAGTCTACATACACACATGCACTTTCAATAACACGTGCATTGCCACTTATCTGTGCACGGTCGAAAACAACAGCTGTGTCACCAACGTAGGCGTTGTCTGTAACACGTGCATTTTGTGCCACGATTGCGTAGCCGTCAATTACTGCGTTACCGCTTACAGTTGCATAGTCAAGCACAAGAGCATTAGGACCTACATAAGCTGTGGCTGCAACGTTAGCTGTGTTGCTTACCCAGCCGCCACCGTTAGAATGCTGTCGCATGTTGTTGTAGCTTCTGTTGCTCCACGAAGGTGTAGCACCCTCAAGGGTAATGCTGTAGGGGTACTGCTTTTTGTCATGGTAGGGGAATTTCGATTCCTTGCTGTGCTCTGCCCAGCCTGTAATGGTGTGCTTGCTCATTGTGTTTATGTCGGGGGTTGCGGCAACGGAAAGGTATACCATATCGCCCTCACTTACACTCATTGACATTGTTTCATTTGCTTTGAAAAGCTCGCTGTAGCTTGTTTTGCCGTTTGTTTCCTTAACAAGGCGTGCTCTCCAGTCAGCACCTTCAATGTTTGTCATGGGGTTTAAGGTTACAGTAACCTTGCCCTCTGTAGCCTTAAGAGGAATTATGTTATAACCCATGCCCTGAGGTGCTCTTTCTGTGGGAATAACGTATGTGTTTTTCTCGTGGCCCAACTTTTCGGGCACTGTATATCTCTGCTGCCAGTAGAAGTAATGACCGTTATAGAAGTTGTTTATACGACTGTTGTATAAAGCTTTATTTGCAAAATCCATTGTGGCAGTATGTGACGCATACATACCGATGGTGTCCTTTACAGACAAGTCACCGTTGGCGTTTTCTAAAACCTCCCAGAAAAGCACATTGGTGCTTCCGAGGTTTGTGCCGAGAAGCTTTCTTACAAAGGTTCTGCCGTACACACCTGTGTTGTCGGGGTCTTCTGTTAAATACTGCAGAATGGGCCATGCTTCATAGTAGCCGCGACCGTTCATTTTTGTAAGAGCTGATTCTCTTAAATACAAATGGGAAAGCTGAGTGTCGCCGGGAAGGTATTCGTAAATGTACTGCTCTGCAAACCAGTTTGCCACGGCCTCAAACCAGGGGCCAAGGAAAATGTTGTCCTTCCATGCGTTGTCGCCCTGTGCGTAGTGCACTGCGTGACCAAATTCATGGGCAACAACCGTGGGCGAATCCATAGCTGCCAAGCAACACATAAAGTAAGGGTAGCCTGCGCTGTCCACGCTGCCGTATGCGCCCCAGTCGTTTGCACCTAAGTCATAATGGGTAACGCCTGTGCCCATAAGAATAACGTTTGTTTTATACTGTGTTGTTTTGTCGCCGTTTGAGTTAACAGATGTGCTTGTAGGCTCCATGCCCATTTTGTCGATGTATAAATCCCAACAGTTTTCAAGCACGGTTTCGCACTTTTTCAAAAAGGCATCTGTTACCTTTGCACTGTTTGCACCATCTGTGTCCCAGAAAATCTGAAAGTGCTCAGTTTCGTAGGTCTGATACACGTCCATACTGACCTCTGTGTAAGCTCCGTCGTTTACGTCTCGAAGCTTGTAGTTAACCTCTGCTGCAAAGCTCACAGAAGGGACAAAGGACAGTAGCATGATAATAGCTAAAAATAAAGCCACTTTTCTCATTTTAATCACTCCTCTTGGTTATAATACCACAATCGTAAAAGAAAGAAAAGTCCCTCGTAAGAAAAAGTCTTGATGTTACGCGAAAAGGTATGGAAGAGATAGCGAAAAAAGAAAAACGACCTACTTTTCAGTAAGTCGTTTTTTGGAAGAGCCGAATGGTTTAGATGACATTATTTTTAGTGCTATTCCAACTTCGTTGGAGTGATATTTTTACTACCATAAAAGTGTTATTGAAACCTTCGGTTTCAGTGATATTATATTTGTTCCGCAACTCGCCCCAGGCGAATACCACTGCCTGAAGGGCAATATCACTTACGAAGTAAATATCACTTGTTCCGCAAGGAACAAATAT
>JAFQLL010000053.1 GCA_017414645.1 Clostridia bacterium | reverse complement strand
TCTCTGGGGTTCGTTCTGGAAGCCCTTTTCTGCATAGAATTCCTGTTCGCCTGCTGTGAAAACGAATTCGTTACCACAATCTTTGCAGACTAATGTCTTGTCTTCGTACATGGTTTGATCTCCTCGCTTAGATAAAATAAAATATATTCACCCCATATCGGTTCTTGCACCGATACGAAGTATATGGTAAAATAAAAGGCGTATTAAAATTCATCGGAAAATTTTTCGAACTTCTTTTTGATACGCTGCAACGCATTGTCGATAGATTTAGGCTCCTTGTGGAGAGCGGAAGCTATTTCGCCATAGCTCTTTCCTTTAAGGTAAAGGGCAAGCACCCTACATTCAAAGGTTGAAAGAAGCTCTTCCATTTTTACCGACACCATTTCCATGCTTTCCTTACCAATAACAATTGTTTCCGGATTGCTCGTTTCGTCCGAGGCTATAATATCCATAAGGGAAGCATCGTTGCCTTCTTCACTTCTGGTCTTGTCCAAAGAAATGTAAAAGTTCAGCGGAAAATGCTTTTGCCTTAACGACGCCTTTACGGCACTGATAAGCTGACGGGTTATGCACAGATCTGCAAAGGATTTGAAGGAAGCGTCCTTGTCGCTGTTATAGTCCTTAACAGCTTTGTAAAGACCTATAAGCCCTTCCTGAACAAGATCTTTTCTGTCGCCACCGGCGAGGAAGTAAGAGGAAGCCTTCATGGAAACCAGCGCCCCATACTTGCGAAGCATGTACTCGCATGCTTCTTCGCTACCTTTTTGTGCCAGTGTAACAACTTCTTCATCGGTCATGGTATCGAAAGATTTATTGCTCATTAAATACCTCCGCAATATACTATTAGAATTATTTTACAGCCAATTATGTAAAAAGTCAACAAAAAAATGCGCTATTGCATTAAAATTTTTTATCATGTATACTAAAAATGTTAAAAAAGTGTAAAAAATAGAGAGAAGGATAGCTATGCCACTTGATGCTTCTGCGGTAAGATGTGCCGCTTACGAAATTGATAAAAAAATTAAAGGTGGAAGAATTGAAAAAATATATCAGCCTGAAAAAGACGAAATTGTGCTTCAGATTAAAACCGTTGATGGGAATTATCGTTTGGTTATAAGTGCAAATTCTGCAAATCCCAGGCTTTATATTACAAGCACTATTAAGGAAAACCCTCAGGAGCCACCAATGTTTTGCATGCTCATGAGAAAGCACATATCCTCGGGCAGGATTGTGTCTGTTACAAGTGTGGATTTTGAAAGAATAACCGACATTGCAATTGAAAGCCGCAACGAAATGGGTGATGTGGTGCAAAAGCACCTCATGTGTGAAATTATGGGCAAAAACAGCAATATTATTCTTGTGGGCGAAAACGGCAAAATTGTGGATTCAATAAAGCATGTTGACCTTAGTGTAAGTCGTGTGAGAAATGTGTTCCCGGGGCTTAAGTATCAGCTTCCGCCCGACTCGGAAAGAGAAAATCCCCTTCAAATGGATGAAGAGGACTTTTTCCATGTGCTTAAAAATGCTCCCGAAGGCAGAAGCATTGACAAAGCCCTTACTGCGGCAATTTCAGGTATAAGCCCCCTTATGGCAAGAGAGGCGGCATACACTTCAGTAAATAAAGCCGATATGGTTATAGGCGAAATGAGCGAAAACGAAAAAATGCTGGTGGCCTCGAAGCTTTATGAAATGTTTCAAAAAATTAAAAATTATGAATTTACGGTTACTCTTTTGTATAAAAAGGGCGATTCAAAGCCTTTTGATTTTGCTGTGTACCCCGTAAAGCAATACGGGGACGAGCTTGCGTGCGAAAAAATGGATGGCATATGCGAAGCCTTGGAGGCTTTTTATTCCAGACGTGATGCAGCCGAGAGAATGCGCTCGCGCTCCTATTCGCTTTTAAAAACCGTAAGCGTACAGGCAGAAAGAATGCACAAGAAAATTGCTCTTTTGCACCAGACACTTGCCGAGTGTGAGAAAAAAGAGGAATACCGCATTGCCGGTGATATTATAACTGCAAACCTCTACTGCATGAAAAAGGGCGATAAATCTCTTTGTGCTGTAAACTACTACGACGAAGAGCAGAAGGAAATTACAATTATGCTTGATGAAAAGAAAAGCCCAAGCCAGAATGCACAGATGTACTACAAAAAATACCAGAAGGCAAAGGTTGCTGAAGTTGAAGCTGCAAAGCAGATTGAAAAGGCTCAGGCTGAAGCAGAATACCTGGAAAGTGTAATTGTAAACATTGAAATGGCGCAAACACCCTCAGAGCTTGACGAAATAAATGAAGAACTGGTTGACGCAGGCGTAATAAAAAGCACCTTTACAAAAAAGAAGGGTGCAAAAAAAATAAAAATGTCGCCCCCCAATGAATACTGCTATATGGGTTATACCATTTATTCGGGCAGAAATAACGTGCAGAATGACTATATTACATTAAAATTAGGCAGAGCAAACGACTTGTGGCTTCATGCAAAGAACATTCCAGGCTGTCACGTGCTTGTGAAAAATCAGGGTGAGGCATTTCCCAACGAGGTTATTGAAGCAGCTGCAATTATTGCAGCCACAAATTCAAAAGGGGCAAAAAGCGGCAAGGTAGAGGTTGACTACTGCCCTGTGAGCCATGTTAAAAAGCCTAACGGTGCAAAGGCAGGCATGGTCATTTACGAGGGCTACAGCACAGCTGTTGTAAGTGCCGACGAAGAATTTTGCGAAAATGTAAAGATGCAAAAAAAATAAACAATATATGGTATACTTTCTTGACATTATGTACAAAAAGGTATATAATATTATTTGTGTTATTGTAGGTGTAGTAGTACCTATAATACTTAATTTTATAGATTGGAGGGTTATTAGTGAATCCGGCAGTTGTTATCAGTATAGCTGCTGTATGCGCTGTTTTGTTGGCAATTATCGCCGCTTTTGTAGCGTTCCGTTTGGGCATTTCCTATCGCAAGAAGATAGCTGAAGCTGAAATCGGAAGCGCAGAAGAAGAAGCAAAGAAAATTGTTGATGACGCATACAAGTCAGCTCAGAGCAAGAAAAAGGAAGCCCTGCTTGAGGCTAAAGATGAAATACATAAAGCCAGAGTGGAAGCGGATAAAGAAATTAAAGAACGCAGAAACGAAATAACAAGACAGGAAAGAAGAATTCAGCAAAAAGAAGAAACTCTTGATAAGAAAACTGAAGCGCTTGAAAAGAAGGACGAAAAGCTCAATGAAAAAATGAAAGAGCTCGACGTTCAGAAGGAAGAGCTTGTGAAGGTTCGCGCAAAGCAGCTCGAAGAGTTAGAGCGAATTTCAGGTCTTACAGTTGAAGATGCAAAGCAGTTTTTACTTAAGAATGTTGAAAGCGAAGTAAGACACGAAGCAGCAATGATGATTCGTGACATTGAAACCCAGGCAAAGGAAGAGGCTGAAAAGAAGGCAAAGAACATTATCGGTCTCGCAATTCAGAAGTGTGCGGCAGATCACGTGGCTGAAACAACAGTTTCTGTTGTAAGCCTCCCCAACGATGAAATGAAGGGTAGAATTATCGGCCGTGAGGGTAGAAATATCAGAACAATTGAGTCGCTTACAGGCGTTGAACTCATTATTGACGATACTCCCGAAGCAGTTATCATTTCGTCCTTTGACCCCATCCGCCGTGAGGTTGCGCGTCTTGCGCTTGAAAAGCTCATTATGGATGGCAGAATTCACCCCGCAAGAATTGAAGAAATGGTTGAAAGAGCCCAGAAGGAAGTTGACGCAACAATTAAGCAGGAGGGTGAACAGGCAACCTTCGACACAGGTGTGCATGGTCTTCATCCCGAGCTTATCAAGCTCCTTGGTCGCCTTCGTTACAGGACAAGCTATGGTCAGAATGTATTGAAACATTCTATCGAAGTAAGCCATGTGGCAGGCATTATGGCAGGCGAGTTAGGCGTTGACATTACACTTGCAAAGCGTGCAGGTCTCCTTCACGATATCGGTAAGGCTGTTGACCACGAAATCGAAGGCAGCCACGTTACAATCGGCGTTGACCTTGCAAGAAAGTACAAGGAAGGCGCGAACGTTATTCATGCACTTGAAGCGCATCACGGCGATGTTGAAGCAAACAGCATTGTTGCTTGCCTTGTTCAGGCAGCCGATGCAATCAGCGCAGCACGTCCCGGCGCAAGAAGAGAAAACATTGAAACCTACATTAAGCGTCTCCAGAAGCTTGAAGAAATTGCTACAAGCTTTGACGGCGTTGAAAAGAGCTTTGCTATTCAGGCAGGCCGTGAGGTAAGAATCATGGTTAAGCCCGACAGAATAGGCGATGGCGATATGGACTTTATTGCACGTGAAATCGTTAAGAAGATTGAAAGCGACATGGAATATCCCGGTCAGATTAAGGTTAACATAATCAGGGAAACAAGAACTGTTGCATTCGCAAAATAAGTTGTAAAACGACGGAAATAAGCGGACCCTCGGAGTATATATACACCGTCGGGTCCGTTTTTTACCTTATAAAACACAAGAAAGAAACATAAATATGAATATACTTTTTATTGGTGATATTTGCGGCAGATGCGGAAGAGATGCACTGTTTGAATATCTTTCTGACATTAAATACGAATATAACATCGATTTTACTATTGCAAACGGTGAAAATGCCGCAGGAGGCTTAGGTATTTCGGTGAGAACATACGACGAAATGGTAAAAGCAGGGGTGGATTTTTTCACCCTTGGTAATCATGCCTTTTCAAAATCCAACGAGGCTAAAATTCTTATGGAAAGAAAGGAAAGCCTCATTCGGCCTGCGAACATGCTTCCCAAAGACCTTCCGGGCGAAGGATTGGCAATTGTGCGTACAAAAAACGGTGAAAAAGTTGCCATAATAAATATTATGGGCAAGGTATACATGGATGATGTGGAAGACCCCTTTAAATGCGCAGAGGAGCTTGTAAAAAAGGCAAAGGAGAGCACAAACATTATTATTGTTGACTTTCATGCTGAGGCCACCAGCGAAAAGGAAGCTATGGGCTTTTTCCTTGACGGCTCTGTTACGGGCGTTTTCGGCACACATACACATATCCAGACAGCAGATGAAAAAATACTTCCAAAGGGCACGGCATATATTACTGATGCAGGCATGACAGGTGCCGTAAATTCTGTTTTAGGCATGGAAATTGAAACTGCCGTAGGCAGGTTTGTTACCCCTGAGGAAAGGCATCCCTTTAAATCGGCAGAGGGGAAGGCGCGTTTTTGTGCCGTAGTTGTAGAGGTTGACGAAAATGCCGGTAAAGCAATTGGAGTGAAAAGAATTTGGAAATCGTAAAAAAGGGCGATGTAAAGTTTCTTGTAAGTGAAAAATTAAAGGGTGTAAAGCATGGCTTTTCCCTGCGCACCGGTGGTGTAAGCGGAGGCGACTTTGACAGCCTTAACGTTGGCTTAAGGCGTGGTGACAACCCCTTTTCAGCAATAAGAAATATTGAAATCTGCATGGATGCACTTGATATGGAAAAGAAAAACCTCACACTTACCTATCAGCTGCACACTGCAAACGTGCGCTTTCTTACCCAAGAGGATGTGGGAAAAGGGCTTATAAGAGAATGGGGAGCGGGTGTTGATGCTGTTGTTACCGACATGCCAAGGGTGCCTATTATGACCTATTGCGCCGATTGCGTGCCCACACTTTTGTATGACGGGGTTCGTAAAATGATAGGCGCAGTGCACGGCGGATGGCGCGGCACTAAGGAAAACATTGTTTCAAATGTCGTTAAGCTTATGTGTGAAAAGGGTTGCGAAAAGGAGAATATAGTTGCTCTCATCGGTCCTGCAATAGGCATGTGCTGCTACGAGGTTTCCGGCGATGTTGGCGAGGCTTTTGAGGCAGAATATCCTGATTGTGTTAAAAAAATGCCCATGGGAAAATACATGGTTGATTTAAAAAAAATAACCCGGTGCCAGCTTCAAGCTGCAGGGTTAAGTGAATACAATATCGAAAATTCGCTCATTTGTACAGCATGCGAAAACGACAAATTCTTTTCTCATCGCGCACAAAAGGGCAGAAGCGGTCTTTTAGGAGGCTTTATACAATTAGATTAAAAGGGTTTGGTTTTATGAAAAAATTTATTTCTATATTGCTTTTATTTGCAATGGCGCTGCCCCTTTGCGGCTGTGAGGGCGATACAAATGAAATGCCCACCGACGCAGAAGAGGTTTTGCCGGAAGAAAAAATAATCAATATACAGATGCGTGAGGCAGACACCTTAGACCCCATTCTTACTATGCGTCAGAGCGTGAGAGATGCGCTTCTTACGGTGTATGAACCGCTTTTTAATATTGATGAAACATTTGACCTTGTGCCCGTGCTGGCACAAAGCTATGCTTTCAACGAAAACGCAACTGTAATGACACTTAAAATTAAAGAGAATGTGCTGTGGCACAACGGACAGATTTTTACTGCAGAGGACGTTATTTACACTGTTAACAGAATTAAGGAAAATCCACAGTCGTCCTATTACTTAAACCTTGCAAGTGTAGACAGGGTTGAAAAGCTCAACGACTATGAGATAGTTTTTTACCTTAACGAACCCGATGCCTTTTTGGTATATTCTTTATATTTCCCCATTATGCGTGTGAACGCTGACCCCAATGCAATGATTGGTACAGGCGCGTATATGTACAAGGAAACAGATGGTAAAACTATAAACCTTATTAAAAACAGTGCATGGCACAACGGCGAAGCTGTGTGCGATGGTGTTAAAATTTTAAGCATGAGAACAACTGCCATGGCACAGGAGGCCTTTTCTGCAGGCAAAATTCATGCCGTTACAAAGGAAATGCTCGACACTGAAAATTTTGCCATAAAGGAAAGCAACACACGTCATATTTACCCCGATGGCATGTTTGAGTTTATTGGCTTTAATTCTGCAAGAGGCGTTTTTACGGACGCGCTTTTAAGAATTGCTGCATCAAATGCCGTTAATCGAGTTAAAATTGCCGAAATTTACGGCGATGCAACGGCTTCGGGTTTCCCTATTATGCCCGGAAGCAGCGCCTTTTCACCCAGCTACGAAATGAGCGAATATAACCTCGACTATGCAAAAGAGGTTGTGTTTTCTGCAGGCTGGACCGATATGGACGGTAACGGAAGAATGGAAAAAGCCATTGACAATATCCTTACGCCTATGAGCTTTACGCTTTTGGTTGCAAATTCTGACCCCCTTCGTGCTGCTGTAGCAGAGGAAGTCAGGGCAAATTTGGAAGCAGCGGGCTTTACGGTGAATATACAGCTTACAGATGTTGAAACCTACAATAACAAAATAGCTTCAGGTGACTATGACGCTTTTATAGGCGCAATATATTATGCCGACCCTTATGACATATCAGGGCTTCTGTATTCTGACGGAAGCGTTAGTTTTAATGGCTATGGCTCGCCTGAATTGGACTTTGCAGTTTCGGAGCTTATGAGCGCAACGGGTGTTGACAAAACATCGGTGGCATTTTCAAAGCTTCAGTCACTTTATGTGGCACATCAGCCTTTATCGGGGCTTGTGTTCAGAACAACCTATGTTGTAACCTCGCCCTATGTTGAAGGCGAAGTGAAGCCCTATCCCTATTCTCCCTATGCAAACATTGCATCCTGGCAGCTTGCGGGTGTGGGGCCTGAAACCGAAGAAGAATGACAGGTGATTTTATGAATAAACTCATTGGCTCATGGAGCTTTTATAAAAAAACGCTGATGATTGCAGTGCCTATCATGATACAAAATCTTATCACCAACTTTGTTGCGCTTATCGATAACATTATGGTCGGTCAGGTAGGCACAGAGCAGATGACAGGCGTAGCCATCATTAACCAGTTGCTGTTTGTGTTTAACTTAGCAGTTTTCGGCGCTGTGTCGGGCTCGGGCATTTTTTCGGCGCAGTTTTTCGGCAAAGGTGACCGTGAGGGTGTAAGGCACACAATGCGCTTCAAGCTGATAACAGCAATATGTATATGCATTATCGGTGTGGCTGTTTTTATATTTTTTGACGATAGCCTCATAAATATGTATCTTAAGGGTGAGGCCGCAGGGCTTGACGTTGCAAAAACCTTTCAGAGCGCAAAGGCATATCTTGCAATTATGCTTGTAGGGCTTGTACCCTTTGCCCTGGAAAATGTATATTCCGGTACTCTTCGCGAGGGAGGCATAGCCACAGTGCCAATGTATGCAGGTATTGTTGCGGTTGTTACAAATACTGTACTGAATGCACTTTTGATCTTCGGCTTAGGTCCTTTTCCTATTATGGGTGTTAAGGGTGCGGCTACAGCAACGGTAATTTCAAGGTTTATTCAGTCGGGAATTGTAGTTTTCTGGACCCATTGGAACCGCAATAGTCTTGTATATCCCAAGAGCCTTTACAGAAGCTTGTACGTGCCTAAGGATTTGATTAAGCGAATTTCAATAAAGGGGCTCATTCCTCTTACTGCTAATGAATGCTTGTGGTCATTGGGCATTGCAACTCTGGCAGCCTGCTATTCGGTGCGCGGTGTTGACGTTGTGGCTGGGCAGAACATTTCCAGCACGGTGGTTAATTTGTTCAACGTGCTCTTCATTGCCTTTGGTAGCGGTGTGAGTGTTGTTATAGGTCAGCTTTTGGGTGCAAATGAGCTTGAAGAAGCCCGGGATGCGGCACCTAAGCTCATAACCTTCTCTGTGCTTTTGTGCGTTGTGGTGGGCAGTGTAATGGCCATTTTTGCACCGCTTTTCCCGCTTATGTATAAAACAACAAATGCTGTGCGCCATCTTGCAACAGCCTTCATTATAATAAGTGCAATATGGATGCCTGCCCACGGCATGCTCCATGCAACCTACTTTACTTTGCGTTCAGGCGGAAAGACAGTTATAACCTTTTTCTTCGACTGTGGCTTCTCCTGGTGCGTAAGTGTGCCTCTGGCATACTGCCTTGCAACCTTTACAAGCCTTAACATTATTACAATTTATTTTATTGTTCAGAGCGCCGAGCTTATAAAATGCGTAATAGGAGCAATTCTTATTAAGAAAGGTGTATGGCTGAGTAATATTGTTAAGTAAATAAAAAAGTGTTTTAACACTTCAACCCCCTCGGTCCCCCAATCTTGGGGGACGAAAAGGTACACTTTTATTTTACAAGCAAATATGCGCACATTCTACGCGCAATTTCCTATGCAATAAAAAAGGACGGCGTAGCCGTCCTTTTTGTATTTTTGAATTACTTTACTTCTGTAACAACAACCTCAGATTTTGTGTTAATCTGAATGGCCTTTGCGCCTGCTTTGCCGCTTTCAGCGCTTAAGTAAAGGTTGGAATGAGCAAAAGTGAAGGTGTACTTGTTGCCTTCAACCTGTGTCATTGTCATAAGCTCGTTACCGCCCTTGCCGCCGTTCCATACAATAAGGTTCTTGCCGGAATCGGAGCTGTTGCCGGGAACGTTAATGCAAAGACCTGTTGCCTTGTTGAACACTGCCTTCTTGCCCTGCCATTCGCGGATTCTCCATATCTGGTTGTCTGCATTGGTGTTTTCTTCGAATGTTACAACGCTACCCTTTGCACTGTCTTTCTGTGTGAGAACAAGGTTTGTACCGGGAAGAGAAATCTGGCAGTAGAAGGGAGCCTTATCGTCGTCGTCAAACTTCATTGTTTCTTCGTAGTAGTTCTTGTAGTGAGCGTAGTAAACGGGGTCACTTGTGAAGAGCAGTGCCGCATAAGCTGCAAAACGGTTGGGATAAACCTTCTGGAGCTCTTTAAGTGCTGCTTCGTCTGTTCTTAACACATTGAACATACGGGAGAATTCTGCCAGGTCTTCCGCACGGTTGGAATTGCCGTAAGAAGACATGGGGACCATGTCGTTTGCTCTTGCTCTGTCCCAAAGAGCAGATTCACTTGTGAGGTTACTGTCAAGCACGTGACCTAATTCGTGCGCAAGTGTGTGTGCAATCCTCTTTTCGTCGGGAATCCAGTTAAGACGAATCCAGATTGTGTCGCCACCGCCATTGTAGCTGTTTGCATTGTCAGTACGGTAGATAAGGCGATTAATATGGTGACGGATTGCATAGGGGAAGCGGGAAAGAGCGTTGATTGCGTCTGTTACAACAGAGGAATCTTCAACTGTGGAAATCATTGTCCATGTGTGAACCTGACCTTCTACATCGCCTGCCATTTCAACCTCGTACATCCATACGGGAAGCATTGTGCCACGCCATACGTCGTAAGAATCTTTATATGTTTTGGACTTGATTTCGTACTTTGCCTTTTCTTTGTCGGGAAGAATTTCGCCAAAGTCAACCTGACCATATACTGTGATAGTGAGACAGTCCTTAAGAACTTTAATCTGTTCTTCTTCGGAAATGTTATAATAATCGCTCATGATGAGCTTGTTTTCAACTTCGTTCTGCACTCTTGCACCAAAGGGAAGAGAGGTGTAAACGAAGGAATCAAATCTTTCTCTTGTAACATCGTCAAGAGCTTTGTAGCCTGCAGATTCCTTAAGGTTGCCCATAGGAGTCTGACCTACGTATTCAGCCTCAAACTTCTGTGTGTCGTCATTTGTCAACTCTTCCTGAGTTGTGAAGCGGTCTGTAGCTGTAATAGCCAGGTTAGAATGGCGGATAACAAGTGTGTATGTGCCATCTGCGTTTTTCACGGGCTTTACCTGCTGGTTTGTTCCGCCGTTTGATGTGTACTGAGTAAGTTCAGCACCTGCTACCGTAGAGAATGCACCAACATCGATGCTCTTCTTTGAATTCTGGTTAAATATCTTATAGAAGCCTTCATCCATTGCTGTGAAGCCCCATACCTGATTGGAGTTGGAGTCATCACGGTTAGCAACAACAACCTTTGCGCCGTCGTCTGTTTTTGCATATTCAACGCACAGGTATCTGCCTGTTGCAACATGCTTTAAACGGAAATACTTGCCGTTAAAGGGGTCGTCATCGGAAGCTTTATCTGTTACATAAACCTCGCGCTTTTCGTTGTTCCATTCAACGTTCTTGCCGAGAGCTTCGCAAAGAGCACGAACGGGAAGATAAGTAAAGTCGCTAACGATAATTGCTTCAGCGTTTTCCATTTTCTCACCGTCAAGATAAATGTTCACTGCATCTGTCTTTTCGGTTTTTTCGGGTGCTGTGCCGATAATTACACTCTTTGTGTCGTCGACCCAGTCGACCTCGTAGCCGAGTGCTTCACAAAGGGCACGAACGGGAAGGAAGGTACGGTCATTAACAATAATGCCTTCCTTTTCAATGGCTTTGCCGTTAAGAAAAACGGGGATACCGTCATTTGCCTGCGCTAAAGGTGCTAATGAAAGCAGCATAACAAGCACGAGGCAGATTGCTAAAATTTTTTTCATTTTAAAACCTCCATTGTTTTAATATAACACCATTTTAACACCAAAAAAACACCATGTAAAGAGTAATGTTACAATTTGGTTACAAGTGTTGAAATTAAAAAAATTTAGGAGTATAGTTAGCCATAAGTGTAATCAAAACACTTATCGGAACGAAAGGATTTTAACAGCCATGGAAAAAAAGAAGCTCGACCGTATAAGCTTTCTCGCCAAAAAGAAAAAGTCAGAAGGCTTAAGCGAAGAAGAATTGAAGGAACAGAAGGTACTTTACGAGGAGTACCTTGGGGAAATCAGAAGAAGTTTCAGACAAACATTGGACAGTATTGAAATAACAGACTAAGTTGTTTCTTGAAAGGTTATGGTGATTGTATGAAAAGCTTTAAGGTAATGCTTTCATCCATAGTTGATGTGAAGAACTTTGTAAATCTCGTAAACGAATTTAGTTTTGATGTAGACATGGTTTCGGGCAGATATGTCGTTGACGCGAAAAGCCTTATGGGCATTTTTTCGTTGGATTTGGCAAAGCCCATTGTTGTGCGTGTTTATTCGGAGGATACAACCGCCTTTGAAAAAGCACTGAAGGATTTTATTGTTGATTAATTAAGAAAAGAAAAGGGCATATGGGGTTCAACTTCCCTTGCCTAAAGGAGAACACCTATGAGAATGTATCCTGCCATTGACCTTAAGGACGGCGAATGCGTGCGCCTGTACAAAGGTGATTATGACAAGAAAACAGTTTATTCCACCGATGCTGTAGCAACGGCTCTTACCTGGCAGCAATCAGGAGCGGATTTTTTGCACGTTGTGGACCTTGACGGTGCACGTACAGGCAACTCAAAAAACCGCGAAACTATAAAAAAAATATGTGAGGCTGTTTCCATGAAGGTTCAGACCGGTGGTGGCATCCGCTCAATGGAGGATATTGACGAGCTGCTCACAATGGGTGTTGAAAGAGTAATTTTAGGTACGGCTGCCGTTAAAAATTTCGCTCTGGTTGAAGAGGCTGTTAAAAAGTACGGTAACCGTATAGCAGTTGGGGTTGACGCAAAGGACGGCTTTGTGGCAACCGATGGCTGGGAAAAGGTGTCGGAATTATCTGCGGTTGATTTTGCAAAAAAGGTAGAGGCTGCGGGTGTTCGTACTATTATATATACAGACATTGCAACAGATGGTGCCATGTGTGGACCTAATACAGAAGCAATGTGTGAAATGGTGAAGGAAACAGGGCTTGATGTTATTGCCTCAGGCGGCGTAAGCTGCATTGAAGATGTTGCCGCACTTTTAAAAACAGGTGTTGAGGGCGCAATTACAGGCAGAGCAATTTATGACGGAAAGCTCAATTTGACAGAAGCGGTAGAGCTTTGCAGGAAAGGATAAGAAAAAATGGAATTTATTAAGGATATAAAGTTTGACGAAAAGGGCTTGGTGCCTGCAGTAGTACAGAGTGTTGACGGCGATGTTTTAATGGTTGCTTACATGAACGAGGAAAGCCTTGTGAAAACAATGGAGACAGGTACAACTTGGTTTTATTCAAGAAGCAGACAAAGCCTTTGGAACAAGGGCGAAACAAGCGGCAACTTCCAGAAGGTTGTAAAGCTCAAGCTTGATTGCGACATGGACACAGTGCTTGTTGTGGTTGAACCCATGGGCCCTGCATGCCACACAGGCAACAAAACCTGCTTCTACCGCGAGGTTGAAAACGGCAAGCTTGTTCCTGCAAAGAGCGAAGAAAAGGGTGAATTCATTCTTGATGAGCTCTTTAAGGTTATTCTCGACAGAATGGAAAATCCCAAGGAAGACAGCTACACAAACTATCTGCTTGACTGTGGCATTGACAAAATACTTAAAAAGGTCGGCGAGGAATGCAGCGAAACAATTATTGCTGCTAAAAACGAAGACAAAAAGGAAATTGCATTGGAAACAAGCGACCTTATTTACCACCTTCTTGTTATGGTTGCAGAGCGCGGCATGGACATTAAGGATGTGTACGAGGTTTTAAAAGACAGAAGATAAATGAATGCAGAGTGCAAAGTGCAGAATGCAGAATAAATGTAAAACTCGGCTTATGCCGAGTTTTTATTTTGTGACATAAAACCTTAAAAGATGTCGCAAAAATGCCTTGAAAAATTGGCGGGATAAAATATAATATAATAAGAGCATGGAGGTGTATTAATATGGAAAAATATTTGAAAATTATAGATGAAGTTAACGAAAAAGGCAGGTTTAAACCCACATGGGAAAGCCTCGGGCAATACAAAGTGCCCGAGTGGTACAAAGCTATAAAGTTTGGCATTTTCATTCATTGGGGCGTGTACAGCGTGCCTGCATATTCCTCTGAATGGTACCCAAGAGGAATGTACATACAAGGCACAAAGGAATATGAACACCATTTAAAAACCTATGGCGCGCATAAGGATTTTGGCTATAAGGACTTTATCCCCATGTTTAAGGCAGAAAAATTTGACCCTGCTTGCTGGGCTGAGCTTTTTGAAAAAGCAGGTGCACAATACGTTATTCCCGTAGGCGAGCACCATGACGGCTTTCAGATGTACGACAGCGAAATAAGTGAATGGAATGCTGCAAAGAAGGGCCCAAAGAGAAATGTGCTTGGCGAGCTTTACTCTGAGTTTGACAAAAAGAGCCTTGTAAGGGGCGTGTCCACTCACCGTGTGGAGCATTGGTTTTTTATGGGCCACGGAAAAGAGTTTGACAGCGACATAAAGGAGCCCTTAAAAAGAGGCGACTTGTACTGGCCCAGCATGCCGGAGAGAAATCACCATGACCTTTTCAGCGAGCCCATGCCCACGGAGGAATTTTTAAACGACTGGCTTGTAAGGTGCTGTGAGCTTGTGGATAAATATCAGCCTTCAATTATTTATTTCGACTGGTGGATTCAGCACTCAAGCGTAAAGCCCTATCTTAAAAAGTTTGCAGCCTACTACTACAACCGTGCCGATGAATGGGGTAAAGAGGTTGTTATCAACTACAAACACGATGCTTTCCAGTTCGGCTGTGCCGTTGTTGATGTTGAACGCGGTCAGTTTGCCGACACAAAGCCCTACGTATGGCAGACAGATACTGCCGTAGCAAAAAACAGCTGGTGCTATACCGAAAATAACAGCTATAAAACAAGCACACAGATTATAAGAAGTCTTGTGGATATAGTAAGTAAAAACGGTAGACTTCTTTTGAATATAGGTCCCAAGGCAGACGGAACAATTCCTTTTGAGGATGAAAGCATTCTTCTTGAAATAGGCGAGTGGCTCAAAATAAATGGCGAAGCTATTTACGGAAGTAAGCTCTGGAGAAAAAGCGGCGAGGGCAGCGTAAACGTTACAGAGGGGCAGTTTGCCGACAATGAAGGCGCTCCCTATACAAGCGAAGACATTCGCTTTACAGCTAAGGGCGACTGCATTTATGCAATCTGTCTTAATATGCAAAATAAGGACACTATCTGTATTAAGAGCCTTGCGGAAGCTGATGCGTCGAGCAAACCTAATTTCCATGGCATTATAAAATCCGTGGAGGTTTTAGGTCATGAAAAGTGCCAATACAACCGTGACGAAGAGGGCTTGCACGTAACAACAGACCTTATAGAAACAGACAAACCTGTAGTGTTTAAAATAAAAGTAGATTAAAACAAAAAAACAGTTGCAAAAGTGATTATGGTGTGTTATAATCACTTTTGCAATATTTGCCGATGTGATGGAATTGGCAGACGTAACGGACTCAAAATCCGTCGGTGGCAACACCGTGTGGGTTCGACTCCCACCATCGGCACCATAAATAAAGCATCCCTTTTAGGGGTGCTTTATTTATTATAAAGGGGAGTCGAACCCTGAGAGGGCACGAACCGTTAAGCCCGACAATCCGGTGAATTGTCGGGTAAGTGAGTGGTACGCAGGCGACAGCTCGGTGTCAAGCCGAGTGGCGACAAGTAGTGCAGATTGCGAAGCAATATGCCTCCCACCATCGGCACCATAAATAAAGCATCCCTTTTAGGGGTGC
>JAFQLL010000052.1 GCA_017414645.1 Clostridia bacterium | reverse complement strand
TTATTATAAAGAACAATGTTTTCAACAACATAGGCGGTAACGGCGTTTACCTTAACAAGGGCTACGGAAGCTATGTTGCAGACAATATTTTCCTGGATTCCACGGGACAGTATTACCGCTATCTGACAGGCGGTAATGAAGTCTGGAAGAGACCCCTGCCCAACGAAAAGGCACTTAAGTACCGTTTTTACGATATGCTCCGTACAGAGGAAGAGGCTATTGCCTCCGGTGATGAAGGCAAGACGGCAACAAAGGGCTACTGGAACAGCGATGAGAACATTGCCTACTGGATTGAGCACTATAATGAAATTTACAATGAGCTTGACGGAAAAGGCGATTTTGATTTAAGTAAAATGTATTTCCCCAAAGAGGGAGATGCAAGCAGCACTGTATGGCTTGACGAAAATGCAGTTATAAACCAGAACCACAATACAGTTATGAGAAACATTACCGTTAACACTGCAGATTTGTGGCTCAAGGGCGGCTTATACAACAACGTGAATGTGTCAGACAAGGGAAGCTTTGATATAATGAGGCACCGTGCAAGCAGTGTAAAGGCGTTGGGAATAAACCTTGAAACGGGTAAAATTTCGGATTCAAGCACACTTATGAGCGATGCAAACTACGGTGCTGACTGGATTGATGAATGGAATACTAATTACGACATTTCAAAGGCAGGCATGCTTAAGACTGTTAATAAGGAAAAGCTCTTTGTGAAGATAAAGGAAGCGGAAAAACTTCCTCTTAAGAGCGAGGAAATGACAGCTGCGCTTGGTTTGGCTCACAAGGCGGCAAGTGATACAGAGTGCACACAGAAGGCTGTGGATGATGCATACACTGCACTTTTAGAGGAGCTTTCAAAGGTAAGCGAGCAGTATGAGCTCAATATGTATAATGTAACCGTTACATTGGATGAAATGGTTAAGCTTGCTGTTACGGGCGAAAATGCAGAGGACACCTTGTGGTATACAAGCGATACTTCTGTGGCAGTTGTTGACAGGAATGGTAATGTTTACCCCGTCAGCGAAGGCGAATGTAAGATTACAGCTTTGGTTGAGGGCTATGAATTTGTGTGCCGTGTGAAAGTTTCCGGCACATCGGAGGATAAGGAAATAACTGTTGATACCTCCACCGTTAAGGTTACAAGCCAGGAGAGCAACAACAAGGGCGTGAGTGCCGTGGATGGAAATGCCAACACAAGATGGGCTGCAGCACATGTTGACTACAACCCCTATCCTCAGTCCATCGAATTTGATCTTGGCAAGGAATATGATATCGGACAGATTGATATAAGCTTCTATTATTCTGGCACAGCAAAGGATAAGGACCGTGCCTATGAATATGCCATTTACACAAAAGGCGAAGAGGGCGATTGGAGCATGCTGATTGACAAGCGTAACAACACCGACAAAACAAGCTCTGTAAGCTTGTTTGCCGATGAAGAAAATGCGTCACGCTATGTTAAAATTGAAGCTTATAAATGCGACAAGGGTGGCCTTGCAGCACTTTCAATTTACGAAATTGATCTTTGGAAAAGAGGCGCTGAAGTTTCCTACGAAAAGCTTTATGCCGAGGAATTGAATGCGGCAAATAGCATTGATTGGGAAAATAGTGACAGTGTTCTTAAAAAGAGTGTTGAAAGTGCAATTAACAATGCCGAAAATACAGCCGATAAGAAAAAAGCATACGAAACACTTAGAAGTGTTATGCTTAAGGTTGAAGGCAGGGTAGAGTATATTGCGTCAGACAATGGCTTGGTGTCCTGCTATGTTCCAAAAGGCACAACAGGGCAGCTCATTGTGGCTATGTATTCCTCCGATGTAATGACAAATGTGAAAACATACCCTGTCAGGACAAAACCCGGTGAGGTCTTTTCCGACAAGCTTCCCGAAATAGCATCGGGAACAAAGGTTAAAATCATGCTTTGGGACGATTTTGACAACCTTGAACCCATAATGGAATATGTAACTGAATAAATATTAATAATGCGACATCGATGCAAGAAAGATGTCGCATTATTTTGTTGCAATAAATTGAAAGTGTTATATAATTAAGGCATAAGTAAGAGAGGTGTTCAGCATGAAAAAAATACTTGCAATGATTCTTTGTGTTTGTATGTTATTTACGGCGTTATCAATACACGCAGAAGAAAGGGAGGCTGATTACATGAAAATTTATGTTTCACCACAGGGAAACGATAACAATAACGGAAGTAAAGACAGTCCTGTGAAGTCTCTTTTTGTGGCACGCGATATGGCAAGAGAGTGTGAGGGAGAGGTTGAAATTGTTCTCTTTGGTGGAGTGTACCACCTTTCAGAAACTCTTATGCTTGATTCACGTGACAATAACACGAAATGGTCAAATTACGAAAACGAAATGCCTGTTATAACAAGCGCAAAAAAAATAGAGGGCTGGTCACTTCACGATAGCGAAAAGAACATTTATAAGGCAAAGGTTGAAGACGGCTTTGTCACACGTCAGGTTTACTTTAACGGCGAAAAAGCAAAAAGAAGCCGCAGCATTTCATACAATGGCGGCTACAATAACCTTGACCGCACCTGTGAGTTAGGTTTACGTTCAAGAGAAAACAGAGAGTTTTATTTTTATCGCAACGAAGTAGCAAACTGGGCAAATTACGAAGATGTAGAAATTCATCTTCTTTCAGCCTGGGTGGACAATGTTTTCCGTCTTAAAAAGTATGACGAAAACAACAATTTCATTCAGACTACTGTTGACAATGGCGGCACAGAAGGCGTTGTTGATGCAGCAGCAGTTAAAATACAGGATATTGATGCTGAGCGTATTTTTAACCGTGCTCATCCTGACCTTACAGGCACAACACGAGGCTATGCCTCCAGAAGCTATTACTACTTTGAAAATGCCTACGAATTTATAGACGAAGACACCGAATGGTATCTTGATGCACATAGCGGCACACTTTACTTTAAAGCCCCTTCGGGCACCGACATGGTAAAGGCAATTATAAGTGTGCCTACACTGGAAACCCTTGTGAAAATCGAAGGCGACAAAAATAACAAAGCAGAAAATATAACCTTTGAAAACATAGCCTTTGAATGCACAACCTGGACGAGACCGTCTATGGAGGGCTTGGTTGGTGCACAGGCGTGCCAGTACACATTGACAACCACATTGGATAATAAAACTACCGCATACCATATTCCTTCCGGCTTTTACGCAGAGTATGCAGACAGCTTACTTGTAAAGGGCTGCACCTTCCGCAACATGGGTGCAATGGCTCTCGATTATTACGAGGGCGTTACAAACAGCCAAATTTTTAATAACGAAATTTATAACGTTGCAGCAAGCGGCATTTCCGTTGCAAAATTTGTGCAGGACGAGCAAACGGAGTATCATACAGCCTATAATCCTGCAGATAAAAGTGAAATTACAAAAAATATCGATGTTGTAAATAATTATGTTCACCATATTGGTACCGAGTACGAGGGTGCTGTTGGTATTATGGCAGGCTACCCGGAAAATATAGTGATTGCACATAACAATATCAGTAACGTGCCATATTCCGGCATTTCTGTTGGTTTTGGCTGGTCTGATAAAGACAATGCAATGAAAAACAACATTATTTTTGCAAATAAGCTGGAATCCTTGGGCGAGGTGCTCTGCGACTTTGGCGGCATTTATACTCTTTCAAAACAGCCCGGTAGCATCTGCGCAAGAAACTATATCAACAACGTTAAAAGACAAGCATGGTTCGACTACGGCTATGCGGCAATGTATTTTGACGAGCAGACCGAGGGCTACACAATCACAGAAAACGTTATGACAAACATCGGCAGCGATGCATGGGGCGGCGGCATTAACTTCAACGGCTGTGCATCAAAGAACACAACAAAAGACAATTACATAAATAAGAGTGTGAATACTGATGAGGTAACAAAATCTGTTTGTAATGAAGCAGGTATTATCGAAAACGCCGACTGCAGCCTTTTGGCAGAAGAAGCAGAGGCTTATCTTGATAAAATCCTTAACCCCGAGGAGCCTTATGACGAGACCGATTATTATGTGTACAAGGAAATTGTGCCCGTGAAGGCAACTGCAACAAGCGCCGACAGCGGCAGCGATGCATCCTTTGCCATCGATAAAAACGAAAACACCTCATATACTCTTTCGAACCAGAGTGAAAGCAGTGCACCAAAGGATTACCTTTTAATTGAACTCGACGGCAAAAGCCTTATCAACAAAATTAAAATTGACCGTGAATATCATGCAGGCGGCATTAATAGCTACGACTACTGGCCCGACTGGTGCATGGCTGTAGGCTGTGAACTGCAGGGGTCAATGGATGGAAATAATTGGGAAACAATAGGCGTTATGAACACCTGGCCCGACGGAGTAGCACACCCTGAGGCAGAAAGCTTCACCCTTGAAAGCCCCAGGGCTTATAAATATGTTCGCTACATAAGAACCACAGTTAAAAAGAGCGGAGATTACGGCTATTGGCTCTTCTCGTCCTCAGACGGAGGTAACCGCCTTAATGTTAAAGAAATAAGCTTTTTCGGCACAACGGAAACTGTTAAGCTTGAACCTGTAAATGTGAGCGCGACAGCTTGTGATGAGGGCAGCCATCCCTCCTTTGCAACAGACGGCAACAATAAAACCGTTTACACTCTTTCAAACCAAAGCGCAGAAAGCATGGGTAATGAATACCTTGTAATAGAGCTTGACGGCAAGAGAACCATTGACAAAATAATTATCCGCCGCCAGTTTAATGCGGCAAACGATACTGCCAATAACTACTGGGCTGACTGGGGTCTGGCTGTAGGCTGTGAGCTGCAGGGCTCAATGGATGGCGAAAATTGGGAAACAGTAGGTGTTATGAACACCTGGCCCGATGGAACAGGCGAAACAAGCAAGGAAGTCTTTGAAATAGCCAATCCGAAGGCATATAAATACATACGCTACATAAGAACAAAATACAAAACAGGCAGCGACTATCTTGTGTGGAAATGGCGTGATACCGACGGAGGTAACCGCCTCAACGTTAAAGAAATTGAGCTTTACAGCATCGAAAAAACAGAAATTGAAGACATAGTAACAAGTAACAATACTGTTACTGTAAAGGTTGAAAACCCTTATACGGAAAACAGCACGCTTCTTGTTGCAAGCTATAAGGGTGACACACTTATTAAGGTTGAGTCCTTTGTGCTTAAAGAAAATGTAAACGAATACGAAAGTACATTTGAAGAGGGAACAACTACGATAAAGGCAATGATAATAAGCCTTGACAGCCTGCAGCCTGTATGCAGCTGCAAAACATTTTCGGAGGAGAAATAAAAAATGAAGCTAAAGCAATTAGTAGCTCTTTTATTGAGCGCAACATTGACGATGAGCACTTGTCCTGCTCTTGCCAAGGAGGCAGAACTGATGGATGCAACCACTCTTTATGAAAAAGGCAATTTTGTAAATAGCTATAACCCTATTATAAGCCGTATGGTTGACGGGGGAACAAGGGCATGGCGAGACGGCATGATTTCGGGCAACGGAAAAACGGGCTACGTAACAAGCGGTGAACCCTACAGCGATGCATTCATTTTTCAGAATATATTCTTTAACTTTCCGACAAGTCAGCCAAGGTATATTCCTTCTGAGCTGACAGGTCAGCTTGAAGAAGCAAGGGAAAATGTTTTTAACCTTAACGACGATTGGAAAATTAAAGATGCCTGGGGAAACACCCGAAAGAGAACATTTCTCTATTCTTATCATCCCGGTGCACAGCTTCGTCTTACAAGCAGCTACAAGGATACAGAAAGAGACTATACCCGTTGGACAAACTACGAAACCGCTGAAACAGGCGTAAAGTTCACCGATAAGTACGGCACCTGGGAAAGGGTAAGCTTTACCTCACGCCCTGATGACGTAACCATTACAAAAATGGAAAAGTCCTCCAATGGTCAGCTTGTAAATATGACCATTTCCATGGACGATATTGAAGCAATGGCAAAGGGCTGGGACGGCTTTTCCACTATAAGCCAGATGAAATATAAAAAGGTTGTAGGGGATAACTGCTCTTACATTGCACAGGTTGCAAAATACCCTGCATATTCGGGCAGTGAGCTTTATGACGGTGGCTATATAACTGCAACCTACATTGTTGCAGAAGGCGAAAATGCGAAGAAAACGAAGGTTAAAACCTCAAATAACGAAAACTATTTTGTGGGTGAAAACTCGGCTGTTAAAATTGAAAACGCAGAAAACGTTTACCTCATTACCGTTACTGATCGTACCTTTAACATGACAGGGCAGACATCTGGCGATGTAATGGGGAAATTTGCAAGCATGACGAGCTATCCCTTGCTTGATGAGCTTGTTGAAAGAGCAGAAATTGTAAAGGCTAAATATACCGTTAACGGAAAGTTCAGCTATGATTCTGCGCTGGAGCCCTCAGCAAAAATACAAGAGGAAAGCTTTAACCGCTTAAGCTTTGAGCTTTATGGCGACGAGGAATATGTATCCTATGACAATAACGCTCTTATAAGCGCGCAAAGAGGCACAAAAGACCGCATCAATCACGAATTTATGCGCCGTGCCTACAATCAGGCCCGCTATGCACAAATCTGCTGTGGCGGCAGTGCAGCACCCAGACTTTACGGCATGTGGTGCGGCGAATGGAACCCCGGCTGGAGAAGTATTTATACCCTTGATGCAAATGTAAATTTGCAGGTTAGTGCTATGAACACAGGCAACCTCAGTGGTGATTTCCAGTATGGATATATTACATATTTCCTTCGTCATGCGCCTGACTTTATGGAAAATGCCCGCATGGCTTACGGCATGCACGATGCAATTCAATTAAGCGTAAATACCGATGCTGACAGGGCTATGCACGTTGAATACGACAACGCTTATCCCTTCCAGTACTGGAACGCAGGTGCAAGCTGGTGTCTTCTTCCCATATTTGAATACTGGCAGTGCTACGGAAACAGGCAAATTCCCATTAACGAAAACATGCGCTTTGAAAACCTTCAGCACGTTTTAGGTGTTAATGACGGCGGTCTTACCGACGAAGAATACAACGAGCTTAAGGCACGAGGCTATCTTGACCTTGAAAAGGACATTCTTCTTCCTCTTCTTACAAAGCAGGCAAATTTCTGGGAGCAGATTGTAACACCTCGCTATTATACCGACATTAACGGCAAAGCATGCCACGATGAAAGCAAAACAGAATTAAATGAAGGCGAAAAGTACATTATTATTCCCACATATTCGCCCGAAAACAGCCCCGTTGGCTACTACAGCACACTTACAGCCAATGCAACAATGGATATTTCCGCGGCACGTGACGGTTTAGACATGGTTTGCGCACTGGAAAAGGCAGTTGGCAGAGAAGGCTGGGAAGCTGAGGTCGAAAAATGGCAGAGCCTCAAAAATAATATTGCCGATTATAAATTTGACACCGATGGTGCTCTCCGCGAATGGGCAATGGAGGAATATGAGGAAAACAACAACCACCGCCACTTAAGCCATTTGTATGTGGCATGGCCTGCCTACGATACACAGACAAACCCCTCTTTGGCAGAAGCTTCACTTAAGGCGCTTAATAACCGTAAAAAGTACAACACAGGCGATGCAACAGCAGGTCACGGCTGGATGCACCAGGCACTTGTGGAAGCACGCCTTAAACTGGGTGATTCTATGATGAAGTCGCTCATGAAGATGATGAACGGCACAGCATATTATTCCTCCATGATGACCGACCATGATACAAACCGTCGAAACGATACCTACTGTACCGACACAGCTTTTGGTACATTGGGCGCAGTAAACGAAGCCTTAGCCTTTTCCAACACAGGACAGATTGAAATTATCCCTGCTCTTCCCAAGGACTGGACAAAGGGTAAAGTCGAGGGTCTGATGGCACGAACAAGAGCAGAAATTGAAAATCTTGAATGGAATATTGAAGAAGGCTTCGCAAAAGTTTCCGTTAAGTCTCTTGAGGACGACAATACAATACGCCTTTCCTCAGGCGAAGCATGGACAATGGCGACTATTGACGGCGAAGCTCTTGAAATAAAAACCGACGAAAATGGCAACTATGTTGAAATAACACTTATGGAAAACGCTTCGGCAGAGGTTGAATTTACTCTTTCCGAGGCTCCCGACGGTACCTACTTAATTACTGATAACGGAAAGTATCTGCAGGTTGATTCCATTGAAAACGGCTCAGAAGCTCTTTGGGACAGTCTTAATGATAACGCATACTGGAACGTTGAAAACACAACAGATGGCTTTATCACAATACAAAGCTGCACAACAGGCAAGTTCCTTACAAATGAAAATGGCGTTCTTATACAAAAAAATTACACAGGCGAAGAAAACCAGAAATGGGCAACCAACCACTTTGAAATGACAAGGCTTACATATTTCCGTAATGTGGTTATTGCTCCGGACAGCATTGCCATAACCCTTGAGGAAGAGGTGATAGACAGCCTTACTCTTGAAAGTGGTGAAACAGTGCAGCTGGGTGCAAAGATTGAGCCCGAGGGAGCAAGCGCAATCCTTACCTGGTCTTCTGACAGCATAGGTAGTGCTGTTGTACTTAGTAACGGTAAATTAACTGCATGTGCACCGGGCAGCATTAATGTGAGCGTTACAACCGACACAGGCTTTAGCAGAGTATTGCCCGTTACTGTTACAGGCGATGCAAAGCCCTTGGTAAAAGCGGCTGTTAAAGCCTTCACAAGTGCCGACAACGGCTACAATTCAGCCTGGGTACCCGATAATGCCTTTAACGGTATAACCGGCTCTGCTTATGCGTCAAAGGACGATGCCAATGCAAAGTACATTGAAATTGAGCTTGAAGAAGAGAAAGCTGTCGATGTTGTATATCTGACAGGTCGCTTTACAGGTGCCGATGGTGAGGGCGCTTACGCAAAGAGAATTAACGGCGCTAAAATTTACGCATCTAATGCCCCTTTGAAGGGCAATGTTTCAAATGCCCTGTTGGCAGGCGAGGTAAGCGGAGTAACCGCCACAAGCGCTTATATTCCTGCAAGAGTTGAATTAAACACAAGAAGCGAAAAGTATAAGTATTACACTCTTTATTTTGACACGGTAAATAACGGAAGCAATATTTCTCTTGCTCTTGACGATATTGCCTTCTATACAGGCGGTGAAAGCTTTGTTCAGAAATTGGCACCTGTTGTTGCCGCGAAGGGTGGCGCAAATCCCGAGTATGCAACAGACGGAAATGTAAACACTCTTTTTGCCGTTGAAAACCAGACAAACTATCCCAATGAATATATTCAGTTTGAGTTAAACGGCAAGGACAAGGTTAACAAAATTGTTGTTAAAAAGGGTATGATAACATTAGGTGGCAACACAACCTACTGGGGCGATCATGCATATGCATCGGGCTGCGTGCTTGAAGGCAGCCTTGACGGTAATACATGGGAAACAATTCACACAATGACAAAACGCCCCGACGGCACCGATAACCAAAGCGAGATTGTTATAAACCTTGAAACACCAAAGGCCTATAAATATGTGCGCTACATAAGAAAAGAAGCAAACAGCTACATTGGCTGGGCGGCAAACTCTGGTAATAAGCTCATTCTGGCAGATATTGAATTTTACACTATATGTGCCAATGTTGAAGCCGAAGTTGTAAAAAAGGACGGGAAAGACATAACAGTAAGCGCAAAAAGCAACATAAGCGGAAGCTTCACCCTTATTGTGGCAGTTTACAGCAGCGAAGGCGAGCTTTCAGAGGTTGTTACAAAGCCTGTAAGCCTTGTTGAAGAAATTCCCGAGGAGTTTACAGTTACAACAACCAAGGATGGCAGCATAAAGGTTTTTATCTGGGGGGATAACATGCTCCCCGTAAGTGACAAAATAAATGCATAAATAAATCCCTGCCGAAAGGCAGGGATTGCTTTTACAAAAATATAATGCTATAATTTTACAGAGGTGGTAATATGCTCAACATTTCAGAGGCTAATATAAAATTTCAGCTTGACAACTTAAAAATAAAGGTGCTCCACATAAATTACGGCGTGTTTTATAAGCCTTTTCCAAAGCATAGGCACGGCAATCGGTTTTACGAGGCGCACCTTGTAACAGGCGGCAAAGGCACTTTGGTTGCAAATGGTGAAAGCTACGAGCTGAAAGGCGGCATGCTTTACATGACCGGTCCCTTGGTTGAGCATGAGCAGATTACAAATGCCGATGACCCAATGGACGAATACTGCATTCAGTTCGAAATTACCGAAAACCAAAGAACAAAGCCCGGTAAAACAGCAAAAGCATTACTGGAAACTACCTTCTGGATAGGTGACGACACACAGAATATTAAAAGGCTTTTTGAAATGCTTACGGAAGAAGCAGAAAATAAAAAAATAGGCTATATTCAGAGCGTTATCAATCTTTCCTTTCAGGTTTTGGTGTGTATTGCCAGAAATTATGTTGGCAGTGAACAGGTAGGCGATTATTCGGCTATAACGCCCGACGACAAAAGAATGCTTATTGCAGACGAAAGCTTTTTGTTTAATTATAAAACAATTACACTTACCGAGCTTTCACGGAGGCTTTCTTTAAGCCCAAGGCAAACACAAAGGTTTTTAAAAAAGACCTATGGCAAAACCTTTATGGAATTGAAAAAAGAAAACAGGGCAAGTAAAAAACAAGGTTAAGTGCAGAAAATCTCACGGAGGCTTAAAATGTTAAACTTCAGAAAAGCAATCAAAGAGGATATAGAAAAAATTGCAGAAATCTATTCCGATATACATAAAGGCGAGGAAGAGGGGAAGTCCTCCATAGGCTGGATAAGAAATGTTTATCCCACTGCGGAAACCGCCGAAAATGCACTTAAGAGAGACGATTTGTTTGTTCTTGAGGTAAACAACACAATTGTTGGTGCTGCAATTATAAACCGGATACAAGTGCCTGAATATAAGGACGGATGTTGGAAGTATGACGCATCAGATAGCGAGGTTATGGTTTTGCACACCTTAGTCATTTCACCAAGCTTTTCAGGAAATGGCTACGGAAAAAGCTTTGTCAGCTTTTACGAAAAATATGCCCTCAAAAATGGGTACAGGTATCTTCGTATGGATACAAATGCAAAAAACACACGGGCACGTGCAATGTATAAAAGCCTTGGCTACAGCGAGGCAGGAATT
>JAFQLL010000051.1 GCA_017414645.1 Clostridia bacterium | reverse complement strand
CTTATAGGAAATTGCGTATTTCCTATAAGGCAAAAATAAATTTTATATTATTGCCATGCGAGAATTTCCTCGCGAGGCTCGGAAAACGCATATGGCATTACAAAGTGTTTTCTCCTCTGTTTACCTTAATTGCAACTATCGCCAGAGAGTGTCGGAGACACTTTGTTCTTGCTCATAAATCATCTGCATCCTGAGTGGGCTTATCATCCCGGTCGGCGGGGGTGCCTGTCCAGCTGCCTAAGGGGTCTGAGTGAAGTGTGTCGGGGTTTATGAACTCCTTTGCAATTTCCTCGCCAAGCTTCCTTATACGTTCATTGATATGGGGTTTCTTTTTGCCGTTCATTTAATTAACATTACACCTCCTTTACAATTCTGTTACTATTATTGACTGAAAAATATAAAAATATATAATATACATTAGGGAGAAGTCTCTTTCAGAAAGGTGGTGTGGAATTCTATGAAAAAAGTAACGGCTCTTTTCCTTATTATATGTATGCTGTTTTCCGAGGTGCATTTTGCCTTGGGCGAGGAAGGCTCGGGGAAGGTTTATCTCTTTGGTGACGATTGGGCAAAAGGCTGGGGCGAAAGCCTTGAAAGTTTTTTCTGCGATTCTGCACTTTTCGTTAATGGTGCAGAAAACGGAGACCTCCTGAGCAACCTTCAGAAAAAGGCGGAGTATGCACGCATAAAAACAGGCGACACGGTAATTATTTCCTACGGCATTCTGGAAAAGGACCGCCTTATGGACAAAAATGCCGACTTTAAGCAAAGCCTTGATTCGGTTATAGCCGAGCTTAAGAAAAAGAACGTAAACATAATTTTTGTTTCTATATGCAGCAGTGTCAGGTTCAACTCTCTTACAGGGCAGATGGCTGAAACAAAAAACTTTTATACCGAAACAACGCGCAGCACAGCAAAAGCAAAGAGTATTACATACATTGACCTCGCAGCCTTTACTGCATCTATGGCAACAAAAGCGGGCTCCTCGGGTATAGGTTCGGTTTATAAGTCAACCCTTGAACTTACAAAGAGTGCTGACAGAGCCTGTGCCTTTGAGGTTTTTAAAGCTCTTATGAAAATTGAAAGTGTTAAGGGTAACCTTAAAATGGGAATGAGCAGTTTCTATGACGTAAAACCGGGCGAAAGAAGCTTGTCTATCGATGTTTTGCCTGAAAGCTATATTACAGACACCTTTGCTGTTTATACTAAAAACGGTGTGAATGTAACTGTTGAGAACCCTCTTTTTGACGACGGAAGGGCAATGGTGGCAAAAAGCGTGGGCGGGAAAATAAATGTAAGCTTTACCTCCTGCGAAAAAATACAGCTGGCACCTGTCTTCGCAATCGAAGCCGGGGATTTTGCCACAACTGAAAAACCTTTTACGGCACAAATGTACCCGGGGCTTTATGACATAAGTGTAAAAAAGAGCGAGCCTCTTAAGGCGAGTGTGTATCTTGATAATTACCTTATTGCATCAAATCTTGACATGCCCGGTACAGAGAAGGTGACAGAGCCTGCCGTGCACACCTTTGATAAATATCATTTCCAAGGTGGAGAATTTTCTGTTAAAGTAGCAGGTCTCACGGATAAGCTCAGCTATATAATGTTCCGTGAAACAGATTTGGTAAACGATCACAAACCCCGCATTTTCATGGCAGGCGACTCTACAGTGTGTAACTACTACCCGCTTTTAAGAACAGGCCAAGAGGCTGACGGCACTGTTATGTCAGGCTGGGGAATGTTTTTGGAAAAATATGTGGATGCCCGTGTAATGAATCTGGCGGCAAGCGGTGACTGGGCGAAAAAATGGTTCGACAACAGCTTTTCTGTTATTGAAAAGGAAGGCGAGAAGGGTGATATTTTTATTATTCAGTTCGGTATTAACGACAGAGACAAGTCTACAGCGGAGGAAATGACAGAGTGCCTTTCCTATATGGTTGATTATTGTGGTGAAAAGGGTATGATACCTATTCTGGTAAGTCCGCAGATTTCTGCAGGCTACGGCTGGGGCGACGAAAAGGACACAGGCAAGAGCGACGGCGGTAATTACAGCGAGTTTTTCAATGCGGTCAGAGATCTTGCCAAAGAAAAAGGCTGCTTCTATGTTGACCTTACCGACATGTCCTCCGGCTGGTTTTCAGAGGTAGGGCGCGAAGAGGTATACAAGGTATATCACTTGTGGGACTATGAAAACAATGCTCCGAAGGACATGATGCATCTTTCTTCGCGCGGAGCAGATTCAATGTGCCGCTTTTTCGTGCTGGCTGTAGAAAAGCTCATTGAAGCCAAAACCAAGGATAAATGGGGAAATTCTCTGGAAATGTTAAAAATTTGGTAAAAAATTTATGCAAAAAAAGTAACAAAACTATTTACACGGACGAAAATTTGGTGTATTATATATGATAGATGTATAATAATATAGGTATCTCTATGCGAAGGAGAGAAAATGAAAATGAAACGCATACAAAGAATATTGTCTGCGGTATTGTGCTTTTTGCTTATAATTTCCTGTGTCAGTATTAATGCGCATGTTGACACAGAAGCTATAAAGTGGGATTTTCTCAATGAAATTTTTAACTGGGTAGAGGGTAAAGAGCTTTTGTATGAAGGTGGCTTTGCCGATATTAAACCGAATGATCCGAATGCAGGTATGGTTGCCGCTCTTATGCGAAAGGGCATCCTCGACCAGACCTTTGCCGACGAAAACGGAAAGCTTAATCTTGGCGATTATCTTACAACAGAGGAGCTTATTACTTTAATAGTAAAAACTCTTATCGCAAAGAAAAATGAGCTGGCGGTCGGTTGTGATCTGAATTTTAAAGATAAGAATGAGATTGACCCGAAATACCTTACATATATAGAGGTGGCTGCCGCTAACGGCATTATTGAAAACGATGAAGCTTTTGATCCCAAGCACATTGTGGAGAAATATGCAATGTATCAGTGGATTGATGTTATGAAGGAAAGCTACATGAGACTGCCCGTTGTAAAGGGTAGCGGGATAAGAAGAATTCAGTTTCCTGTTATTGAAAACAGCGGTGTTGAAAGACCCGATTATATCGACGAGAGATACCGCCTGGTGTTTAGCGACGATTTTAACGGAGACAGCCTGGATACTACAAAATGGGGCTATAACTATTCCTGGGGCCACTCGCACAACCATGCTGCATGGTGTGTTCCCGAAAATGTAATTGTGAAGGATGGTATTCTCACCCTGAAGGGCGAAAACAAACAGCATCCCGATGCGCAAGGAAAACAGGGTACCTTCAATAATAAAAAGTATGACATTGTTTATACTTCCGGTGCAGTAAACACTCACCACAAATACAACTTTGATTATGGCTACTTTGAAGCCAGAATGAAAATGCCGAAGGGCAAGGGCATGTGGCCTGCTTGGTGGATGCTCAAGGACGGATGGCCGCCCGAGATTGATATGCTTGAGGTTTTGTGTTCAAAACCCAATGAGCTGCATGTGAATTTTCACTATGGCCCTGCATGGAATGAGCACTACAGTCATGAACAGGTTTTAAACCTTGGCTACAGTACCAGCGACGACTTCCACACCTACGGCTTTGAATGGACTCCCGATTACATGCGCTACTATGTGGACGGTGTGCAGGTGGGACATGATTTCACCAACAAGAGTGCCATAAAGGAAGCAACGGGAATGTACATGATTCTTAATCTTGCCATTGACGGTTGGGACGGCAAGCCCGACTCGAGCACACAGTGGCCTGCTGAGTTCTGTATAGATTATGTCAGAGCATGGCAGCTTAATGAGTAAACAATACCGACCGTGAGGTTGGTTTTGTGCCTGCAAAGGCAATGAATATGTTTTAAATTTTTTGAATATACTGGTCGGGTTGCCGACGGTTATTAGGAGGAATGCCAAATGAAAAAGAAAAGTATGATTTTCAAGATGATTTGCTTGACTCTCGCAATTGCACTTTGCTCTTCTGTGGTTACTGTTTTTGCAGAAGAAGCGGTTGAAGAAGCAGTTGAAGAAGTAGTTACAGAAATCACTCCCGATGCTGAAGAAGTGACTGAAGCTGAGGAAGAGGTTGAAGTAACAGAAGCAGAAGAAGTTGAAGAAGAAACAGAAGAACCTACTGAAGAGGCTACTGAAGAAGAAACTGCTACAGAAGCTGAAGAAGAAATCGAAGAAGAGGAAGTTCTCGATCTTTTCGCAGCAACTCTCCGTGACGGTGGTATTTATGTAACACCCGGTGAGGACAACGCAGCAGTATTCACATATGACAACCTTCGCTATAAGGTAGCTGCAGGTCAGGGCAACGCAATCAAGCTCGATGGTTTTGAATCAAACCCCGAAATTGTTCCCGGCCCCATTTCCGCAACTGCAAAGAACAGACTTCAGGCAAACGGTGAAATCACAACAGATGCAGCACACAGCGGCTATTTTGGTCTTTCCATTTCCGCAGGCGATGTTATTTACCGTACAGCTGTAACAGGCGACAGCATTTATGTGTTCTCCGCATGGCTTAAGATGCCCTCCGGTGGCTCTATTGCTGACGATGACCGCGCATTCAAGGTTATTGCAGAAAATGGTGACACATACGTTGTTGGCTGGAATGAAATCGGCAGAGAGGTTGATGTTACAGGTTCCTGGCAGCAGGTTCTCTTCACATTTAAAGCTCCTGCGACAGGTCTCTTTGCAATAGACTTTAACTATAAGGGTAAGAATACTCTTTCAATGGATGACATTGAGCTTTATGAAGCAGAAATTTTTGACAATCCTCTGGAAATAAAAACTGTTTTGTGTAAAGATGCAAACGGCAACGAATATGATCGTGCTTCCGGCTTTACAACAAGCGGAACACTTACACATACAACAACTCTTTATAACTCCGATGAAGATGACGTGTTCTTCACAGCAGTAGGCGTTCTTTACAAGAACGACATCATGATTGACTTTGTAACTGCTGAAGAATGTGCTCTCGTATTGGATGAAGCAGAAGTTACTTTGGAAATTGAAATCCCCGAAGACGAAGACCTTACTCAGTACAAGTACATGGTGTATTTCATAAGCGATACAACACCTACTCAGTACTATGGTCAGATGCCTTCGTTGATGAACCCCTACATAGTAGAAGGTAAGTAATTTAATCCGATATGAATGGAGGAAGAGAAATGAACGGCAATAAAATGATAAGACTTATAGCTGTAGCTGTTTGTGCTTTTATGCTCATTCAGTGCACAGCAATCGGCGCTCTCGCTGCCGATATTGCGCCCGAAGCAGTTGTATACGTAAGACCTGAAGTAACAAGCGTTGTTGCTAACCAGGTTGGTAATAACTACGTATATGTTGATATTGTTACTGAAAACAGTGACAACGACCAGACCGTTATGGTTTACATGCTCGATGCAGCAGGTGAGCTTGTAACAGTTGGTTACGCACCTGTAGGCAGCAACAAAGCTGAAGTAAAGCTTGGTGCTCCTGATGATGCAGACACCGGTACATACACTCTTGTTGCTGCTCTTAACAAGGCAGCTGACGTATTCAAGAGCGAAGTTTTCTACATCGGCGTTGAAGACGTTAACGGCTTCTTTGAAGCAATTAACCTCACTGATGTTGAAGCAAGTGTTGTAAAAGAAAAGTTCGATGCTACTTACAATGCACTTTCTGTTATTGAATGCTCCGAAGATGAAGAGGGCAACGTAATTCTTAAGCTTACAGGCGAAGATTACGAGGCTCTTACAGATGGCGAAAACGGTGCAAAGGCATTGTTTGCAGAGCTTATTCTTAACGGTGTTAATGGTGGATATTCTGCCGGTAAGGGTAGCTACACTGCTGAAAACAGTGAAGATTTTGTTAAAGATGCATATCTTATAGCTGCATATAATGCAGATGGTATTTCCGACAAAGCGATGGCAGAGCTTCTTTACAGATTTGAATCTGTAATCGGCTTTGATGCAGACGATGAAAGCCTTTACGGCAAAATCCAGAACACAGACACACTTGCGAAGGTTGTAAAGACAATTGCTCCCACAGTAGCAAGTGTTGACGAGCTCGCTGTGGCTATGGAAAAGGCAGCAGCAGTTCAGATTGTTAACGAAACACACTGGCTCAATCTTGTTGACGTGGTAAAGGCTAACAATGATATTTTCCAGGTTGACGAAGATGAAATTGAAAAGCTTGAAGATACAAAGAAGCTCAGAAAGCTCTTCTGCGAAGAATTCCAGGGCACATATTACAGCATTGACGAAATTCAGGAAGCTTGGGAAGACGCTTACAAGGCAGCCAAGAAGGAATATGATAACACAAAGACCGGTAGCGGAGGCAGCGGCTCTTCGATCGGTGGTGTTGTAAAGACTTCCGAAGTAAGCACACAGCTTTCTCAGGATGAAAACAACAAGGACCCCAATGTTGAAATTAAGGACTACTATACAGACGTAGCCGGCACTCAGTATGACTGGGCAAGCGATGCTATCCTTAACCTTTCCAAGAATAAGATTCTTTTAGGTTATGGCGATAAGACATTCGGTCCCGAAAAGAGTGTTACAAGAGCCGAATTCATGAAGATGATTATTAACGTGCTCGGTATGGCTGATGTAACAGCAACATGCTCCTTCACAGATGTTGACCCCAATGCTTGGTATTACATTTATGTAGCAAGTGCTGAAAAGCTTGGTCTTGCACAGGGTTACGGTAACGGTATTTTTGGCGTGAACGACACTGTAACAAGACAGGATGCAGTTACAGTTCTTTACAGAGCTGCTAAGTTGAAGGGCTTGTCTCTTGATAAGTTTACAGCAAGTGTTAGTTTGTTCAAGGATAGCAATGAAATCGCACCCTATGCGGTAGAGGCAGTTGGTGCTCTTTACCACGCAGGCGTTTACATTGGTGCAACCAACCATAAGCAGATGGATAAGTTTGAACCTACAGTAGATGCATCCCGTGCATATCTTGCAGTAATTCTTGATCAGATTTACAGATACATGAAGTAATTAAATCCAACAGATAGAGAGGTTAGCAATATGAAAAAAAGAATTCTGAGCATGCTCTTAATGCTCACAATGGTTTGCTCTCTTATAGTTGTTCCGAACAGCGTGCTTGCTGCATCTTATTACGACACAGTTGACACTGACTGTGAGCTTGCAGTTGATGTACTCAGCGCTTTGGGCATTATGGGAGGTTATACGGACGGAAGCTTCCTTCCTTATAACACAATTACAAAAGCTGAAATGGCAGCTATTGCAATTAAACTTGTAGGTCTTGACGGCTACGGTGAAGAAGCACCCGACGACATGGAGCTCTTCAATGACATGTACGATTATGAAGGCTGGGCAGCAGGTGCTGTTGCAATGGCAAAGACAAAGGGTATTGCTCGTAGTGACGAAAACGGTAATTTCAACCCCGACATGTCTGCTTCCTATGAAGATGCAATGCAGATGATCGTTTCCGCTCTTGGTTACGGTCACGAAGCTCAGGTACGTGGCGACGAACTTAAGGACTATGTTTATGTAGCTCAGAAGCTCGGTCTTACAAAGAAGCTCAACACAGCTATGGGTCAGAACATTACTCGTGGCGATGTTGCTAAGCTTGTTTACAAGGCTCTTACAGTGGACCTTATGCTTCCCGTTTCCTACTCTCATGATGGTACAATCGTGACATCTCAGGTTGTTGAAGGTAAGAATGCTCTCAACACCTACTTCGAAATACAGGAAATTAACGGCATTATTACAGAAAATGAATATGCAGCTATCGATGGCGAAACAACTATCGAAGAAGAGCAGGTTCTTATCAATGATGAAGTTTTCAACGTTGGTCATACAGACATAAAGAATTTCCTTGGTTACTATGCAACAGTTTATGTTCTCGACGCTGAAGATGCTACAGAAAACAGAACAGTTATTGCATACACAACAAAGAGTGTTAAGAATAACACTATCACAATCAAGGACGAAAACCTTGAAGACGTAACATCATCTGTAGGCGAAGGTTATACCTTCGAATACTGGGTGAATAAGGACACCGACAAGAAGACTAAGGAAGTTAAAACCTCTGCGACACCTCTTGTGCTTTACAATGGCAAGGCAGTTATTGATGTAACAGCAGATATTCTCGTTCCTCAGCATGGCGAAGTTGTTCTTATCGACAATAATGGTGACGACGAATACGATATCATTGACATTTGGGAATATGAGCTCGTGTTTGTATTCTCCGCATCACAGACTTCCGGTAATGTTTCCGGTTACTACGACCGTGCAACAACATACAAGTTCAACCCCGACGATGAGGATTATCATGTAACATTCCTCAACGAATACGGCGGAATCGCACAGCTTTCTGACATCAGACAGTACAGCGTGCTTTACGTTTACGAATCCCTCGACAAGAAGGTAAAAAAGGTTGTAATTTCTAACAGAAAGACAACAGGTACTGTAGACGAAGTTTCCAGCGATGATTTGTACACAATCGGTGGTATTGAATACGAAATTTCTCCCGCTGTTGCAGGTAGAATTGAGCTTGCAGTTTCTGACGCAGGTGAATACTACCTCGATGCAGACAACCGCATTGCGGGCTTCGAAGGTACAACAGTTATCCGTAAGAACATCGGTATGTTCATTGCTGTTAACGACGGTGGCTTAAGAAGAGGCTATCAGATGAAGGTTCTTACACAGAACAGTGGCGTAAGAATTTTCAACATTGCTTCCTCCGTTGAAGTTAATGGCGAAAGCATGACAGCTGACGAAATTTACGAACTTGCATTTACAGATGCACTCTTTGGTACAAGCGAAGACCCGGAATACGCTTCCAATGGTCTTCAGCGTCCTCATCCTTCAAGAGCAGGCTTCCTTTACAAGGTTAACAGCCGTGACGAAATCTGCGAAATTACAGTTGTAGGCGAAGATGATAGATATCTCCAGACACGTCAGATTAAAACTTCCGGTTACCTTTACTACAGTGCAGGTCACCACTGCTTACACTACAGCCAGGAAACAACAGTTGACGAATTCGGTAACACAGTAGGTAAGAGAACATACTGTGACGACAAGACAACTAACTTCCTTGTTGAAGAAGCTGTTTCCAAGCTTGATGACAACCAGTCCTTCTATACAAAGCAGATGAATACATATTGGGATAACTACAATTTCGATATTTATGATTACTGCTGGGCTTACTATTACAGCGCTGATGGCGAAGAAATCGACATGCAGAAGACTGTATGTAACTTCCTTGTAATGGCTAACTGGTACGATGATTCTGTTGACTCTTCTGAAGACTTGGAGCAGAACAGAGATGCTACATACTATCAGGACAACACAGCTATCAAGTTCATCCAGAACATTACTTCTGCTTACGATAAGGCAAGCGGCGAACCCACATACAGAGTTTATTACTTTGATGGTACAAGCGTAAGAAACGCACTCATCAGACCTCAGTATTCCTGGGTAGCACACATTGGTGGCGATGTAAACAACGCACTTTATCCCAATGGTTTCCCCGTAAGAGTATCTACAGATGGTGCATACATTGAAGACATTGCTCCTTACTTTGACGAAGCAAATCTTGCTGATTATGCAAAGATGGTTAACGTTACACAGCCTATCTTCAACGAATCCACAAAGAGCTATGTAATGCCCTTTAAGCCCTTCTACCAGGAACAGTGGAGAAGATGGAACTACTGGTCCAGCCACAACTACTGCACACGCTTCTATTGCGGTCTTGTAACAAGTATCGACGAAGTTGTTGGTAAGAAGCTCTTCAATGTTGCGGCAGCAACAGGCGAAAACCAGGGCGCAGGCGTTGACGGTGCAAACACATATAACCTTTCCGTTCTTTCTAACGAAAGACTTGAAGGTACTGTTTACAGAATTAATTTTGACCGTGAAGGTAAGATTAATTCCATCTCAAGAGGTTCTCTTGACGATATCGCACCTGGTCAGTTCGTAATTGTAAGAAAGCGTGCATACGACACATCTCCCAAGTGGCAGGCTCTTACAGGTTACGCTATTAACGATATCTTTATCATTTCCGATGATGCAGCAGAACTTGATTACCTCTCTGATTTCTATAACCAGGTTCAGGAAGAAGTCGTAAACGCTGAATAATTTTAACATTCTATAAATGTGTGAACAAAGCAACCTCTTCAGGAGGTTGCTTTGTTTTTAAAAAATAATAATAAAAATTACAAAAAGTGCTTGACAATTCGTTTGATAGCGGTTATAATGACAGGGTAGCAAATGAATATTCCTCTATAGCTCAGTCGGTAGAGCGCATGACTGTTAATCATGATGTCGTTGGTTCAAGTCCAACTGGAGGAGCCAAACAAAAAAGCAAGTCGCATGACTTGCTTTTTTGTTTGGCTATTGGCTTTAACAATCATAGTAAGAGCCTGTGCTTTGCCGACTGAGCGTGGCGAAAAAGATTATTTAGGAAATCATGATTTTTACAAGGTGAACTAATATGCGAAAAAAGCTTGTCGCTACATGCGACATGAACAATCGGAAAATTGAATACATTTTATCCGGAGATTTAGGCCTTTCGGGAAACATTATAAAAAAGCTTAAGGCCTCGGGTGGTATTTTGTTAAACGGCAAAAATGCACATGTTAATCAAAGACTTTCCATGGGTGATGAATTAGAGTTAATTTTCCCCGAGGAGACTTCTGGAAATATTATAGCTGAAAACATTCCCATTGAGGTGCTTTATGAAGACGAGGACATACTTGTGGTCAACAAGCCGCCATTTATGATAACACATCCCGTAGGCGAGCATAAATCCGGAACACTTGCCAATGCTGTTATGTTTTATCTTGAAAATGATGCCTCCTTTCATGTGATAACAAGGCTCGACAAAGAAACAAGCGGTGTTGTATTAATTGCCAAAAACGCAATCAGCGCACAAAAGCTGAATGCAGCAATGAAAGAAAGGCAAATTGAAAAGGAATATGTTGCTCTTGTATGTGGAGAGTTGCCTCAAAATGAAGGCGCTATAGATGTGCCCATAATAAAAGGCGATGGAATTAAGCGCATGACTTCGCCTGACGGCAAAGAGGCTTTAACGAAATATGAGGTTGTTGAAGAAGTGAATGGCTTGAGCCTTGTGAGGGTGCAGCCATTAACAGGGCGAACACATCAGATAAGGGTGCATCTTGCAAGCCTTGGAACCCCGATTTACGGCGACTGGCTTTATGGCAGGGCAATTGAAGGTGAAAGAATCAGGCTTCATTGCAGAAAAATAAGCTTTACGCATCCTTTGAAAAACACGGAGATCACAATCGCAGCAGCTACACCGCAGGATATTACAAGCCTTATTAAATAATAGGTTGAAAACCAGTGCAAAATGTGGTATGATTATAGAAAACACGAAGGAGGCTACATTATGTTAGCAGATTATAAAGTTTCGTTTATTGAATTTTTGCTGGATGCAGGCGTTCTTAAGTTTGGTGACTTTATCGCAAAGAGCGGCAGAAAGCTCCCTTATTTCATCAATGCAGGCGAAATTAAAACAGGTGACCAGATTTGCAAATTAGGTGAATACTACGCACAGTGCTACAAGGAAAACATTAAGGCAGACAACGTTGTTCTTTACGGCCCCGCATATAAAGGCATTCCTTTGGCTGTAAGCGCTGCAAGCGCACTTTCCCGTGATGGCATTGACCTGCCCTTCTTCTTTAACCGCAAGGAAGTTAAGGACCATGGCGAAGGCGGTATTTTCGTTGGCTACACACCTAAGGCAGGGCAGAACGTTGTAATTGTTGAAGACGTTATTACAGCAGGCACTGCTATCCGTGAAAGCATTGAGCTTATGAAAACACTTGATGGCGTTAAGATTAATGCTGTTATGATTATGGTTAACAGAATGGAAAAAGGCCTGGGCGAAATTTCTGCAATGAAGGAAATTGAACAGCAGCATGGCTTCCCTGTATATTCCGTTGTAACAGTTTATGAAATTATTGAATATCTTGAAAGCCATCCCGAAAGAATGAGCGACCCCGACTGTATTAACAGAATAAGAGAATATCTTTCTGTTTACGGCGCAAATGACTGACGCCTTTAGCGCATAATGCCCAAACCAACCACTCGCAGTACACAAAGTACAGCTTCGGGTCAGGTTTGAACATTCTGCATCTAAACTCGTTCAGCCATTGAAAATACGAATACAGGCAATCGGCATCTTTAAGGGTGCCGATTTTAAATGAGGAAAGCTTTATGAAAAAGGAAAACCGACATTTAAGTATCCCGGAAGAAGAAACACGAAAAGAAAATCGTACTTTGCGGCGACGTATCGGACACGTATGTATTGCGGCATCACTAACTATGCTTGTTTTTTTCAAAACAACTGATAATAGCCTCTGTCTTTACATAGGGGCTGCTTTGGCTATTCTTGGTGCAATATTGATTGAGAAGAACAAACAAGAAACTAAAATTGTGCGCTCTGAGAAGGAAATTGAAGAGAACAAAACAGTTCTTATGAAAAACGCAATTTTAGTTAAGGTGCACGCAAACGCCTCTGCCGAGAAGAAGCTTGCCAACGGGCTGATTGCTGCATGGACTGTATTGGTGGCAGGAATTGTGGCGTATGCCTGCTACAAGCACGGTGTTGATTATGCTATCCATAACTGGCCCGGGTCGGCAATTCTGTTGGCTTTCCCTTGGACTGTATATATTGTGTGGCGCATAACTGCGGACATGAAGTCGAAAAACGATTTAACAGCGCTTATGGCAAACAACATAATTATTCTCCTGGCAAGAGTGAATTCTGTTCACCATGTGGGTCGTCACGCAAACATTCCCATGGTTACTTTTAAAAGTGAGCTGTACGGTAAGTTTGAACAGATGGTTTCTCATGGATGCTTGGCACAAGCAGGAGACAACTACTATCTTATACTCAGAAAACATAAGGAAAAATATAAGCTTATAGACTCATACAGTGAAGATTGCTGGGAGCTTGATGAAGAATTAACAAAATATTTAGTAAAGGAAGTATAAAAATGAAAATTGCAGTAACTTATGAAGCAGGACAGATCTTTCAGCACTTTGGTCACACCGGGGCATTCAAGGTGTACGACGTTAAGGACGGCGAAGTTATTAAGAGCGAGGTTGTAGACACAAATGGTTCCGGTCACGGTGCATTGGCAGGCATGCTTCTTAATTTAGGCGTTGACGCACTTATCTGCGGTGGTATCGGTGGCGGTGCGGTGAACGCACTTAACATGGTAGGTATTGAAATTTATGCAGGTAACAGTGGCGATTGCGACGAAGCTGTTGAAAACCTTCTTGCAGGAAACCTTGACATTAATGCAGAAGCAAACTGCTCTCATCACGACCATGACCATCATGGTGAAGGTCATACTTGCGGTGAACATGGCTGCGGCGGCGGACATTGCCACCACTGATTTAATTAGTAATTACGAAAAGGATTTTGCAACGCAAAATCCTTTTTACATAAGAGGTGATTAAATGAAAAAGCAAGCATGGGTAATAATTGCAATTGCGGTTGTGTGCTGCAGTGTAATGGGCGTTGTGGATGCAATTATTCAGCCTCAGTATTGGATAAAATCTGCCTGTAAGGTGGCATTGTTTCTCATTCTGCCGGGCATTTTTGCACTGTGTAATAAAAATGTGGACATTAAAAGCCTTTTTAAACCAAACAAAAAGGGCATGAAGCTGGCAATGTTTTTGTGCGTGCCGCTGTATGTTCTCATACTCGGGGCATACCTTCTTTTGAAGGACGTGTTCGACTTTTCGGCAGTTACAGGTGCACTTACAGGGAACATTGGCGTTAATAAAAACAACTTCATTTTTGTGGCAATGTACATATCCTTTGTCAATTCACTTCTGGAGGAATTTTTCTTCCGTGGATTTTCGTTCCTTACGTTGAAAAAATATGCGTCACGAAAGCTTGCCTACATATTCAGCGCTTTGGCTTTCGCCCTTTATCACATTGCCATGATGACAGGCTGGTTTAATGTATGGGTTTTTGCAATCGCACTTACAGGGCTTTTCCTGGGCGGACTTATTTTCAATTACCTTAACGAAAAAAGCGACAATATCTACACCTCATGGTTTGTGCATATGTCGGCAAACTTTGCAATAAACACAATAGGGTTTATGCTGTTTGGAATAATATAAAAGCACCTTCGGGTGCTTTTATTGTTTTACGATAAAATTTGGTTGACAAAGGCAATGTGAAAAGGTTAATATGTATTTATAGGAAAGGGTGGTAAGCATGTACGAAAAAAGCATAGTGCATCATATTGCTAAATGGGTTATAGAAATTATGTTCTACTGTGGCATCGTGTGCACAGTATTGGTGCCTTTCACAATCGGAAGTCTTATTAAATATTTTTCTTATTCGCCCCAGTGCGAATCTGTTTACCGCATAACCCTAACATTGGCTGGGGTTTGTGCTGTGTATATTCTTTTTAATATAAAGAAAATGTACAAAACACTTCTTGACGGCAGCCCCTTTGTGGACGAGAACGTTACAGCCTTCAGACGTATGGCTGTGGCTGCGGCTTTAATTTGTGTAATATTTATCGTACAGTCAATTCTTGCCTTCACGGTGGGAAGTGTAACCATTGCGCTCATTTTTGCAATTGCCTGCCTTTTCTGTTTAACCTTGAAGGATTTATTCAAGCAGGCTATTAACTATAAAACAGAAAACGATCTTACTATCTGAGGTGAGGAAAATGCCCATTATTATAAATTTAGACGTTATGATGGCAAAGCGGAAAATAGGGCTTATGGAGCTGAGCGAAAAAATCGGCATTACCCCTGCAAATTTGTCCATACTTAAAAACAACAAGGCTAAGGCAATCCGCTTTTCAACCTTGGAGGAAATTTGCAAGGTTCTCGAGTGCCAGCCCGGAGACATAATTGAATTTGTGGAATAAAAATGAGGGGTTGCAACAGCAACCTCTCATTTTTCGTTAAATATTTATTGTTAAACGATAAAAAGTTGTTGACAAACAGAGAGCGGTAGTGTATATTACTTCTTGAAAGGGGATGGAAAAATGAAAACTCTTTTAAAAGGAATAATTTATGCAACAAGCCTTGTTGTGGTAAACAGGCTGATTTTAAGCTTTAATATGCAGAATGTCAGCTTCTTGGCGTTTGTTACATTCTTTTTGGTGGGGGTAGGGTACCTTGCAACAAGTAAAAGCTTTGCAAAAATGTTCGGCTGTGGCTTTGCTGCACTTTTTGCACTTGTACCCCTGGACCTTGTAATAGGGCTGGATGAAAGCTTCTATCCTTCAGAATGGTTCGAGGTATATGTGCATGGCTTTTTCGGAATAATGGTTGCCGTTTTGGTATCCTATATGCTTATAGAAACAGGTGTGTCGGAAAAGCTTTTAAATAAAATGCAAGAAAAGGGTGAAAAAATGCAGAAAAACGAAGTTTTCAGCAAAAGCTTAAAAATTAAAATGCTTATATATGCCGTATTGACGGCAATCAGCTTTTCTTACCTTGTGCTTGCAGATGGGGCAGGGGTAAGTGTGTTTGTGTTCATAGCTCTGCAGGCTGTAATGCTCAGCTTTGTAGTGAATGAAAAGAAGAGGCTGTTATGGCTTGTTCCCATAGGCATTTTATGCCTTAACTCGCTTTTAAGCGCAAACACAATATGGCGTGCACCCAATTTTATAGTGTGCATAATTCTTTTTGCGCTCATGTTCACACCTCTTAACATAAAAAATGTTACCCTTGGCTTTTTTGTTGACATTGCAGAAAGAGCATGTGCGCCATTAGCTGATTTAATAACTCCTTTTTCCTGGTTTTTTGAAATAACCGAGGGGAAGAAGGGCTACGTAAAGCGCGGAGCAATAGCGGCGGTTATAAGCCTTGCCTGCGTTAGCGTGCTGTGCGTGGTGCTTTCAAGTGCCGACATGGTATTTTTGCACGGCATTGAGGACTTTGCAAACTATTTTTCAAATATTTTTACCGCAAAAACCTTGTGGAAAATTACACTTGGCATCTTAGCAGGATTGTATCTTTTCGGTGTTGTGTACAATTCCTATTTTAGTTACGATAAGGACGAAAAGGAATTTAAAATCAAGGGCGATTTACTTATCATTGCCTGCGTTATGCTTTCAGTTTTAGCTGTGTACACCATTTTTGTTATTATCCAGTTCAAGTATTTATTTGCAGGAAGCACTCTTCCTTACGGCCTTAATGTGACCGAGTATGCACGAAAGGGCTTCTTTGAGCTTTTAGGCTTAACAGGGGTTAACCTTGCCGCAATACTTGTTGTGACAAAGCTCACCGAGCACATAAAGGGCAAAAGAGCCGTTTTTGTAAAAACAATAAATATGTATCTTTGTGCGGTAACGGTGGTGCTTCTGGCATCCTCTTTTTACAGAATGCACCTGTATAACGAAACCGACGGCTTGACAAGGCTCCGCTTTTTAGTTTTCGGCTTTTTAGCCTTTGAGCTGATTGGCCTTCTTGCAACCTTCTTCTACATTGCAAAACCAAAGTTTAATATTGTTATGGTTTATGGTGCGCTTGCACTTTGCTACTATCTGGTTTTAAATGTTGTACCCATGGACGCTATCGTGGCAAAAAACCAGGTAGACAGATACCTTAGCGGACAAAGAAACGAAACAATCTACGCAAGAACACTTTCAATTGATGCTGCAGAAGAAATTGCACGAATATATCATGAAAGCACAGACCCTGTAGCAATTCAGAATGCGGAAAAATGGCTTGAAGAAAAACAAGCTGAAGCTAAGATGCTCGACAACGGCTGGCGTAGCCTCAATTTGTCCCGGGAAAGACTTTATAAAATTTACGGAGAACTGAAATGACATACATTAAAAAGTATTTTAATTTATTAACTCTTCTGCCCTTGCTGTTGTGGGCCATGGTTCTGGGCATGGGCTATAGCTTTGTGCCTGTTAGTTACAATGGTTTTCTTATTGGCTTTTTGCTGTTACACATCTTATATGCATTCTTCGCTGTGAAATTCAAAAGCTATGCAGAGAAAATATCGAAGGCATTGGGCATTCTGACGCCTGTTATTATGCCGGCAGGGACAATAATTTTGGCTACGGTGCTCGAAACTGACGGAATATATGCAAAGCAAAGCGCTTTGTGTGCGGCTTTTATTCTGCCTGTAACAGTGATAACCTCACTGGTTGTATTTTTCGCTTATGCAAAACGAGAATGGGTAAAAATAATGGTAGGTATAACAGCAGGCTTCATTTTAGGAATTTATTTCATTATTTGCGCAGGCTTCCTGTGGTCGAGATGGTTTGTGTCTTTTGAGCTGACACGGAGCGTAACATCGCCGGATGGCGACTATGCAATCGAAATTATCACCTACGATGAGGGTGCAATGGGTGGCTCCACAAAGGTGTGCCTTAAAGGCACAGACGAAATTTTTGTAGGCTTAGGAACGCTCAAAGAAAGAAGCCATGCAATAGAGCACGGCAGATGGGCAGAGGAATATGAAATTATCTGGACAGATAATGAAACATTCATCCTCAACGGGGAGGAATATTGCGTGAAAGACTACATAACTGCACCTTGAAAAATGAGCACACACATGGTAAAATAAGCTAAAAGGAGTGGAGATAGTCGATATAACTCTCTTGCGAGATTTTCGATATGTGCAAGCACTCGATATGCCTGATGGCTCGATATGTTGCCTTTGGCAACAAGAATAAGGAGTGGATTATCATGTTTGATGCTTTAAAGGTTAAAAATGAATGTGTAGCGTGGATAAGAAAGTTTTTTGAAGAAAACGGCCCTACCTGCAATGCTGTTTTAGGCATTTCAGGCGGTAAGGATTCCTCCGTTGCGGCAGCACTTTGTGTTGAAGCCTTAGGTAAAGACAGGGTTATCGGCGTGCTGATGCCTCAGGGTGACCAGTTTGACATTGACTGCTCACATAAACTTTGTGACCATTTAGGAATAAAACGCTATGTTATAAATATAAAGGATGCAGTAGACGGTGTTTTGGGTGCAATCCCCGAGGAACTGGAGCTCAGCGTACAGTCGAAAACAAACCTGCCTCCCAGAATAAGAATGAGCGTGGTTTATGCAGTAAGCCAGAGCTTGAACGGTAGAGTGTGCAACACCTGTAACCTTTCTGAGGACTGGGTTGGCTATTCCACGCGCTACGGCGATGCGGCAGGCGACTTTTCGCCTCTTTCCTTCCTTACGGTACGCGAGGTTAAGGAGATTGGCCATCTTTTGGGGCTTCCTTCTGACCTGGTTGAAAAAACACCCATCGACGGCTTGTGCGGTAAAACCGATGAGGACAACTTAGGCTTTACCTATGCTGAGCTTGACCATTATATCCGCGAAGGCATTATCGAAGATACAGCAAAGAAGGCAAGGATTGACCATCTTCATAAAATAAATAAATTCAAGCTTGAATTTATGCCCTGCTTTAAACCTGAGATTTAATAACATTTGCTGCAGCAAATGTTATTAAATGCAGAGTGCAGAGTGCAAAATGCAGAATTAAGGAAACCACTCAACGAAATTTTCGTTGAGTGGTTATTGAATTAATAGGGAGGATATATGAAAGAAAAATGGATTGTAATTATTTTGGTGTTAGTTTCGCTATGTATGATGCTTCTTTTTGCGGCTTCAAGATGTGACGTGACGGTTATCAATTCGCCTGACGGAGGGCATCAGGTTGTTGGAATTATAGTAGATAAAGGCGGTTGGGGCTACGGCGGTAACTACTATGTGAAAGAAAAGGGGTTGCTTTCTTCGTGGAATAAGCTCTGCCCTGTGCCTGCTGCAATTGAGTGGATAAGTGACAATGAAATTAAAATCGATCAGGCAAACCCTATTGATGGCGATTGGAAAAATAATCACAAAACAAACCATGAATGGATATATACTGTAAAATAAAAACGAGGAAATCCAACCGGATTTCCTCGTTTAGTTTAATTGCTGATTGAATGGAGAGTGCAAAAAAAGCGAGGGGAAAATAGTGCAGAATTGTTCAAACAAATCCGAAGGTGTATGCTATACTCCGAGAGGTTTGTTTGGACGATAGCATAAAGGCATAAATAAAAAAGAAGCACTTCGTTGAAGTGCTTCTTACATATATAATTCTGATATGAAAATTCAGCCTTTATGCGGTCTGTGCATTTTACACCGCTTTTTTATTACATAGGAAATTGCGCGCAGAATGTGCGCATATTTGCTTGTAAAATAAAAGTGCACCTTTTCATCCCCCAAGAATGGGGGAACGAGGGGGTTGAAGTGTTAAAACACTTTTTTATTAATATACAACGTTTTCGGATATAGACTTAAGCTGTACAAAGTTGTAAAGGTAGTCAACTGTACCTGTCTTAGCTGTTGTGCCGCTCATGTTGTAACCGCCGAAGGGGTGGTTGTAAACAACTGCGCCTGTGCACTTACGGTTAATGTAAAGGTTGCCTACAAAGAAGTTGTCCTTTGCGTATTCGATATTTTCGCGGTTTGCGGAGAATACAGAGCCTGTAAGACCATATTCTGTAGCATTTGCAAGGTCGATAGCATCTTCAAAGGTGTCAACCTTCATAACTGCAACAACAGGTCCGAAAATTTCCTGGTTTGCGATAACGCTTGTTTTGGGGTCAACGTCGGCAATAATTGTGGGCTTTACATAGAAGCCTACGGAATCGTCGTATGTGCCGCCTGTAATAAGTCTGCCTTCTGTTTTACCCTGTTCAATCATGCCTGCAATCTTATCGAAGGATGCCTTGTTGATAACGGCACAAATGTCCTTGTTTGCCTTGCCTTCGCCCTGCTGGTAGCTTTCAGCTTCTTCCTTGAAATATGTAAGGAATTCGTCATAAACATCGGAAAGAACAATCGCACGGCTACATGCGGAGCACTTCTGACCCTGGAAGGTAAATGCTGCAGCTGCTGCCTGCTTTGCAGCCCAGCGGAGGTCTGCGGAGGAGTCAACAACAATTGCGTTCTTGCCACCCATTTCTGCAATAATTCTCTTAATCCACTTCTGACCTTCGTTAACCTTTGCTGCTCTTTCTGCAATGCGGAGACCTACTGCCTTACTGCCTGTGAAGTTAATAAAGCGTGTAAGGGGGTGGTCAACTACAAAGTCACCAATTTCGCTACCTGAGCCGGGGATAAGGTTAACAACGCCTGCAGGAATACCTGCTTCTTCGCACATTTCAACAAACTTGCATGTTGTGATGGGCGCATCGCTTGCAGGCTTAATGCAAACAGTGTTACCTGTAACAACTGCACTGATTACCATACCTGCCATGATGGAGAAGGGGAAGTTCCAGGGAGGAATTACCAAGCCAACGCCAATAGGACGGTATTCCGAGCGGTTGTTTTCAACAGTTGATTCAACCAGGGGAACGGGATGCTCTTCAAGATATACAGCGCCCTGCGCGTAAGCGTTGAAGAAGTCGATAGCTTCGCAGATTTCGCCGTCAGCTTCGCCAAAGTTCTTGCCTGTTTCAAGAATCATCCAGGCTGCGATTTCGTATCTGCGCTTTTGTAAAATGCCGATAAGGCGCATAATATAGTCATACTTTACACGAGTGGGAACAAGTCTCCATTCTTCGTAGGTGTCGTATGCAACACGGATAGCTTTGTCGGCCAATTCCTTCGATGCATTGGATGCGTAGCCTATAACCTGGTCCTTCTTACAGGGGTTAATGGATGTTGTTTTCTTTTCTGTGAAAATCTTTTCGCCACCGATAACTAAGGGGTAGTCGCGACCGAGTTCGAGCTCAACTGCAGCAATTGCCTTTTCCATGTTTTCCTTTACTGCGGGAATGGAAAAATCACGTTCGGGCTCATTTACAAAAATTCTGTTCATGTAAATTTCCTCCTCATTTTATAGTAAACTTAAAATTAAAAACAAAGGCTGAAAAGCATACCGCTTTTCAGCCTACATTTTACCATGAAAAAAGGCAATTGTAAAGAACTTTATCGTACACTGATACCTTTACCTGACAAATAACTCTTTAAATCCTTAATGGCTATTTCGCCAAAGTGGAAAAGGCTTGCTGCAAGCACGGCATCAGCCTTGCCATCGCAGAAAGCGTCGTAAAAATGCTCCATGCTGCCGGCGCCGCCGGAGGCAATTACGGGAATGGAAACGCTTTCAGAAATTGTTCGTGTCAATTCCAGGTCATAGCCTGCCTTTGTGCCGTCACAGTCCATGCTTGTTAAAAGAATTTCACCTGCACCTAAGCTTTCGGCTTTCTTAGCCCACTCCAATGCATCAAGGTGAGTATTTATCCTTCCGCCTGCCACGTAAACATCCCAACCTGATTTATCCTCGCGCCTTTTTGCATCAATCGCAACAACCACGCACTGACTGCCGAATTTTTCCGCAGCCTCGCTTATGAGCTCAGGGCGTTTTATTGCAGAGGAGTTAACCGAAATTTTGTCAGCGCCTGCTAAAAGCAGCTTTCTGAAATCCTCCACGGTTTTTATGCCACCGCCAACAGTAAAGGGGATGAACACGTTTTCTGCAACCCTTTTTACCATGTCTTCAACTGTGTCGCGGTTATCGCTTGTGGCGGTAATGTCTAAAAACACAAGCTCGTCAGCGCCTTGCTTGTCGTAGGCGATTGCCGCCTCAACGGGGTCGCCTGCATCTATTAAGTTTACAAAATTTACTCCCTTTACAACTCTGCCGTCCTTAACGTCAAGGCAAGGGATTATTCGTTTTGCGTACATAAGTTTTCTCCTTAAGGAGCGGGGACACACCCGCTCATTCATTTTTTATTTTTACGAGGAAATCCGACTGGGTAGGTTGACTGTGGGTCGGGAACGTCCCCGTACTATACGAACATGGGTTTCAGGCGTCTTGATGGTCACCGTTTTTTTGCCTTATAATTTTGCGAAATTGGAAAGCATTCGAAGGCCTTCTTCGCCACTCTTTTCGGGGTGGAACTGTGTTGCAAACACATTTTTCGACTCAACAGCAACCTCAATATCAATTCCGTAATGGGTTGTAGCTGAAACTATGCTTTTGTCCTCTGCGTCGAGATAATAGGAATGAACGAAGTAGACAAAAGGCTTGTTGAGCCCTTCGAAAAGCTTGCCTTCACACTTAAGGTCGTTCCAGCCCATGTGGGGAATTTTCAGATCGCCAAGTTTGGGAAGCCTGCGAATTTTGCCCTTAAGTATTCCAAGACCTTTTACACCGGGCGACTCTTCGCTTTCGTCGAAAAGCATCTGCATGCCCAGGCATATGCCCATGAGAGGCTTGCCGGACTGAGCTTCTTCTTTAATTACATTACAGAGCCCTGCCCGGGTAAGGTTTGCCATGCCTTCGCCGAATGCACCAACACCCGGAAGAACAATTTTATCGGCATTTCTTATAACCGAAGCATCAGAAGTGACAATGTTTTCAATGCCGAGAAAGTCGAAGGCTTTTGCCACGTTTTTAAGGTTGCCTGCACCGTAGTCAATTATAGCTATCATTGCTCGTTTACCTTCTCTTTCATTTCGCTTACAATTTTGCTTATGCGTTCGCGTTCGATTTTTGCGCTTACACGGTTAACAATAATTCGTGCCGACAAGGGACAAATTTCCTCCAATACGTCAAGTCCGTTTTCGTAGAGGGTTTTGCCTGTTTCAACAATATCCACAATAACGTCGGAAAGATTTGTGAGGGGTGCAAGCTCCACAGAGCCATTGAGCTTTATCAGCTCAATTGACATGTCCTTTGAATCGAAGTAGTCCTTTGCGATATTTGTATATTTTGATGCAACCCTTAAGGGGGAATGCTCGCCGAGCCTGCCCTTTAATTCCTTGGGGCCGCATACACACATTCTGCACTTGCCGAACTTTAAGTCGACCATTTCGTAAACGTTTCTGCCTTCCTCTAAAATGGTGTCACGGCCTACAATGCCTATATCGGCTGCGCCGTATTCAACATAGGTTGCAACGTCGCTTGCCTTTACAAGTATAAATTTAAGCTTGTGCTCTTCATCTGTAAAAATGAGCTTTCTTGTTTTTTCAAGTACCTCGCCTGAGTTGTAGCCCAAATCCATAAGAATTTTAACACTGAGCTCTGCAAGGCGACCCTTTGCCAGGGCGATTGTAAGATATTTCATAGTGCTGCCTCTTCCTATATAAAGTAAATGTTTTTAATGTTTTTGTCCTTGGCAATTTTCTTCGCGGTTTCCTCGTCCGGTGAGGTAACGTCCAAAATAACCTTTTTACCCTCTGCGCGAAGTGACTGGGCAAGATTGTATGCCTCCTTGCGATTCCCCCGAGAGACAAAAACAATTGCATCGGCACAAGGGGTTAAGCCGAGGTCACCGTTAGCACGCAAAATTGCATCAGCAAGGCGATCAACCCAGAATGCCACACCTGTTGCGGGAAGGTCGAGGTCGAAGCGCCTGCCTAAGGTGTTATAACGACCGCCACCGCAAATGGGGAAGGCGGAGGCTGTTGTAAGGGCACGGAAAATAACGCCTGTGTAGTACTTGAAGCTTCTTACCTGACCAAGGTCGACGGTTATGTATTTTTCAAGCCCGTAGTCTTTCAGAATTTCATAAACCTTGCACAAGTCCTGCACTGCGTTTTGTGAAACACTGTTAAGATTACATGCCTTATACTTTGACAAAACCTCTTCGCCGTCGCCGAAGAAAAGAGAGATCTCGGTTAAAATTTCGCGGTTAATGCCTGTGATATGGTGGCTGTTGCAAAATTCTTCAATTCCGATGGCAAATTTTTTGTCAATAAGTGAGCGGAGCGTTTCGGCATCGGATGCGGAAAGATTGCAATCACCAATAATACCCTGTATAAAATCGGAATGGGAAAGCTCTATCTGGAAGTCCTCTAACCCTGCCTCCTTAAGGGCGGCTGTTGTAAGGGCTATTACCTCGGCATCTGCCTCGGGGGTGTTTACGCCTATTATTTCAACGCCTGCCTGAGCAAACTCTCTCTTTTTTGCACTTTTGTAAGCTTCGCCGCTGCGGAAAACGTTGCCCGAATACCACAGTCTTAAAGGAAGGGGCTCCTCGGAAAGATGCGAGGCCACTGCACGCGAAATTGAGGTTGTAAAGTCGGGGCGGAGAGCCAGTATTTTGCCACTTGGGTCAATAAGTTTTATTGCCTCATCAGTAGGAATCGACATGTCGTCACCGAAAACCTCAAGATATTCAAAGGTAGGGGTCTGTATTTCATTGTAGCCGAAGGCTGTACAAACTTTTTTTATTGCGTCGGTGGTGTGCGCCTTTAAAAGGCAGTCCTTGCCAAAAATGTCGCTTACACCTGCAGGTGTTCTGAGAATGTTCATAAAATCATACCTTTCGGGAATATATGAAATACATTATAATAAAATAAACCCAAAAAAACAATATGTAATGTAAAAAAATATCATAAATCCCCTAAGAAAAGTTAAAAAAAATAAATAAAAATACTTGAAATGGGAAATATGTTGTGATACAATGTTACTGTGTATTATCGGGTAGTGTCGATAAATGCGCAAGTAAGTATTTAATTTTAGTTTAAATAAAGGAAGGTGCAGTTAATGAAAAAACGCATTTTGAGCTTAGTGCTTGTTCTTGCGATGTGTCTCAGCATGGTAACCTTTGGTTATGCTGCTGAACAGTCCGACATCGGCAAGCTTCTTGAGCTCTACAAGGACAGAATTTGGGAATGGCAGGCTAACCAGCTTGATGCCATGACAGAAGAAAGAATGGCTGTCATGAACGAGTCCTGGGACAATTATGATGCAAAGAGAGACGAAATCAGAGCTCTTGCAGCGGCATTTGTGGACGAACTTCTTGACGAAAGCCAGAACGCAGATCTTGCTAAGTTCTATGGTACAGAAACCATGAAGGACCTTTATAAGTGGAAGCTTATGAGAGACATCATGGAAGGCAGACTTGAAATTACAAACACAGATGCAGACTATACTGATTGGCTTGATCGTTTCACAGCTTTCGAAGAAGCTAACGACGAAGCAATCAGCGCATCTGCTCCTATCGGTGCTCTTAATGGCCTTGGCGATTACTCCGAAGACCTTACAGAGTTCTTTGGTGAACTCGTAGGTTTAGTTGACGGCGGCCTTGTATTTGAAGGCGCAGGCGCAGCTAAGGCAACAGCTTATGTAAACGCATACGACATTAACGGCGATGGCGAAGACGAAGATGACGACATGGCTTCTATCCATGACTATCTTGTAGACGACGTTAAGGAACTCATGGTTGACGGTATTGTTAATACTTTCGACATCGGCATGAGACTTGCTACATTCAAGCTTACAAAGGAAAACACAACAGGTCTTCTTGACGAAATCAAGGACCGCGACATGAAGGCAGCATTCCTTCTTGTTGGTGAAGACATTACAAGATACATCATTGATGAACTTGTTCCCGGTGCTCGCGGACAGCTCCTCAAGCTCGACAAAAAGGAAATTCTTGCAGCTGTAATCGGCGATGCAACACCTATCCTCGGCGGCAACAACGAAGCTGCAGCAAAAGCTATATACGATACAATGAGCAACCTTGCAAAGTACATGCTCGAGGACAAGATGGATAAGATCGAAGAAGCTGAAGAATATGTAGCAGATGAACTCGGTTTTGTTGCAACAGAAGACCTCATCGACAGCGCTGTTGGAAAGCTCAACGATGCTATGGCAGTGGTTCACCCCGAACACGGCCTTGAACTTGTTCACATCAACGCATACCTTGGCAGAGCACTTCTTCGTTACAATGAAGGCGGCGAATACAACCTTTCTCACGAAGAACGTGGTCCTGTTCTTGAAGGTGCTGAAATCAACGGTAATGAAGTTGCAGAGCTTGGCCTTGGCTTTGCTCACAACCTTTATCCTGTATTCTCTTCCGTGAGCGAATACGGCATTGCTTCCTTCGATGCAAACTACGATGCTGACGGCATTAAGGTTTATGCAGGTGATGACATTGGTCAGATTATGATCGAAGTTACTGAAGGTACTGAAGGTGAAGCTACAGTAACAGTTTACCGTGGTTATACAGACTACGATCAGGACGGCGTTCAGGATGGTGATCCTGAAGACGTTTACAGATATGTAACAACATTTACAGTTACAGCAACATCTGCTGAAACAACAGTTAATGTTGACAAGCAGCCCACAGTTGACGATCCTACAGTTGACGTAAGTGGTGAAACACCCCTTGACGAAGTAAAGGTTACAGTTAAGGATGAAGAAGGCAACGAAGTAGAAGTTACAATCAAGGATAAGGACGGCAACGAGCTTGATCCCGATGCAGTTAGCAAGGAAGACTTTGAAGACGGTATCGTAATCATTCTTCCCGATGGAGTTGTTGCAGGCGATCAGTTCACAGTAGAAGTTAAGGATCCCGCTGATGACAGCGTTCTTGACGATGCTGATGTAACAGTTGGCGAAGACGTTGAAAATCCCTATGTAATTCTTGACGACGTACTTGACACAACAGTTGATGGTACAATTGAAATCAAGGGTACAACAAACCTTGACTATGTAACAGTAGCTATCATTAAGAATGGCGAAACAATCTACGCAGTAGTATACGAAAAGGCAGAATTTGAAGCAGGTATCACACTTAACGCTCCCGACAATGCTCAGGAAGGCGAAGTTTACACAGTAGTAGTTGGTACAGAAAAGGCTTCCGACTCTGACGAATTCGCAATCGAAGGCGCAGACGAAACATACGAAGTAGTTCTTGAAGATGTACTTGATACAACAGCTGACGGTACAATCACAATCAAGGGTACTACAACAAACCTCGACTACGTAACAGTAGCTATCGTTAAGAATGGCGAAACAATTTACGCAGTAGTATACTCCAAGGCAGAATTTGAAGCAGGTATCACACTTAACGCTCCCGACAATGCTCAGGAAGGCGATGTTTATACAGTAGTTGTTGGTACAGAAAAGGCTTCCGACTCTGACGAATTTACAATTATCGCAGAAGGCGAAACAACAGTTAATGTTGACAAGCAGCCCACAACAGCTGATCCCACTATCGAAGTAAGTGGTGAAACAAGCCTTGACGAAGTAAAGGTTACAGTTAAGGACGAAAACGGCAACGAAGTTCAGGTAACAATCAAGGATAAGGACGGCAACGAGCTTGATCCCGATGCAGTTAGCAAGGAAGATTTCGAAGACGGTATCGTAATCGTTCTTCCCGACGGCGTTGAAGGTGGCGACCAGTTCACAGTAGAAGTTAAGGACCCCGCTGATGACAGCGTTCTTGACGATGCTGATGTAACAGTTGTTGAATCTCCCTACATCAACCTTGAAGATATTGAAGACTTCAAGCTCAGCGATAATGAAAACGCTGAAATCACAATTAAGGGTACAACAAACCTTGACTTTGTAGTAGTTACAGTTACACTTGGCACAGACAATGTATATGCAGTAACACATACAAAGGCAGAATACGAAGCAGGCGTTACAATTGCACTTGACAATGCTCAGGTTGGTAACGTATACACAGTAGCAGTTGGTCAGACAGGTACAGAAGCTGAAGATACATTCGAAATTCTTCCCGAAACAGCTGTTGCTCCTTCCGGTACACTTTCTGTTGGTAAGACAACAAGAAGCATGAAGGTTGGTAAGACAATTGAAATCACAGCAACACCTCAGAACATTCAGCCTGAAGGTGCAACTGTAGAAATCGTTTGGACAACAGAAGACGGTACAGTTCTTGAAATTACAAACGTTGCTACAGCAGCTAACGATGCAAGCATTGCTACAATCACAAGATTGGCAAAGGGCACAAAGACAATCACAGCTACACTTCTTGTAAATGGTGTAGAAGTTGACTCTAAGGTAATCAAAGTTAAGGTACCCACAGGTGGTGGCGGCAGCGATCCTGCAGTTAACATCACAGTTAAGGTTGACGAAACTAAGGATGTTGTAAAGGTTCCCGCTGGTGGTACAGACGTTGAATTTACAGGCACAGGCGACGGCGAAGTTAAGGTTGAAATCGTTGACGGCGTTGTAACTGTAACAGGTGTTAAGGAAGGCGAAGTTAAGGGTACAATTAAGGTTACTAACGAAAAGGGTAACGTAGTGCTTACAGGCGACTACATCTTCACAGTAACTGAAGGCGATACAGTTGTTAAGGAACATGAATGTGAATGGCCCGATATCGCTGTAGGCTGGGAAGGTAAGACAGAAGCTCACTGGGCTCACCTTACAATCGACGCTATGACAATTAACGGCTACATTAAGGGTTACCCCGATGGCTTGTTCAAGCCCGACCAGAACATCACAAGAGCTGAATTCACAGCAATTGTTTACAGAATTCTTGGTCTTGAAATCGCTGAAGACGGTGTACTTTACGACGATACAGTAGGTCACTGGGCTCAGGATATAATCGCAACAATGTCTCTTCCCGAAGGTTACGGTATGACTCGTGGTTACGGCGACGGCAACTTCGGTCCTAACGACTTCATCACTCGTGAACAGGCAGTTGCAATTATCGCAAGAGCTAAGAGCGCAGTTTGGAAGGAAGCAGAAGAAGGCGCTAAGGACATCTTCACAGACGCTGAAGATATCTCATGGTGGTTCGATGGTGAAATGGATGCAGCTGTAACTAACGGCCTCATCACAGGTTACCAGGATGGTTCCTACAAGCCTCTCGGCTTCACAACAAGAGCAGAAGCATGTACACTTCTTGCACGTGCTTGGCCCGAAGTTCTTGAACTCGACTGAGTTTAACTTAATCAATAATTAAGGTATAAATCAAAAGGTTGCAGCTTGCTGCAACCTTTTGAGATTGTTTTACGTGTGTGGAAAATTAAGGCAATTTTGCCTGAAAGAAAGGAAACAATTATACCATGAAAAAGACTTTTAAAAGATTAACCGCAGTTTTATTAACATTAGCGTTTATGCTTACAAGTGCACCTGTTGCTTTTGCAGGCATAGGCATGGACATTGGGGTTGCATATGAGGAATGTGCAGCTATGTACCCCGAATTTGTAGATGCAGTCCTTGCACAGGGTGCAACTGAAAGCCAGATTATCAATTTCCTTGGCGATGTACAATCTTATCTTCTTAGCCTTGATGTTGAAGTAACAGAAGATAATTTCGAAGATTACTTTATCGAAGCAATCTTAGACTCAATGTCTAAAAGAAAGCACATGAAGCTGAGAGATGCTCTTGTAGGGGCGTTCCCCGGTGCGGCTCTTGACGGCATGGACGGCATTATTGCTCCCGAATTTCAGCCCCTGGTTGAAACAATAAAGCTCATTCTTTTTGCCGAAGTTGAAGACGAAACAGAAGAACCCACAACAGAGGAAGAAACTGAGGAAATTACAACAGAAGCTCCCACAGAACCCGAAACAGAGCCTGTTACAAAGCCCACAGAGCCTGAGACAGATGCTCCTACCGAGCCTGCTACTCAGCCCACAGAGCCCGAGACAGATGCTCCTACAGAACCCGAGAAGGAACCCGAAACAGAGCCTGCCACAAACCCCGGCAAGGAACCCGGCATTGGTGGCCCCGATTATGGCGACGAGGGCGAAGAAGCTACACAGCCTTCCGAGGAAGCAAGCACAGAGCCCAAAATTGTATTTACCGATATAAAGGATGCACCCTGGGCAGAAAAGGCTATTTATGCACTTGTTAATTCAGGAATTATAAATGGCTACCCCGACAAAACCTTTAAGCCCAACAACCCCGTTACAAGAGCTGAATTTTCAAAGATGATAACTCTTGCTTCGGGCAGGTACAGCGAAAAGGACAAGGCAACCTATGTAAGCAGCTTTTGGGATGTAGCAGCAACAGAATGGCACTATACCTATGTTTCTGCTGCATATAAGTTTGGATTTATTACAGGTAGAAGCACAACAATTTTTGACCCCAATTCAAACATAACAAGAGGAGACCTTTGCCTTATTGTTTACCGTTACATTAAATCTATCAACCCCGAATTCAAGGCGAAGACTAATGCTGACGGCACTGCAATCACCTTTGGTGATGCTGCAGCTGTTCCTTCCTGGGACGTTGAGGCTGTAAATGCATTGTATTCAACAGGTGTTGCTCCATTAAGAGATGCAGTTAACAATAAGTTTGAACCCACACTTCCTGCAACAAGAGCAGAATGTGCGGTAATTATTCACAATGCAATGAACGCAGCTCTGGGACTTTTGAAATAATTTAAAAGCTATTCAAGTGAGCGCAAGCAATCCTGCGGATTGACAATATGCTTACGAATGTGAAAATCGCTTTTGGCGAGTAAATGAAGGAACGCAACAAAGGTTGCGTTCCTTTCACCTTATAGGAAATTGAGTATTTCCTATAAGGTGAAAAATAAATTTGATTTTATTGCCATGCGAGAATTTCCTCGCGAGGCTCGGAAAACGCATATGGCATTACAAAGTGTTTTCTCCTCTGTCTGCCTTAGCTCGAACTATTGCTAAGGAGTGTCGGAGACACTTTGTTCGTTGCACAAAAAAACCGCACCATTCACTGGTGCGGTTTTCATTTTTAATATTAAGCTATTACTCAGCGTCTTCGGAAGAGCTTCTGCCGTAGAGGTTGAATCTGAAAAGACGGGATTCGTCTTCAACGTTGTCGCATTCAATTGTTGCCTGGCTGAGCTTACCGCCTTCAAGAATGCTCTTGAGACCGATAAGACGGCAGAATGCGGACTGAAGGTTGATTTTGTCGCCATCTTCTGTTGTCATCCATACGTTGCCTGTGCAGTTGGAAAGCTCGTGAATGAAGCCCTGAAGATCAAGATCGTGTACTGTAAATTTTCTCATAGTTAAAACCTCCTCATAATTGAGAGTATTAAATATAAGTAAGACTTTGCCTTACAGGCACATAGTATACTGAAAAAACTTATTTGTCAACACCATTTATGAAATTTTGTGATTTTGAACAAATCAGGAGAAGGATTGCTCCGTTCTGTTGATAATTTCGTCCTGTAAAGCCTTGGAAAGGTTACGGAAGTGGTCGCTGTAGCCTGCAACACGAACAATAAGGTCCTTATATTCCTCGGGGTGCTTCTGTGCTTCAATAAGTGTTGCACGGTCAATAACATTGAACTGAATGTGGTGACCGTCAAGAGCAAAGTAAGCACGAATCAAGGCAGCCAGGTTCTTTAAGCCATCCTCGCCCTTAAGCACAGCAGGTGTAAACTTCTGGTTCAGAAGTGTACCGCCTGTTTTGAGGTGGTCCATCTTGGAGCAGCTCTTTATTACAGCGGTGGGACCGTTTGTATCGGCGCCCTTTTCGGGGGAGATACCCTCGCTCATGGGCTTCTGTGCTTTTCTGCCGTTGGGAAGAGCACCGCAAACCTCGCCAAAATAAACGTGGCAGGTTGTAGGCAGCATGTCAATACGATACTGACCACCCTTAATAGTGGGTCGACCTGTTATGTAGTCACAGTAGCTGTTGAAAACTCTCTTCATAATATCGTCGGCGTAGTCATCGTCGTTGCCGTATTTGGGTGTTTTGTTACATACAAGGTTATAAATGCGGTCATAGCCTTCAAAGTCGGCCTTAAGGGCATCAACCAATTCTGCCATTGTAAAATTCTTGTTGTCGAATACATTGTAGCTGATGGCAGAGAGAGCATCTGTAATTGTGCCTATACCTACACCCTGAATGTAGTAGGTGTTGTAGCGTGCACCGCCTGCGTTGTAGTCAACTGCCTTTTCAATACAGTCCTCCATAATAATGGAAAGGAAGGGCACGGGCATGTATTTTGCATAAATCTTTTCGATAATGTTGTTGCCTGCAATCTTTATGTCAAGGAAGTGATGCATCTGCTTAAGGAATGCATCGTACAATTCTTCAAAGCTCTTGAAGTCCTCGGGGTTACCTGTTTTAAGACCTATCTGCTTGCCTGTGTAGTTGTCAAAGCCGTTGTTAAGGGTAATTTCCAAAACCTTGGGAATGTTGAAATAGCCTGTAAGAGCGTAGTTTTCCTTGCCTAAGCAGCCTGTTTCAACACAGCCTGTGGAGCAACCGTGGCGTGCATCTTCAATTGTTTTTCCTGCGTTGAGAAGCTCCTGAATGATGGCTTCTGTATTATAGAATGCAGGCTGACCCCAGCCCTTGCGGGAAATTTCACATGCACGAAGCAGGAAATCGTCGGGAGTTTTTCTTGAAATCTGTACATTACTGGAGGGCTGAAGAAGCTTCATTTCGTCCATTGTGTCGAGGATAATGTAGCTTACAGGGTTAACGCCGTCCTTGCCGTCTTCGGTAATGCCGCCTGTGTTCATGTTACAGAAATCTGTATATGTGCCGCTTTCCTTAAGGGTGATACCAACCTTAGGGGGAGCAGGCTGATTGTTGAACTTAATCCAGAAGCACTCTAAAAGCTCACGTGCCTTATCGTAGTCAATTGTGCCTTCCTTCAATTCCTTCTTATAGAAGGGGTAAAGGTGCTGGTCAAGTCTGCCGGGAGTGAACGCATCCCAGGGGTTAACCTCGCTTGTTACACCAATGTGCACAAACCAGTACATCTGAAGTGCCTGGTGGAAGGTCTTAGGTGCAAATTCGGGTACCTGCTTACAGTTTTCGCTGATTAAAAGAAGGTCAGCCTTTCTCTGTGTGTCTGTTTCCTTTTCTGCAAGCTCCTTTGCGTATTCGCTGTAACGGCGACCAAAGGTGATAATGCCGTCACAGGCAATTTTCATGGCTTCAAGTTCTGCTTTTTTATCGTATGCCTGTTCATCGTTTACAAAGTCAAGACGGGCAATACGTGCATCAATGTCCTTCTTGAAGTCGGAAAAGCCCTTTTTATAAATAACGTTACCTGCACCTGTATGACCGGGACCGCGCTGCTCCATAAATTCTGTGAACATACCTGCAGCATAGCAATCTTTCCATTCCTGTGAGGTTGACTGCATAATTTTGTGGCGGATAGAACGCTTTTCCCAGTAGGGGATAACCTTTTCTGCCTGAAGCTGCTTATCCTCTTCGGTTACGGAAAAGCTTATGAGCTCTCTCTGGTCCATAACCTCCATATCTTCAATTGTGTGACAACACAGCTCAGGGAAGGAGGGCGCACACTGTAAGTTATGGCCCTTTTCACCTACAATCAATTCGCCTTCGTTAATAACGAGGGTTTTTCTTTCCATGTATTCCTTAAAAGCCAACGCGCGAAGCACGGGAATGTCAACACTGCCCTCGTACTTCTGGTAAGCCTCTGTCATAATTACAGCTCGCTCAATTGAAAGTGCAGGATTTGTGGAAACACTCATTTCGCGAAGCTTTTTTGTTCTTTCCGTGTAACCTCTCATAGTGGTATAATCCTCCTTTGGTGGGTTTTAGTTTACTATCCACCTATTTTGATGTCGGTAAATGCATGATTTTTAAATATTGTCTTGATTTCTTCAAGCTTTTCATCTGATGGGGTTGCCATCGAGTTCGAATCGTAATCACGACCGAGCTTGGTGTATTTATACTTGCCCATATCGTGGTAGGGCAAAATATTTACCTTTTTTATGCCGAAAGAGGCAGCTTTTTTTGCAGTTTCCTCAATGCCTGAGAGGTCTGCGTTGCAGCCCTCTATAACAGGAAGCCTTAAATTAACATTTGCTCCAAGCGAGCAAAGCTTTTCAAGATTTTCCCATATAAGGGCGTTGTCTACACCGGTTACTTCCTTGTGAACATCGGGCGAAAAAGCCTTGATGTCATAAAGAAACAAATCGGTATAAGGGAGAATTTTCTCAAAAACCTCCCATGCAGCAAAGCCTGAGGTATCAACCGCGGTATGTATGCGCCTTGCCTTGCAAAACTTCAACAGCTTTGTAAGCATTTGGGGGAACATTAAGCATTCGCCGCCCGAGAAGGTAGCGCCACCGCCCGACTCACTATAAAACGCCATGTCGCGCTCTAAAACATCGCATATTTCGTCAAAGGTGAGGCCCTTGCCGACAACCTCTCTTGCATTGTAATAGCACTCGTCGGTACACCTTTTGCAGATGGTGCATTTGTTTGTATCTGTAATTACAGTATCGTTTTCAATTGTTACGGCACCCTTGGGGCACGCACGGACGCATCTTCCGCAAAGGGTACAGTTTTCGCGGTTGTACATAATTTCCGAAACAGTAAGGTGCGTTTCGGGGTTATGACACCACTTACACCTTAAGGGGCACCCCTTAAAAAACACCGTTGTTCTTATGCCGGGACCGTCCTTTGTGGAAAACCGCTGAAGGTTGGATATAAGTACATTTTCCATAGCAGTAGCCTTTCAATTTCCAATTAAACAGCAATTTGCAACTCATTACTATTTATAAGAATAATTCTATATCTTTTTAAGCGGTATGTCAACAAAAAAAGATATGTTTTACACCCTCAAGCGACAATATTTTAAAGAAAGAAACTGTATAATATAAATGGCGGGGTGATAAGTTGATTACTGTTTACATAGATGTGCTTTTTTTAGTTAATTTTATGATAAATATTCTGATTGTTGAAGGCACGGGGGCAATTGCTTTTGCCCACACAAAATACCACAGAAGTCTTTTAAGCGCCTTTGTCGGTGCAGCCTATGCGGTGGTTATGTTTTTTGTAAATGCCGCATTTTTACAAAGTGTTGTAATGAAGCTGGGGCTCTCTGCAATCATGGTTTTAATTGCCTTTGGGTTTAATAATGGGGCGCATTTTTTTAAAATGTGGGGCAGCTTTTTTGTTGTAAGCTTCATTTTTGGGGGTAGTCTTTTTGCCCTTATGAATTTAACCGGGCTTGGAAGCAAGCTGGGCATGGTTTATTCAAACGGCGAAATTTATCTTAATTTGCCTTGGCGATGGGTGCTTTTCTCTGCATCGGGAACTTATTTTCTTATTTTTGTTTTTGGAAGAATACGAAAACGCCGTATTGCCGTACGTGCCGCCAGGCGTACCCTTACCATATATACAAAGGGGCAAAAACTTGAGACCACAGCAATTATTGACACGGGAAATGCTCTTTTTGACCCTATAACAGGCGCACCTGTAATTGTGTGTGAAAAGAGTGAGCTTAATGCCCTGCTGCCACAGGGTGAAGCTTTAATGGAAAACATGAGTAAGGCGGGGCTAAAGGTAAGGCTCATTCCTTTTTCAAGTGTAGGTAAAGCGACGGGACTTATGCCTGCTTTTTTACCCGATATGGTTGAGGTAGACGGTCATAGGGCAAAAACTTGCATTATCGGCATTACAGAAAACCGCCTTTGTAAGGAAGACGAATATCATGCGTTGCTTAACCCTGCAATGCTCATTAAATAAAAGGAGACACATTATGGATATAAGAAAACTTATCGGACAGATTGCAAAAATAGGCTACAGAGAAATTCTGGACAGCGTTAAAGGCGAGGTGCATTACATAGGCGGAACAGAGGCGCTTCCACAGGCTTTGGATAAAAAAGAAGAGGAATTACTTTTAGAGAAAATTGACACAAAAGAAGCAAAGGACACTCTTATAGAGCATAACCTCAGGCTGGTAGTTTACATTGCCAAAAAATTTGAAAACACCAATATATGTATTGAGGATTTAATAAGCATAGGCACAATAGGACTTATTAAAGCGGTGAACACCTTTAAACCCGACAAAAAGATAAAGCTCGCAACCTATGCTTCAAGATGCATAGAGAATGAAATACTTATGTATTTAAGAAAGTATAACGCCAGAAAAAGTGAGGTAAGCTTCGACGAGCCATTGAATGTTGACTGGGACGGCAACGAGCTTTTGTTATCCGATGTGCTGGGTACCGAAAACGATACTGTGGAGGCATCACTGGAGGAAGCAGCGGAGCTTCAGCTGCTTAAGGGTGCTATGATGCGACTTAATAAAAGAGAACGGGAGATAATTAACCTCCGTTACGGGCTTGAGGGCAGAAAGGAGAAAACCCAGAAGGAGGTTGCCGACATGCTTGGCATAAGTCAGAGCTACATATCGCGCCTTGAAAAAAAGATAATGACAAGGCTGAAAAAAGACATTGCAAAGAATATTTAAATTAATTAAAAGTGTGTTCACAAAGTATTAAAAAAGTGGTATTATAGTTGCAGTAGAAGGTGATTTTATGAAAAAGATAGCTTTTGTTTATAATCCTAATGCAGGGAAGGGTAAAATAAAAAACTGCTTTGCCGACATTGTAGATGTTCTTGCAGAGGATGAGAGTGAAATTGTTCTTTTCCCTACAAAAAGGCGTAACCACTGCTGTGAATACATAAAAAACGAAGGAAACAGGTTTGAAAAGATTATTGTTGCAGGCGGTGACGGCACCGTTAATGAGGCATTCAACGCCCTTATGGAGCTTGAGGAAAAACCCGTCTTGGGCTACATTCCCATGGGCACCACAAACGACTTTGCGGCCTCCTGCCGCATTCCCACAGGCCCTGCTGAGGCAGCGCAGGTGGCAATGAAGGGCGAGGTTATAAGCATTGACGCAGGCAAGTTCAACGACAAATATTTTTCTTATGTTGCCGCATTCGGTGCGCTTACCGATGTTGCCTACGACACCCCCCAGGAAAGTAAAAACCTTTTCGGGCGTGCAGCCTACATTGCCGAGGGCATAAAAAGGCTGGCAAATGTTCAAAGCTATAAAATGAAAATTGAATGTAACGGCGAAACTATTGAAGACGAATTTATTTTCGGCATGGTTGCAAATTCAAATTCTGTTGGCGGAATAAAAATTAAAAGCCTGCAGGTTGATTTATGCGACGGACTTTTTGAGGTGCTGCTGCTTAAGAAAATAACAAAGCCCACAGATTTGAATGAAATAATAGCAGACCTTTTAAATAAAAGAACCGACAGCAAGCATTACTATGTTATAAAAACAGACTATGTTATGTTTTCCTCAAGTGAAAGCATTGCCTGGACCTTAGACGGGGAATATGGGGGCGAAACCAATTCTGCCGAGGTTAAAAACATACCGCAGGCTATAAAAATTGCTGTTGCCCAATAGGAAAAAACGTGATATTATGTACAAATGAAAGGAATGAATAAAAATGGCAAAAAAACAGTTTAAAACAGAGTCTAAGAGAATTCTTGACTTGATGATAAACTCCATCTACACACATAAGGAAATTTTCCTGCGTGAAATAATCTCCAATGCATCCGATGCTATTGACAAGCGTTGCTATGTGGCACTTTCTGAGGGTGCCGAGGGCTTTGATAGAACAGATTTTAAGATCCGCGTGGAGCTTGACAAGGAAAGACGCACCGTTACAGTTTCAGACAATGGTATTGGCATGACGAAGGAAGAGCTTGAAGAAAACCTTGGTACAATTGCAAAAAGCGGCTCTTTAAGCTTTAAAGAAAACCTTTCCAATGAGGAAAAAGAAGAGAAAGAAATTGACATTATCGGTCAGTTCGGCGTTGGCTTCTACAGTGCGTTTATGGTTGCCGAAAAGGTTACTGTTACAACAAAAAGCCTTAAAACGGGCGAAAGTCATGTGTGGGAAAGCACAGGCGTTGATGGCTACAGCATCCGTGAATGTGTTAAAGACGAAATTGGTACAACCATTGTTATGTACATAAAGCCCAATACCGACGACGAGGTTTACGACGAATTTTTACGTCCCTATCGCATTAAGGGCATTATCAAAAAATATTCCGACTATGTGCGCTACCCCATTGTTATGCCCGAGGAAAAAAAGGTTGAAGGCACTGAGGCAGTCTACTTCGAGGACGAGGTTGTAAACAGCATGGTGCCCATCTGGCAAAGAAGCAAAAGCGATGTTACCGACGAGGAATGCAACAGCTTCTACAAGGAAACCTTCTACGACATGAACGATGCCTGCAAGGTTATAAGAATTAATGCCGAGGGTAGCCTTAACTACAAGGCAATGCTCTTTATCCCGTCAAAGGCACCAATGACCTACTACACAAAGGAATACCAGAAGGGCTTAAGCCTTTACACCTCCTCTGTTATGATTATGGAGCGATGCGAAGAACTTCTTCCCGAGCATTTCCGTTTTGTAAAGGGTGTTGTTGATTCCGACAATTTGTCCCTTAATATTTCCCGTGAAATTTTGCAGCACGATCGTCAGCTTAAACAGATTGCAAATAACCTTGAAAAGAAAATCAAGAGTGAATTAAAGAAGCTCATGACAAGCGAAAGAGAAAAGTACGAAGGCTTCTTTAGTGAATTCGGTCTTCAGCTTAAGTACGGTGTTGTGTCTGACTATGGTGTGCATAAGGACCAGCTTTCAGATTTGCTTCTTTACTATTCTTCTCTTACCGATTCCTTGGTAAGCCTGGAGGAATACGTGTCAAGTATGCCCGAAAGCCAGAAGTACATTTACTATGCGCGCGGTGAGAGTATTAACAAAATTAACCTTCTTCCTCAGACAGAAACCGTTAAAGAGGCAGGCTACGCCATTCTTTACCTTACCGACGATGTTGACGAATTTGTTGTTAATATTTTAGGTACCTATATGGAAAAGGAATTTAAGAACATCAACGATAAAGACCTTGGCTTGGAAACAGACGAAGAAAAGCAGGAAGCCGAAAAGATGGAAGAGGAAAACAAGGACTTGCTCGATTTTGTGAAAGAGTCTTTGGGCGGCGAGGTTGAGTTTGTGCGTATATCCCATAAGCTTAAAAGCCACAGCGTGTGCCTTACAAGCGAGGGCGAGGTAACATTAGAAATGGAAAAATATTTCAAGAGCCTGCCCGGCGAAAAGGAAAACGCAATAAAAGCAAGACGTGTTCTGGAATTGAACGGTGAGCACCATGCCTTTGAAGCACTCAGAAACGCTTTTGAAACAGATAAGGACAGGGCAGTAAAGCTTAGTAAAATCCTTTACACACAGGCACTTTTAATTGCCGATATGCCCATTGACAACGCTGTTGAATTTGCTCAGTTGGTAAGTGAATTAATGTAACATAAAAACGGAATTGCAAAAGCAATTCCGTTTTTGTTTTATTACATAGGAAATTGCGCGCAGAATGTGCGCATATTTGCTTGTAAAATAAAAGTGTACCTTTTCGTCCCCCAAGATTGGGGGACCGAGGGGGTTGAAGTGTTAAAACACTTTTTTATATAAGATTCTGGTTGCGATGATATCTGTTTGAAATATCCTTAAAGAATTCGCGGTTAACCTCTTTTAAGCTGTCCTTTGTAATTCTGAAAGCCCAGTTGCCGTCAGCCAAGCCGGGGGTGTTCATTCTTGTGTCGGCGCCAAAGCCCACTAAATCCTGCACGGGTACAATAGCCAAAAGTGCGGAGGATTCAAAAAGTGTGCGGATAATGGTTTTAATGCAGGGTGCATTAGGTCCGCCCATACCCCAGTCGCCTTCAAAGTTGCAGTAAGAGCAAATTCTCTTGCGGGACGCATCGTCTGCTTCCCAGAGCCAGCCTAAGATGGTGTTGTTGTCGTGTGTACCTGTGTAAGCAACTGTGTTAGCAGAGTAGTTATAGGGCATATGTGTGTTGTCACCGTCGGAAAGGAATGCAAACTGCATAACTCCCATTCCGGGGAACTTTGTATCCTTTACAAGCTGACGAACATCATCGTCAATGTCGCCTAAGTCTTCGGCAATAATGGGGCTTGTGGGGTATTCTTTTCTGAGGGCATTAAAGAAGTCCATTCCGGGGCCCTTTATCCATTCGCCCTTTGTTGCCTTTTCGCCTGCAGGCACAGACCAATAAGCAGAAAACGCTCTGAAGTGGTCAATACGCACTGCATCGTAAAGAGAGAACGCATAGCCTGCTCTCTTTATCCACCACTTGTAGCCGTCCTTTTTCATTTCGTCCCAGTCGTAAAGGGGGTTGCCCCAAAGCTGACCTTCGGCACAGAAATAGTCCGGAGGCACACCTGCGCAAGCACGGAGAGCACAGGTTTTTTCATCGATGGAGAAAATGCTTCTGTTTGCCCATACATCTGCAGAGTCATGTGCAAGATAAATGGGCATGTCGCCGATTATAGAAACACCCAGAGCGTTTACTTTTTCCTTGAGAGAAGTGAACTGCTTGTGGAATTCGTACTGTAAAAAGAGTGCAAAAAAGTATTCGTCCTTTAATTCTTCCTTTGCTTTACTAAGTGCTTCTTCCTCTCGCATTTTTAAGCCCTCGGGCCATTCCCACCAGGGAAGAAGCTCGTAATGCTCCTTAATAGCTGTAAACAGAGCGTAGTCGTCAAGCTCGCTATGCTCCACCAAAAACTTTTCAAGTATGTCCATGCCCTTTTCTTTAAAGCGGTCGAAGGCTTTTTTGAAAAGGGGCAAACGTGTTTCTTTCAAAAACTTGAAATCGGCACTGTAGGGCTGGGGCGCAACAGCGCTTTCCAGTTCCTCTTTAGTAAGAAGCTTTTCTTCGAAAAGAATTTCGGGGTCAATAAAGAAGGGATTACCTGCAAAGGCGCTGCAGCCTGCGTAGGGAGAGTTGTAGTCGTCTGTGGGGCAAAGAGGTAACACCTGCCAAGACCGGATATCCATGCTGCGGAGGAATTGGGCAAATTCCACAGCCTCCTTGCCGAAGGTGCCGATGCCGTATCTGCCCGGAATTGATGAAATGTGGCACAAAACGCCACAGGAACGGTTAAACATAGCTTTTCTCCTTAAAAATTAAAAATCGTTCTTAAAACATAATAAATAATGGGGATAAAAACCGCAGGGAGCATGTTGCCCACCTTGAATTTAGGCTTATAAACAAAGTTAAGACCTATTGCCATAATAAGTATGTTGCCGATGAGCCCCATCTGGGCAATGACCATATCGGTAAGATAGGGCGCAACCAATGATGCGCAAAGGGTTATGCTGCCCTGATAAATGATAAGTGAAAAGCAGCTCATCATTGTGCCTATGCCTAAGGTTGATGCAAACACAACAGCCATAATGCCGTCAAGGATGCTTTTTGCAAAAAGAATGTTAGGGTCGTGGGAAATGCCGTCGTTTAATGAGCCTACAATTGCCATGCTGCCCACACAGAAAAGAAGTGAGGCAGACACAAAGCCCTCTGCAAAGGTTGAACCGGATTCGTTCTTTGTGAGCTTTGCCTGGAAAAACTGACCTAAGTCGTCAAGGCGCTTTTCAATGTCAATAAGTGTGCCGATAAATGAACCTATTGCAAGGGACATTATCATAAGCAGTGTAAATTCCGACGACAGCCTGCCTTCTGACACAAAAATGCTGTTTGTTACAACGCCCGATATGCCAATGGTGAAAACTGCCAGACCGAGAGCACTCATTATGCCCTCACGAAGCTTGTCGCTTATGAGCTTTTTTGCAAAAAGCCCTACAAGTGAGCCGAGCATAACGGCAAGTACATTTACAATGGTGCCTATACCTGTGATGTACATTAAAATCAAGACCTTCCAAAAAAACATTGATACTATTTTAACATAATCTGCCGAAATTTCAAGGTAAATTTGCAAAAAACTTGAAAACGCAGAGCGGGGGTGCTATAATTACTCTAATATACATTTTTTTAAAGAAGGTTTAGAATATGTTGTCTATTGACGTAAAAATCCCCAAAAAGGAATACAAAATATATATAGGAAACAAGCTTTTTGATGAAGCAGCTGTGCTTCTTAGAAGCTTTTGCGACGGAAAAAAGGTTTGCATTGTGTCTGACAGTAATGTGTTCCCTTTGTACGGCAGCAAGGTGGAAGCGGCTGTGAAAAAAGCAGGCGGCGACGTTTTTTCACTGGTTGTAAAAGCAGGCGAGGAAGCAAAAAGCTTCGAAAACCTTGAATATCTGTGCCGTGAAATTATCCGCCACGACTTTACCCGAAGCGACGTTATTGTTGCCTTAGGCGGTGGTGTTATAGGCGACCTGACAGCTTTTTGTGCATCGGTTGTGCTCCGTGGCGTAACTCTCATACAGATGCCCACAACCCTTTTGTCACAGGTTGACTCTTCCGTAGGCGGAAAAACAGCCGTAAACATTCCCGAGGGTAAAAATCTGGTGGGCACCTTCTACCAGCCGAAAATGGTACTCATTGACACCGACACCCTTAATACTCTTCCGCCCAGAGAGGTTGCATGCGGCATGGCAGAGGTTATAAAATACGGAGCTATCCGCGATAAAAAGCTTGCAGAAGACTTGCTTTGTGGCAAATTTGAAATTGAAGAGGTTATTGCCACCTGTTGCCGCATTAAAGCTTCCATTGTTGAAAACGATGAACACGACAAGGGCGAAAGAATGCTTCTTAATTTTGGCCATACCTTAGGCCATGCTGTTGAAAACTACACAGGCTATGGCACCTACTCCCACGGTGCGGCTGTGGCAATCGGCATGTGTGCAATAACAGCCTGGAGCGAAAAGCAGGGCATAACAGAAAAAGGCACCTTTGACATTATAAAAAAGCTTTGTGAAAAATATAACCTGCCTACCCATATCGACAACCTTGAAGGCATGACGGGTGCTGCTATGCACGACAAAAAGCGAAGCGGTAATAAGATAAGCATTGTACTTGTTAAAAGCATGGGTGACAGCTACTACGAAAAGGTAGACGTTACATTGCTTGAAACCATAGCAAAGGGATGAATTTAAGTGGACATTAAAATAACACCATGCCCCCTGCAGGGACGCATGGAAATACCACCCTCGAAGAGCTATTCTCACAGAGGGTTGATTGCAGCATACTTAGGTAATGGAAAAGCCGTAGGCGTAGGTGAGAGTGCCGACACAAAGGCAACAATGGAATGCCTTTGTGCAATTGGGGACAAAAAGAGCCTTTTTGCAAACGAGTCCGGCTCAACGCTGCGCTTTATGATACCTATTGCCCTTGCTATTAACGGCGAAGTGGAAATTTCGGGCTCCGAGAGGCTTATGGAAAGACCCCTTGACGATTACTTTAAAATATTCGACGAAAAGGGCATTTCATATAAACTTGAAAACAACACCCTTTACGCAAAAGGTATCCTTACAGGCGGCGACTACAAAATACGAGGCGACGTTTCCAGCCAGTTTATAACAGGGCTGTTGTTTGCACTTCCCCTTATAAAGGAAGACTCCAGAATTGTCATTACTACAAAGCTTGAAAGCAAGGCTTATGTTGACATGACACTTGATGTTTTAAAAAAGTTCGGCATTGAAGTAGAAGAGGGAGACAACACCTACACTATAAAGGGCAACCAGAAATATAAAAACGAAACCTACATTGTTGAGGGCGATTTTTCTCAGGCAGCGTTTTTTCTTGCAATGGGAAATGTTAACCTTACAGGTCTGGACAACAATTCTATCCAGGGCGACAAGGAAATTGTTCAGGTGTACCGCCGCATGGGCATGAAAATTGAAGATACCCAAAACGGTTACATAACAAATGGCAGAGCGCTTAAAAACATTGAGGTTGATGTAAGCCAGATTCCTGATTGTGTGCCTGTTCTAGCATGCGTTATGGCTGTAAGTGAGGGCGAGGGCAGAATTGTGAATGCTGCACGCCTCAGAATAAAGGAAAGCGACCGACTTCAGGCAATAACAGAAGAACTAAGAAACCTTGGTGCATCTGTTACAGAAGGCGAGGACTATCTTATAATACAGGGCAAAAAGAGCCTTACGGGCGGTGTGTGCTCCTCGCATAATGACCACCGCATTGCAATGGCACTTGCAACAATTTCGCCTTACTGCAAGGGCGAAGTAATTATAAAAGGCGCAGAAAGCGTAAGAAAGAGCATGCCTGATTTCTGGGAAAGATTCAGGCAGTTGGGAGGTATGGCAGATGAGCTCAATCTGGGGTAATAATATAAAGCTTTCTATTTTCGGCGAAAGCCATTCAAGAGGCATTGGCGGTGTTATCGACAACCTGCCTCCGGGAATAGAAATTGACATGGAAGAAATTAAGTTCGAGCTTAAAAGAAGGCAGACAGGCTCCTCAGCCTTGGCAACAGCCAGAAAAGAGCCTGACATTCCCGAAATTTTGTCGGGTGTTGTAAACGGCAGAACAACAGGAACACCCCTTGCGTTTGTCATTTATAATTCTGACCAGCACTCTAAGGATTACGATAATTTAAAAAACACTGCACGCCCCTCTCACGCCGACTACACAGGCTATTTGCGTTATAAGGGCTTTAACGACCATCGTGGCGGCGGCCATTTTTCGGGCAGGCTTACAGCACCCTTGGTTTTTGCAGGGGCAGTTGCAAAGTGCGCACTTAAACAGAAGGGTATATACACAGTGTCCAGAATTAAAAGCATAATGGACATTGAAGATGCACCGTGGGATTTAAGTGATATGAGCATGGATAAAGCAAATGCACTTAAAAACATGATCCTGCCTACAGTATCGCAGGATGCGGCAAAGAAAATGGAAGAGAGAGTTCTTCAACTTAAGGGTGAGCTCGACAGTGCAGGAGGCATTATTGAATGCGCAATCATGAACATGGAAAAGGGTATAGGCAACCCCATATTCGATGCTTTTGAGTCACGTCTTTCATCGCTCATTTTCTCGGTGCCTGCAGTTAAAGGGTTGGAATTCGGCGAGGGCTTCAACGTAACAAAAATGCGTGGCAGCGAAGCTAACGACACTCTTTATACCGACGGCGAAAACATTTACACACGCACAAACCACGATGGCGGCATTAACGGCGGCATAACAAACGGCATGCCCATTGTATTTAAAACGGCAATCAAGCCTACAGCGTCCATATCCCGTGAACAGGACAGCGTGAACTTTGTTGAAAAGACAAACGAAAAGCTTACAATCCAAGGCCGACACGATGCCTGCATTGTTGTGAGAGCGGTAAGTGTTATCGATGCTTGTGCCGCACTTTGTGCCTTTGACTATCTCGTTGAAGCAAAAATGTTTTGAAAAAGGTGAAAAACATGGAAAATCTTGAATATTACAGAGCAGAAATAGACAAAATAGATACAGAGCTAATTGCTCTTATGGAAAAAAGAATGGATGTTGCAAAGCATATAGGTGAGGTAAAGCTTAAAAACGGCATGCAGGTTTTAGATAGCGCCCGTGAAGAAATTGTTTTAAGAAGCCGCATGGAAAAGGTAACGGAGAAGGAATATGAAGGTGTTATAGAAGAATTCTTCGTAAAGGTTATGGCACTTTCCCGCTCCGTTCAGCAAAAGCTCATTGATTCCTTCGAAATGAAAAAGGCATTGGTGGGCAGAGCCTGCTACCAGGGCGTTGATGGTGGCTACGGCTCCATTGCGGCATCGAAAATATTCGACGAAAATATTTACAACGTAAAAACCTTTGAAAACGTTATAGAAGAGGTTGAATGCGGCAATGCGGACTACGGCGTGCTTCCTCTGGAAAACTCTACAACAGGCAGTATAACAGATGTTTTAGACATGCTTTGTAACCACGAGGTTTACATAGTGGGTGAAACCGCTATAAAGGTTGAACACAATCTTCTGGTGGCAGAGGGCACAAAGGTGGAAGATATTACAGATGTATACTCTCACGAGCAGGGCTTTTTCCAGTGCAAGGAATTTCTTAAAGACAAAAACTGGAATCTTAACAGCGTTGTAAATACCGCTGTAGGTGCCAAGACTGTAAGCGAAAGCGGCGATAAAACAAAAGCGGCAATTGCATCGAAAAGAGCGGCAAAGCTTTATAACCTCGAGGTGCTTTGTGAAAGCATCAATTCCGGCAAGGCTAACGCCACGAGGTTTATCATTATATCGAAAAACCCACAGCTTGGCGAAGGTGCAACAAAGGCGGCAGTTGTATTCAGTGTGCCCCATGTTTCAGGTGCACTTGTGTGCGCGTTGGAAATTTTTGCCCGTCACAGCGTAAATTTACTTAAAATTGAGTCGCGCCCGGTTATTGACCGCATGGGCGAATACCGCTTTTTTGCCGAGCTTGAAGGCAATATAAACGACGAAAACATGATAAATGCCATAAATGAGCTGAAAAAATACGCTACAAGCTATAAATATTTGGGAAATTTCAAAAAAATATAAATTCTTCAAAAAAACTATTGCTTTTTACCTTGTTATATGATATTATAACCCGTTTAAAAATTTGCGTTTGACAAAACCGGAAAAATATGCTATAATCTAACCATAGCATGATAAAAGGAGAAGGATGTGAATTTTTATGTACAGCATAGGCGACAGCATTGTTTACCCTCTGCACGGAGCAGGCGTAATCGAAGCTATTGAGGAGCGTGAGGTGTCAGGCCTCATGTACCGTTACTATGCCATGCGCATTCCGTTAGGCGACATGAAAGTTCTCATTCCTATTGACGGCGCCGATAAAATCGGTGTAAGAAACCTTATTTCGGCTAAGGAGGCAGACGAGGTTTTAGAAACCTTCAAAACAGTTGAAATAGATGCAAATCTTAACTGGAACAAGCGTTATCGTGAAAACATGGTAAGAATTAAAAGCGGTAACATTTTTGAGGTTGCCTCTGTTGTAAAAAGTCTTATGATGCGTGATAAAGCAAAGGGGCTTTCTACAGGTGAAAGGAAAATGCTTTCAAATGCAAAGCAAATTCTTATAAGTGAAATTGTAATGAGTAAAAATACCACTTACGAGGTGGTTGATAAAGCTCTTAAGGATATTATCGAAGAGCAAATGCTTCAAAGGCCCAAGGCGGAATGATTGTCTTTGCGGCGTAGTTGGCATTGTTACCCAGTGCGACCGTACATGCGGTCGCACTTTTTGCATTGCAGGAAGTTTTGTTGTTGATGGAGGTAGATTTATGTTAAACAATAAGTTTTTTTCGGCAATTATTTTGTCGGCAGGAAAGTCACAAAGAATGGGGTACAACAAAATGCTGCTTAATATAGGCAGTAAAAACGTGTTTGAAAGAACAGTTGAAGCCTTTGAAAATTGCGAGGCTATTGACGAGATTATTATTGCTGCGCCCTCTGACAGCATTGAGGAGTACGGTGAGATAGTAAAAAAGAACGGCTATGCAAAGGTTGTGTGGATTGTTGAAGGGGGAAGCACACGCCAGAAAAGCGTAAAAAATGCTTTGGAAAAGGTTTCTCCTGAAAGCAATTACGTCGCCGTGCACGACGGCGCACGCCCCCTTATCAAGGACGAATCTATTACCCTTGTGGCACAGGCAGCTATTGATTTTGGTGGTGCGGTTGCCTCGGTTTTAAGCGTGGACACCTTGAAAAGTGTGGATGATGGCGGCATGATAACAGGCACCGTTGACCGTGAAAAAACAGTGCAGGTAAGAACACCCCAGATTTTTAAAAAGGAAATTCTTTTGGAGGCACACAAGAAAGCCTTGGAGGACAGCTTTGAGGGGACGGATGAATGCATGCTGGTAGAAAGGTGCAACTACCCCATTAAAACCGTTATAACAGGCAGAGACAATGTTAAGCTTACATATCCTGAGGACGTTTTGTACATGACAGAGGTTTTGCGCTCAAGAGGCGCTCTTTAAAACATGGGTGCCCAAAGGCATCGGAAGGGGATTAATATGAGAATTGGTATAGGCTGCGACACACATCGCCTTGTTGAAGGCAGAAAGCTTATTTTAGGCGGAATAGAAATTGAACACGACAAGGGGCTTTTAGGCCATTCAGATGCAGATGCACTGGTTCATGCTGTGATAGATGCAATTTTAGGAGCGGCAGGTCTTGGCGACATAGGAACACTTTTCCCCGACACCGACATGCAGTATAAAGACATTTCGTCTTTACTGCTTCTGGAAGAGGCGGGCAGAAGAGTAAGGGAAAAGGGCTTTGAAATTGTTAATATCGACACAATTATCATTGCACAAAAGCCAAAAATGGCACCCTATAAGCTTCTTATGGCAGAGAAGATGGCGTCTGTTTTGAAAATAGACTCATCGCAAATAAACGTAAAGGCAAAAACCAACGAAAAAATGGGCTTTACGGGCCGTGAAGAAGGCATTGAAACACGCGCAATAGCACTCCTAAATTAACAAATTGTTCATTAATCTTTGGCGAAAGCTCTATACTTGAAGGATATTATTAAGCCAAGGAGGCGGTAGTATGAAATTTAAAAAGATAATATGCATTGTATTGGCTGTAATGCTTCTTGGCAGCCTCGGCTTATATTCACATGCCCAGGAGGTTACTGTAAAAATTGACGAGGAAAAGCTTAACTGCACCACACCTGCCCGCATTGAAAACGGCAGCACAATGGTGCCCATGAGAGCCATTTTTGAAGCTCTCGGCATGAGCGTTGAATGGAATAACGACGAAAAAAGTGTTACCGCAACAAAAGGCGATAAGGTTGTAAAGCTTGTTATCGGTGAAAAGGAAATGGAGCTCAATGGCGAAAAGGTTGAGCTGAATGTTGCGCCCTTCATTGAAAACGGCAGTACAATGGTGCCTGTAAGAGCCGTGAGCGAAAGTGTAGATGCTACGGTTGAATGGAAAGGTGACAAAAACACCGTTGAAATTACAACCGCCGAATACGAAGCAAATAAAGATAAATGGAAGGAAAACACCGGCACAATAAATGTAACCGGTATGACAGCTACGGGGCAGGGTGTTGAAATTTCCGACAATGTTGTATACATAACCGAGGGCGGCGACTTTACCGTTACAGGCGAAAATGACAACGTAATGATTCATGTTAACACAAAATACAAGGTTAAGCTTCGTCTTGAAGGGGTAAAGCTGTCTAATCCCTCAAACCCCGTTATTTTCTTTGAAAACACAAACAAGTCCTTTATTACAATTTCAAAGGGCACAGAAAACTACATTACAGACGGCGAAAAATACGCAGTTGATGCTAAGGCGGCAATATTCTCCAACGACGATATTGAAATAAAGGGTGAAGGTACTCTTTACGTTACAAGTAAGGCACACCATGCTCTTGCAAGTGACGACGATATTAAAATTGAAGAGGGTACACTTGTTTTAAATGCCGATAAAAAGGATGGCATCCATGCAAACAATACCGTAAAAATACTTGGTGGCGACATAACGGTTACTGCAAAGGGCGACGGCATTCAGGCCGAAGAGGATGTTGTGATTGAAGGCGGCAACATAAACGTGACAACCACAGGCGAGGTTGCCGATTCCTTTAATAGCTTCCCCGGTGGACAGCCATTCCCGGGTGGAGAGCGAGGCAATTGGAAAAACCGCGGTAACAGAGAGTGGCAGGGCATGGTGCCTTCCGAGGGCGATATGATGCCGCCCGAAGGTATGACACGCCCCGAGGGCGATATGATGCCGCCCGAAGGTATGACACGCCCCGAGGGCGATATGATGCCGCCCGAAGGTATGACACGCCCCGAAGGTAATATGATGCCTCCCGAGGGCTTTGGCAATCCTGATGAAATGATGCCCATTGATGGCAATGTAACACAGCCCGAAACAGCTGAGGATGAAGCTACGGCAACAAAGGGCATCAAGGGCGAAACAGATGTTACAATCACAGGCGGCAACATAGTTGTAAATTCTGCCGACCATGCAATACATTGTGCAGGCACACTTAATATAACAGGTGGCGAATTGAGCCTTTCATCTGAAAAGGGTAAGGGCATTTCTGCCCATGGCGATGTTGTTATCGACGGCGGAAAGATTGACGTGCTCAAGGCAACCGAGGGGCTTGAGAGCAAAGCAAACCTTACCATTAACGGCGGCGAAATAAACATAAAGGGCAGCGACGATGGCATAAACGCAGGCGGTACAGGCGGCAGAGATGCGGTTAACCGTCAGGACAAGGAGGCTGCTACAGGTCACGATCTTGTTATTACAGGTGGTAATATTTTTGTAAATGCCTCAGGCGACGGGCTGGATGCTAACGGCAGAATGATTATTGAAGGCGGCAATATAATTGTTGAAGGCCCCACAAATAGTGGTAACGGTGCACTTGACTCCGGTGGTGTTATAAGGGTTAATGGCGGTACAATTATTGCTCTTGGTGCATCGGGTATGGCAGAAACACCGGATAATGATTCTCTGCAGCCCTCATTCAGACTTATTGTGCCTGAAAACATTGCATCAGGCAGTAACATTGTAATAAAGAATGCTGCAGGCGAAGTAATTTACAGCTACACCACAATAAAAACAGGTAACAGCATTGTATTTTCGTCTGACAAGTTGACTATTGGCGAAACCTATACGGTTACAATCGGTGAAAGCGTTCATACAATTGAACAAAACAGTACTGTAACCAATATAGGGAACGGTGGCAATTTCGGCGGACGCAGATGGTAAAATAGACGGAGTGTTGCAAAAGCAACACTCCGTTTTAATGTGTTTGTTGAATAACACAGCTAAAAGTGATAGAATTAGTTCAATAAGAAATTTATGAGGTGAAATGTTATGAGTAAGTTCCAGTTATCCTGCGAATCCACAGTTGATATGCCTTATTCCTACGTATCGGGAAGAGATATTACAGTTGTGTTCTATACTTATACAGTAGATGGCGAGGTTTATGTTGACGATATGTGCAGAGACCCTGAAGCGCTGCCGGCATTCCATCGTATGCTTAAGGAAGGCAAAATGCCCTCTACATCACAGATTAACCACTACACCTATCTTGAATATTTTGAAGAGCTTTTACAAAAGGGCGACGTGTTGCACCTTGCATTCGGCAGAGGTATGTCCGCATCTGTTGTAAATGCCATGAACGCTGCAAACGAGCTTAAGGAAAAATATCCTGACAGAAAGCTCATTGTTGTGGATACACTTGCCAGTGCTTCAGGCTACGGAATGCTTGTTGACTATGCTGCAGACATGCGTGACAATGGCAGCACCATGGAAGAAATTGAAGCATGGGTGCTTGAAAACCGCCTCAATGTTCATCATCAGATTTATGCTACAGACCTTTTCCACCTTAAGCGCGGCGGCCGTGTTTCCGGTCCTGCTGCAATGCTTGGTACAGTTCTGGGCATTTGCCCCATCATGCGTCTTAACGCAGAGGGCAGCATTCATGCTTACGGCAAGGTAAGAAGCAAGAAAAAGGCAATGGCTGAAACAGTTAAGGTTATGGAAGAGCATGCACAGAACGGCTACGATTATTCGGGCAAGTGCTTTATCTGCCATGCTGACTGCATTGACGATGCAAACACCGTTAAAGCAATGGTTGAAGAAAAGTTCAAAAACGTTGATGTTAAAATTTTTGACATAGGTACAATTATTGCCGCTCATACAGGTCAGGGCACATTGGCTTTGTTCTTTATGGGCGACGACCGTTCACAGCTTTAATAAATTAAAGCTGTGAGTGAATAATGAATAGTGAAGAGTTAAGGAAAAGAGCCAATCTGTTAAGATTGGCTCTTTTTTAATGATAATGCTGAAATTATTAAAATTAAGGGGAATATAGTTGCAGCAAGAAGACCTATGTTCAAGTTGTCGGCAAACGCTGAGGAAACAAAGCCTGTAAGCGTGGGCCCTGAGCTGCAGCCTAAATCACCAGCTAAAGCAAGGTAGGCAAACATTAATGTGCCACCCTTGGGAAAATGCTCTGCCGCCATGGAAAATACCCCCGGCCAGAGAATGCCTGCCGCTAAGCCGCAGAGGGCACAGCCAACAAGTGAAAGCACACTGTATGGGCTGAGGGCTGCTATAATGTACGAAGCTATGCTTAAAGAGCCGCTTGCAATAAGACAAGTTCGCAGCTTAAGCTTGTCGCCAAAGCGAGAGTGCCCAACACGGGCAATGCCCATCATTAACGAAAACAGGCACACACCCGTTATGTCGCCTATAGCCTTAGGAACCCCTAAAGCACTTTCAACAAAGTAGGATGCCCACTGGCTCATTGCCTGTTCACTTGCGCCTGCACTTACCATGAGGAAAATGAATATGATAAATGTCTTATTTGTAAAAAGCTCTTTAAGGCTCATTGCGCTGTTTTCCTCTGTAAGGGGGTTAACGGGTACAAATGAAAAGAAAACTGCGTTAAAGGTGGGAAGAAGCGCCCATATACAGGCTAATGTGTGCCAGCTTCCCTTTCCGAATACTGCAAGGAAAAGTGTTGAAATAATTACAACACCCATAGTGCCCCAGCAATAGAAGGAGTGAAGCAGGCTCATTACTGCAGATTTGTTATCCGTAGGGCAAGCCTCGGCAATGGGGCTTATCAGAACCTCAATAATGCCGCCGCCTACAGCATAAACAACTACTGCAGAAAGCAGCATGGGAAAGGCATTTTCGCTGAGGGTGGGGAGCACGCCCAGCATTACAAGCCCTGCTGCCGAGAACACATGAGCAATTATTATGCTCCTTTTATAGCCTATGCGGTCAACAAAAAAGGGCGATATAAAGTCAACAAAAAGCTGAACAAGAAAGTTAATTGTAACAAGAAGGGTTATCTGCGGAAGGGGAATGTTTAACTGCTGGTGGAAAATAACAAACAGAAGCGGAGCAAAGTTATTTACAACTGCCTGGGTTATGTAGCCTAAAAAGCAGGCATAAAGGGTGTGATTATAATTTAACTTACTTCAGTTCCTCCGGAATTTTTAAATCTTTAAAATAATACTCTCTGTCTCTTTCACCTATGGGGCGCATTACACGGCAAGGGTTGCCGAAGGCAACAGTGTTTTCGGGAATGTCGCGTGTTACAATGCTTCCTGCGCCTATAACTGTGTTATCACCTATAGTAACGCCGGGCAGAATTATGCTTCCTGCACCTATCCAGCAGCATTTGCCTATTTTTACACTTGCATTGAACTGACAGCCCTTTTCGCGGAGGGGAACATATATGGGATGTCCTGCAGTGGCAATTGTTACATTAGGCCCAATCATTGTGTTGTCGCCAACGTAGATATGCGTGTCGTCAACTGCTGTAAGATTAAAGTTTGCATAAACATGGTTCCCGAAATGAATGTGCTTGCCACCCCAGTTGGAACGAAGCGGAGGCTCTATGTAACAGCCCTCGCCAAGCTCCGCAAACATTTTCTTTAAAAGCTCCTGCCTTTTTGCCATCTCTGAGGGACGTGTATTGTTAAAATCGTATAAAAGCTCCAGACATTCTCTCTGCTCACCTAAAAACTCGCTGCTTTCAAAGTAAAGCTCGGTAGAATGCACCTTGCGTTTAAGTTCGTTTATATCCATAATTTTATTCCTTTCTTAATGTGCAAAGGGTAACTATAACACATACAATAATATTTGCACCTACAATTGATGCTCCTGTGGGCAGGTCAAGAAAGTAAGATGTGAAAAGTCCGCAAAGGAAGCACACCACTGAAACAGCGGCTGACAGCACTACAAGTGAGCGGAAGCTCTTTACCAGCCTTCGGCTTGTAACTGCAGGGAAAATAATTAAACTGGAAATTAAAAGTGTGCCCATTATTCTCATGCCTATTACAATTGTAAGGGCTGTTAAAAACGATATAAGAAACTGATAAAAATTTACGTTAATACCGCTTGCCTCGGAAAAGCTTTCGTCGTAGGTTATAAGGAAAAGGCGGTTGTAGAAAACCACAAACATTATAAGCACAACCGTAACCAGCACAAGGCTTAAATACATGTCATGCTCTGAGGACGCAAGAATTGAGCCGAACATGTAATTATAAACGTCTACATTAAAGCCCTTGGAAAGGCTTGTTATTATAATACCTAAGCTAAGTGCACCTGTTGACACCATGCCGATGGCAACGTCACCCTTGCCGCCTTTTCTGGTTAAGCTCATGATAACAAATGAGGCTGCCACTACAACGGGCAGTGTAACAAAAATGTGCTGAGCAGGGCTTAAGCCCAAGGCAACAGCTAAGCTCACCGCACAGAAGGCAACGTCTGCCAAGCCGTGGCCTATCATAGAATAGCGCTTTAAAACCAGAATAACACCTAAAAGTGCCGCGCAAAAGGAAATTGCGGTGCCTGTTACTAAAGCTCGAAGCATGAATGGGTAGGACAAAAGGTTAATTAATTCTGCCATAAGTTAGCCCTCCATTCTTCAATTGAACCCACAAAATCAACATGGGAATTGTTCATGAGCATAACGCGGGAGGCATATTTCCCTATTGCCTGATAATCGTGGGATGCCATTACAATTGTAACGCCCTGGTCGTTAAGCTCACGATAAAGGCTGTAAAGCTCCTCGCTTATTGCACTGTCAAGCCCTGCAAAGGGCTCGTCAAGAAGCATGAGGCGTGGCTTTTTACACAAGGCTCTTGCAAGAAGCGCTCTTTGCTGCTGACCGCCCGAAAGATTTCCTATGCGGGTGTTGCGAAATTTTTCCATGCCTAATTTAACCATGGATTCCTCTGCACGCAGCTTGTCTTCCTTGGAATAGAAGGGTAAAGTTTTGCCCGATTTCTGGGTGCCTGAAAGAATAATTTCCCATACTGTTGCGGGGAAATCTCTGTCGGCTTTGTTGGACTGGGAGAGATACGAAATCTGCTCTTTGGGAAAGTGAATGTGCAAATGTCCGTTTTTTATGGGTGCAAGCCCTACAATACCCTTCAAAAGAGTGGATTTGCCGCTTCCGTTTGCACCTGCAATACAGAAGTAGTCGCCCTCGTTAACTGTGAAGGAGGCATTGTCAACTGCGGTTACATTGCCGTAGTTTATTGTAACGCAGGAGGCTGTTAATATTTCCATTACATAAGCCCCTTTCGGATGTTTGATAAGTTTTGTGTCATAATTGAAATAAAGGTTTCACCATTCTCACGCTCAGCCTGGCTTGTGTTATGACAAGAGTGCAGCACCAATACCTCTGCATTATTAGAAGCTGCAATTTCGCGGGCAATTTTCGGGTCGGAAAACTCTTCGCAGAAAACAACCTTTATATCATTTTCTTTTACATAGTCGGAAAGTGCTGCCACGTCCTGTACGCTGGGTTCAGAATTTGCACTGCAGGAGTCGTAAGCGGATTTATACTGTATGTTGTATCTTCTTGTGAGATAACCCACAGCAAATCTGCCGCCGAAAATTAAGTCCTTATTCTGACCCTTGGAAAAAAGCGCAGAATATTCCTCGTCCAATTCTGTAAGAGAATTTGTATAGCTTAAAAGGTTTTGAGTAAAATACTCTTCGTTTTCCGGGGAGAGCAATATAAGCTCCGCTGCAATATTAGCGCACATTTTTTTCGCGTTGTCAAAGTCCAGCCAGATGTGAGGGTCGAGTGAATGAGCGTGGTCATGCTCTTCTTCGTCGTGAGAGAACAGCTCAATGTTATCGGAAACGTCCAGCACCTTTACATTCCCCCCAACAGAGGAAGCAATGTCGCCTGCCCAGCCCTCCATCATGTCGCCTGTGTAAATAAATAAATCGCTTTTTGAAATTTTTGCCATGTCAGCAGGGGATGGGTCGTAAAGATGGCTTTCCTGACCTGCGGGAAGTAAAAGGGTTACATCAACCTTGTCGCCGCCTATCTGACGGGCAAAGTCATACTGGGGAAAAAGCGTTGCTGTTATGTGGATTTTGCCATCTGAAGCATTTTCCGTACTGCAGCCCGAGAGGGGCAGAAGCATAAGTATAAGTAATAAAGAAAGTATTTTTTTCATGGTGCACCTCACAGTCCTGCGCAATTTTTGCACTTGCCGTAAAAAACTGTTCTGGAGCAGTCAATTACAAAGCCGTAGCTTTCACGGGCGCTTTTTGCAAAGCTTTCTGCAACAGAATGGTCAAGGTGCTCCAGCTTGCCGCATACGTCGCACATTAAATGATAATGACCGTGACAGTTATCATCTTCGCCTGTGTACTGATAGTAGGCGGTATTCTTTTCGCCTAAGGTGTATTTTCTTACCTTGCCTGCCTCTTCAAGCTCACGAAGGTAGCGGTAAACGGTTGCTCTGCCTACCTTTTCGCCCTGCTGATGAAGTAGTGTGATTACGTCCTCGGCGGTAACGTGATTGCGGTTATTTTCTAAAACCTCGGTAATTAAAGCCTTTTGCTTTGTGTTATGATGTACAGGCATTTTTTTGCCTCCTTTTTTGAAATTGAAACTAAGTATCAGTATACACCTGAAAGGGTAAAAAGTCAATACAGCATGAACTAAAAAAGCTCCCCGAAAGGGAGCTTTTTACCTTATAGGAAATTGCGTATTTCCTATAAGGTAAAAAATAAATTTGATTTTATTGCCGTGCGAGAATTTCCTCGCATGGCTCGGAAAACGCATATGGCATTACAAAGTGTTTTCTCTTCTGTCTGCCTTAGCTTGAGTTGTTGCCAAGGAGTGTCGGATACACTTTGTTCCCTTATAGGAAATTGCGTATTTCCTATAAGGCAAAAAATAAATTTGATTT
>JAFQLL010000050.1 GCA_017414645.1 Clostridia bacterium | reverse complement strand
TACCATGGGATTGATTTTAATTGGACTTTTAATGGACCGCAAGAAAACGGCGAGTGTTTAAAAATTAAGCATCATATGCAAGATGTTTGTGAAATCAAAATAACCAGAATATCAAGTGTGTTGTTTTTCGGTATATAGTCCCCCTCCAGAGTGTCGTAAGGCACTCAATGGGGTTCAAGAGGCCGGGAGTTCGAGTCTCCCCACTCAGACCAGCCGTAGGAGAAATCCTACGGCGTTTTTGTTTTCCCGACATAGTTTTGCGCTGCAAAGCATATCGCAAATCCTTGAGGGATTTATATCGTATTGACGAAGTAAATATATAACATGCGTGCATATATCACAAAAGCTCGGAAGATTTTCTTCCGAGCTTTTATATTACTGACCGAGATATGCTTTCTTAATGTCGTCGTTGTCAAGCATTTGCTTTGCATTGCCGCTCATTGCAATAGAGCCTGTTTCGAGAACATATGCTCTGTCGGCAACACTAAGCGCCATTTTCGCATTCTGTTCAACAAGAAGGATGGTTGCGCCCGCCTTATGAAGTTCTTCGATAATCGCGAAGATTTCTTTTACAAGAAGGGGCGAAAGGCCCATGGAAGGTTCATCCATAAGGATAATGTCAGGATTACTCATAAGTGCACGACCCATAGCGAGCATCTGCTGCTCACCACCGGAAAGTGTGCCTGCAATCTGATGCTTTCTTTCAGCAAGACGAGGGAAATGCTCGTAAACCTTTTTAAGGTTTTCTGCAATTTCCTTTTTGTCGGTTCTTGTGTATGCACCGAGCTTGAGGTTATCAAGCACGCTGAGCTGCTGGAACACGCGTCTGCCTTCGGGCACGTGAGCCATACCCATGGTAACAATTTTATGGGCAGGTATTTTTGAAATATCCTTACCATCGAACAAAACCTGACCTGCAGTGGGCTTCAAAAGACCTGAAACAGTGTGAAGTGTGGTTGTTTTACCTGCACCGTTAGCACCGATAAGAGCAACGATTTCACCCTTGTTGATTTCAAAGGAAATATCTTTGATAGCACGAATCATTCCATAGCAAACTTCAATATTTTTTACTTCTAACATTGCCATAATAATTCCCTCCTTAATCGCCGATATATGCCTTGATAACCTCAGGGTTATTAAGAACTTCTTTTGTTTCGCCTTCTGCAAGCACCTTACCGAAGTTAAGCACGGTAAGCTCTTCACAGATGCCGCCTACAAGCTTCATATCGTGTTCAATAAGAAGGATTGTAAGGTCAAATTCTTTATTGATAAAACGGATGGTGTCCATCAATTCCTCTGTTTCCTGGGGGTTCATACCTGCCGCAGGTTCATCCAGAAGCAAAAGCTTGGGGTTAGTTGCAAGTGCACGGGCAATTTCGAGCTTTCTCTGCTTACCATAGGGAAGGTTGCATGCAAGAGAGTTTCTTTCGTCTTCAAGACCAAAAATACGAAGGAGCTCCTTTGCTCTTTCACGCATTGCCTTTTCCACCTTAAAGTGACGGGGCAATCTGAAAGCGCTTACAAAGGGGTTGCATTTGAATTCGGGATTATTATGAAGACCAACCATAACGTTTCTTACAACAGTCATGTTGTTGAAAAGACGGATGTTCTGGAAGGTTCTTGCAATACCCTTGCGGTTAATAGCCTCCTGTGTTTTGCCTGTAAGCTCTTCCCCATCGAGGTAGAACTTACCTGCTGTAGGCTTATAAACACCTGTAAGAAGGTTAAAGATTGTTGTTTTACCTGCACCGTTAGGGCCGATAAGACCGTAAAGCTGCTTTTTCCTGATGCAGATATTAACATCCTGGGCAGCCTTCAAGCCACCGAAAGTAATGCCGAGATTTTCGGTTTTAAGCATGATGTCGCTCATCTTATTTGCCCTCCTTTCCGCCGCTTACGTCCTCGGGACGAGCGGGAGTATAGTCAACATTCAAGTCTGTTGACAGGAGTGCATCCATCTTAATCTTAGTGGGCACTCTGTCCCATTTAGCTTCGTCGTCTTTTCTCTTTGAGGGGTCAGAAAGCTTTCCGCGGAACAGCTTTGCAAAAAGTGCACCCAAGGAATACTTTTCTCTGAAGCTCTTGAGAGCAGGCGCATTGCTGAACACAACCACAACTATAAGAATTATAGCATAGATAAGGTTACGGAGCGAAGCAAGGTCACCGGAGAGCTGGCTCTGAAGCATAAAGTTTACAATAGTTATGAACATTGCTGAGAAGATTGAGCCTGTAATTGAACCCATGCCGCCCAATACAACCATTACAAGAATTTCGATAGAATAGTTGTAGGAGAAGAATGTGTACAAAACAGGTGTTGTTGTGTGAGCGTAAATAACGCCGGCACAGCCTGCGAAAAACGCTGCAACAATAAATACAAAAAGCTTGTAGAAGGTTATGTTGATGCCCATTGCCTTTGCAGCAATTTCGTTATCACGGATAGCGGTAATTGCTCTGCCGTGCTTACTGCGGACAATGTTCTGAATGATAATAAGCATAACCAAAGCTACAATGAATGTAACAATGAAAAGTGTGGGTGCTCTTCTTGTGTCGTATGTAAGAGAGCCTGTTGTAAGACCTCTTGCACCGCCGAAAATTTTCTGGTTCATGAACACGTTACGAACGATTTCGCCAAAAGCAAGAGTAACAATTGCAAGGTAGTCGCCCTTAAGACGGAGAGACGGAAGACCGATAACAAAGCCGAATATTGCCGCACTGAAGCCGCCAATGAGCATTGCAATAATAAGTACGGGCAATTTTGCAGATGCACCGAGCACCTCTTTAAGCAAAACGGCACTTAAGCCACCGATGTATGCGCCAACACACATGAAGCCTGCATGACCAAGGCTTAACTCGCCAAGGAAGCCAACAACAAAGTTAAGAGAAACCGCCAGAATGATGCTGTAGCCAATCTGTGTGAAAAGCTGTGCAATGGAGGGGCGAAGGTTTCCTGTTTCGAGCATTACAACGCCCACAAGAAGCATTACAAGCACAATAGTGTAATTCACAAGGTGCTTGGGTTTAATTTTAATATTAAGTTTTCCCATTCATCACACCTTCTCTCTTACAACCTTGCCAAGAAGACCTGTAGGCTTAACAAGCAGAATTAAAATAAGTAAGCTGAATTTAATAGCAACTGTATAAGGTGCCAGAGGTGATGCAAGGCAGAACTTTTCGATAACGCCTAAAAGCACGCCACCTATCATAGCACCGGGGATTGAGCCTATACCACCGATAACTGCCGCTGTGAAGGCTGTGATACCGGGCATAGCACCCAATGTGGGTTCTGTGTTGGGGATCTGGAAAAGATAGAACATACCTGCGAAAGCCGCAAGAGCAGAACCTATAGCAAATGTGATGGAAATAATTTTATTTACGTTAACACCCATCAGAATTGCCGCGCCTCTGTCTTCACTTACAGCAAGCATTGCGCTGCCTGTTCTTGTGCAGTTAATGAAAAGAGTAAGTGCGATCATAATGATGATACCGCAAACAAGTGTAACTGCTGCAGCAGTTGTAATGCCCAGTTTGTTGATTGCCTCAATTGCAGGCAACTTCCATGCACTGCCTACAGGCTTGGGCTGAGAACCGAACACAAGCTGTGCTAAGCCCTGCAAAAAGTAGCTCACACCGATAGCAGTAATGAGAACCGCAAGAGGTGAAGCGCCTCTTAAAGGTTTATAAGCAAGCTTTTCTACCAGAATGCCCAGGATTGTACAGATGACTACTGACAATACAATTGCAAGAAGAGGTGAATAAACTACCAATCCCGGATTAATGGAAGCAATAGCTTTAGTTACCTCTTGGGAAAGAGTAACCATAATTGCGTAAGCGCCAACCATGATAATGTCACCATGAGCGAAGTTCAGCATTTTTGCAATACCATACACCATTGTGTAGCCGAGTGCAATAAGGGCGTAGATACTGCCCAGACTGAGACCGTCTATTAATGTAATCATAACAATGTTGCTCCTTTATTTTATTGTGATCAGGCTCGCCCAACCACTCTTTGCTTCATAGAAATGCTGTTTCTATAAACCAAAGAATGGTTGGACATGTTGTCCATGTCCAACCAGACTGAGATAAAATTTGCGTTAATTACTTGTTGAGTTCGATGATTACGGGAACCTTTGTAGCTGCACCGGAAGCACTCCAGCTCATTGTACCTGTAGCACCTGTGTAGGAGAAACCATCAGCTGTGATAGCTGCTGTAACTGCTTCGCAAAGTGCATCGGGAGCGATTGTAACGTCGTTAACGCCTGCTGCCTTCATAGCTTCATAAATAGCCATAACTGCATCGTAGCCGTCAGCTGCGAACTGGTCGGGCTTTGTGTTGTACTTAGCTTCGTAAGCTGCAACAAAGTTAGCAACTGTTTCGTCTGTGCTGTTAACGTCGAAGGGAGTGATGTACTTGATTGTGTTTGTTACAGTTTCGTCAATCTGACCTGCAACACCATCAAGACCGTCGCAACCGAAGAGAACAGCTGTGCAACCCTTAGCTACACAAGCCTTAGCGATAAGACCTGCTTCTGTGTAGTAGATGGGAAGGAAGATAACGTCGCAATCCTTAAGAGCTTCAACCTGTGTGGAGAAGTCCTTGTTGTTTTCAGCGTTGAATGTCTTTACTGTGT
>JAFQLL010000049.1 GCA_017414645.1 Clostridia bacterium | reverse complement strand
TATGTTGTCAATAAAGAGAAGAACGTCCTGACTCTCTCTGTCACGAAAGTATTCCGCCATTGTAAGACCGGAAAGAGCAACTCTCATTCTTGCTCCCGGAGGCTCGTTCATCTGACCGTATACCAGGGCTGTTTTGTCAATAACACCCGATTCTTTCATTTCGTTATATAAATCGTTACCTTCTCTTGTTCTTTCGCCTACGCCACTGAACACACTAAGGCCGCCGTGCTCCTTGGCAACGTTGTTTATTAATTCCATAATAAGAACTGTTTTACCAACGCCTGCGCCGCCGAAAAGGCCTATCTTACCGCCCTTTGCATAGGGGCAGATAAGGTCAACGACCTTAATACCTGTTTCCAGAATGCCGCTGCTGCCTTCCTGCTCCTCGTAAGAGGGCGCAGGGCGGTGAATACACCACTTTTCCTCGCATTCAGGTGCAGGGAGGTTATCCACAGGTTCACCCAAAAGGTTGAAAATTCTGCCGAGAGTGCCTCTGCCAACGGGAACACTTATGCCGCTTCCCGTATCAACAACTTCACTACCGCGGGCAAGACCGTCTGTTGAGCTCATGGCAATACAGCGCACAACGTCGTCGCCTATGTGCTGTGCAACCTCAACAGTTATATCTGTATCCTTGTTTTTAACTATAAGGGCATTATTAAGGTTAGGAAGATTGCCTTCAAACCTTACGTCAATGACAGGGCCTTCAACACGAACAACTCTGCCAACATTGTTTTCTGCCATAACTTACACCTCGTTTTTTATATCTCGCTGCCTGCAACAATCTCAGTAATTTCCTGAGTTATTGCACTTTGTCTGGAGCGATTATATTTCAAAGTTAAATCGCCAATCATTTCATCGGCGTTTTTATTTGCCGCCTGCATTGCATTTCTTCGGCTGGAAAGCTCCGACGCAACCGAGCTTGTAACAGCACCGTAAATGATTCCCGATACATACTGGGGAATGAGCTGATTGAAAACAGCCTCTACACCCGGCTCATAAACGGTAAGCACCCCTGCCTTTTTCTCTCTTTCAGAGTCCGGCACAAAGGGTAAAAGCGCTTCGGTTTCCGGAAGGAAGGTTAAAACGTTCACAAATTTTGTGTAGCTGACATCTACCTTTCCGAACTTGCCTGCTTTATACTCATTTGCAATCAGCTGAGCTATGCGCGTGCAGTCACCTGCGCGCACCTTCCCTGCCAGGGCATAATCGTAGGTTAAAATATGCACGTTTTTTTTCGCAAAATACTCACAAACCTTTTTGCCGATGGGAACAATGTAGTCACCCTCTTTAACTTTAAGAGAACGGAAAAGATTTGCGTTATAGCCACCTGCCAGGCCACGGTCACCTGCAATTACAACATGGCATGCACTTTTACTTTCGTCGCCTTTACAAAAGGGCGAGGAAAAGTCGGTATTGTTTTCCATAAGGTCCTCGGCAAGGCTTTTCAGCGATTGAAAATAGGGCTGAATACGCTCCATGTTTTCCTTCGCTTTCCTGAGCTTACTTGTAGCCACAAGCTCCATTGCCTTGGTAATCTGCTTTGTGCCTTCAACGCTTTTTATTCTGTTTTTAATTAATTTTGTAGACTGGGCCATTTTCCCACCCCGTTAATTAAAAAATTTGCTTTTAGAATCCTCAATTGCAGTAATAATAAGCTTTTCGGTTTCCTCTGTAAGGTCCTTTGTTTTGCTTATGGAATCAATTATCTGCATGAAATTATTCTGTATATTTTCAAAAAGGAAGGTTTCAAACTCAGAAACACGCTGAACGGGAATGTCCTTAAGGTAGTCGTTTACGCAAGCGTAAATAATAACAACCTGTAATTCAACCTGAACAGGCTTGTTTCTGCCCTGCTTCAAGATTTCAACAATTCTTTCACCCTGAGCAAGGCGCGCCTTTGTATCTTCGTCAAGGTCTGAGCCGAACTGGGCAAAGGACGCAAGCTCACGATACTGGGAATACATAAGCTTTAATTTGCCCGAAACCTTCTTCATTGCCTTAATCTGCGCACTACCACCTACACGGCTTACACTGATACCCGGGTTAACAGCAGGCATAATGCCGCTGTGGAAGAGTTCCGTTTCCAGGAATATCTGTCCGTCGGTAATACTTATTACGTTTGTGGGAATGTATGCAGATACGTCGCCTGCCTGTGTTTCAATAATAGGCAGGGCTGTAAGGCTGCCTCCACCGTATTCGGGTGCAAGACAAGCTGCTCTTTCCAATAGTCTCGAATGAAGGTAGAATACGTCACCGGGGTAAGCTTCTCGTCCCGGAGGGCGACGGATAAGAAGGCTCATTGCTCTGTATGCAACAGCATGCTTTGACAAATCGTCGTAAATAATGAGCACGTCCTTACCTTGTGCCATAAAGTATTCACCAATACTGCAGCCTGAATAAGGAGCAATATACTGAAGCGGTGCACTGTCACTTGCTGTTGCGGAAACAACAATAGAATAGTTCATAGCACCGTTCTTTTCCAGTGTTTCAACCACCTGTGCAACGGTAGACTTTTTCTGACCGATTGCAACGTAAATACAGATAACATCCTTCCCCTTCTGGTTAATGATAGTATCTGTTGCAATAACTGTTTTACCTGTCTGTCTGTCACCTACAATAAGCTCACGCTGACCGCGACCGATAGGAATCATGGAGTCGATAGCCTTAATGCCTGTCTGTAGGGGCACGCTGACGCTTTTTCTTTCAATAATACCGGGTGCCTTAACTTCAACAGGGCGGAAGGTGTCAAATTTAATGTCGCCCTTGCCGTCGATAGGTCTGCCCAGAGCATCTACAACTCTGCCTATGAGCTTTTCGCTCACACCTACCTCAACAACTCTGCCGGTTCTTTTTACCAGGCTACCCTCTTTAATGCCAACATCGTTACCTAAAATACAAAGGCTCACTGTGCCCTCGTCAAGGTTTAATGCCATTGCCACTTCGCCGTTTTCGAATTCTACAAGCTCGTTAGCCATGCAGTTTTCCAAGCCTGTTGCTGTGGCAATACCGTCACCTACTTCGATAACCCTGCCTGTTTCGGTTTCTTTTGTTTTATCTGAATAGTTTTTTATCTGCTCTTTTATAATGCTTGCAATTTCATCTGAATTAAGTCGCAAAAATGTCACCCCAAACTGTTAAATTTTGCTTATATATCTCTTTACTGACTCAAGCTTGCCGCTAAGTGACGCATCGATGCTGCTTTGTTCGGTTTCGATAATGATTCCGCCCATAAGAGTCTCGTCCACCAGAAACTGAGCAAGAAGCTCCTTCCCTGTTGAAGAAGAAATTCTTTTTAATATTTCTGCCTTCTTTTCGTCACCAAGCTCAATAGCTGTAGTTATTTTCACGCGTTCAATGTTGTTGTCCTTAAAGTATGCCTTTTCGTAGCTTTCGGCAACCATAGGCAGAATTTCAAAAGCTCTTTTTTTAGAAAGAAGCTTCATGAAATTAAGAACAAACGGATGCACATTTCCCGAAAATGCCTCTTCAAGAAGCTTTTCGCGCTCCTCAAGGGCAATTGCCGCTGAGGACATAATTTTCACATATTCGCCGTTTTCGGAAAGCACAGCCTTTACCATTACAAGGCTTTCATGCACTTCCCTTTCACATTTTTCTTCCTGAGCCACGTTATAAAGAGATGAGGCGTATAAACTAACCCTCTCATTCATCTGAGCCACCTAACCCTTCCAGGGCTTTGTTGATAAGCTCTTCATGGTCCTTCTTGTCAATGTCCTTTTCAATAATTTTCCTTGCAATATCAACAGCCATTGTGCCTACCTCTTTTTTGATGTCGGCATAGGCTGCATCACGCTGTGCATCAATATTCTTCTGCGCTCTTTCAATCATGCCTGCAGCCTTTTCCTCGGCTTCCTTCACGATTGCATCGCTTCTGAGATTGGCACTCATTGTTGCATCGGCAACGATTTTTTCTGCCGCTTCTTGCGCAATAGAAAGCTTTTCTTCGTATTCCTCACGCAATTTGTCGGCTTCAGTCTGTGCATTTTTTGCTTTGGAATAATCTGCCTCTATTTCTGCATTTCTTGCGTCAAGCATTTTCTGCATAGGCTTCATAAACAGTTTTTTTACAAGGAAAAACAAAATTAAAAGATTGACCCAAGTGAAAATGAAGGTCCATGTATCCAATGTAACAAAAGATAAATACTGTTCCATGGATATCCTCCTCACTTAAAATTAAAAGTCAAACTTGCCTACACCAAAGGGATCAACGAAAAGAAGCAACAGAGCAATTACAATACCGTAAATACCTGTAGATTCTGCAACCGCACAACCAAATAACATTGTGGATGTAATGTCGCCCTTAGCCTCGGGCTGACGGCCTACAGCCTCTGCAGCCTTACCTGCAGCAAAGCCCTGACCGATACCGGGACCAATACCTGCAATCATTGCCAAACCTGCACCGATTGCGCTACCTGCCATAACTATAGCTCTTACTAAATTTGTGTCCATAATAATACCTCCAAAAAATTTTATATATACATTTTAATTTAAAACAATATGATTGATGATATGCGCTTTGCGCATGATATTACTCCGTAATGATATGTGCCATAACACATGATATGCACTTCGTGCATTATGGTAGATTTGCTATGCAAATCTTAGATTTTTTCTATCTTAATGAACCATAGGTTCATATCATGTCGACAGACATATCATGGCGAAGCCAAATCATGCCATCAGGCATATCATTCAAATTTACTCTCCTGCGCTCGATACATTTACCATGGTGAGCATGGAAATGATATACGCCTGCAAAAAGCCTGTGAAAAGGTCGAAATATATCGACAGCACCGCAGGTATGCCTGCCTGCAGAATGGGAATGTTTGCAATGAACTCAACGGGAATCCAGCCCAAAAGAAGGTTGGACGCACCTGCTAAGGCTGCATACATCATTCCTGTAATTACAATGCCTGCGGCAATGTTACCAAAATGACGGAACGCCATTGAAACAGGGTTTGCAAATTCACTTATAATATTAATGGGTGTAATAAGCGCCACAGGCTCTGCATAGCCCTTTAACCAACCGCCCACACCCTTTGCTTTTATGCTTGTTACAATGACCATAATGCTTGTAAGAATTGCCATTGCACCTGTTGTGGACAAATCGCCCGTTACTGAGCGAAGCCCTGTAAGGCTTATTAATGAGCCGAACATGGAGTATGCAAAAAGTGCACCTATATAAGGCGTAAAGCCTGACCACTTTTTGCCCATAACCCCTTCCACAAGATTAGTTAACATAAAATAAATTTTTTCGGCAGCAAGCTGTCTTTTAGAAGGGTTTTTCGTTACAAGGTTTCTTGTAAAAAACCAGCACAAAAAACCGATAAGCAGAACAACCAGCCAGCCGTGAACAATTGTTTCCGAAATTTTTATGCCGCCTAAAAGGGGTATTTCAAACAGCACCTTCGGGCCTCTTATTTCAAGGTTCAATTTTCAGCCACCTCTTTTTTCGAATCTTCTTTTACGCGCAGCTTACCGACTACGGTTATAACCAGCCTCTGATAAAAAAGCGGAACAACTGCCGCCACCCAATTAAACATGGGAAGCTTTATTGCAATAACCACCATTGCAGCCATTGCCAGGAGTCGGTAGGTATATGTTGCAGAAACCCTTTTTCTTGCATTCTCCGGGTCCTTTTCAACGTTTTTTGAAACCGAAACAGCAAGCCAGAAAAAGCTTAAGGAAACAAAGGCATTGCCCAATAGTGCCCCCCATATAACAGGAAGGGAAAATTGCCCGATAACAGCAAAAATGAGAACCATAACCGCGCCGAGAATAAAGTTGCCTGCGCAAACTCTCAACACGTCAGTCTTTACGCTCTTGGTCATTATTTTTACCTCCCACTTCCTTGTTTACTGTTTTTATAAACTTCAGCATGTTTAATGCCGATGCGGCTATACCAAGTATTATTGCCACAATTACTATCCAATTACCAATGTTGAACTTATTTTTTGCCCACACAGCAGCAATGGTGCACAAAACTATGGGCGTAACCATATCAAGCCCGAACTGGGTTATCTGGTTTATTGCCCTTAAATGTGCATATTTATTTTCATCCGACATACAATCAGTCGCTTTCTTTACCAATTCTTAACTTTCTATACATTTTATACCTTTTTGGCTCTATAGTCAATAAAAACAATATGCGTTCAAAAAAAATTCACTTTTAACAAATGAAAAAGACAGCACGACAAAACTCATGCTGTCTTTAAAATTATTCGGAATACTGACTTGTGTAAAGCTTGTAGTAAAGCCCTTTCTTTTCCATAAGCTCGTCATGGGAGCCGATTTCCTTTATTGTACCCTTATCGATGTACATAATGCGGTCGGCGTTTCGTATGGTGGAAAGACGGTGTGCAATTACAAAGCCTGTTCGTCCCTCTAAAAGACGGTTAATGCCTTCCTGGAGAGCCTTTTCTGTTTTTGTGTCAATGCTGCTTGTTGCTTCGTCTAAGATAAGAATTTTCGGGTCACTAAGAAGCACACGTGCAAAGGAAATCAACTGTCTCTGACCTGTAGAAAGGCGGCTGCCTCGCTCGTTAACCTCGGTGCTGTAGCCATTTTCAAGCTCCATTATAAACTCATCGGCGCATACGGCCTTTGCCGCTACCCTTATTTCTTCCTCGGTTGCATCGAGCTTACCGTAACGGATGTTGTCGTAAACAGAACCGGAGAAAATGAAGGTGTCCTGCAGCATAACACCTACATTGCTGCGAAGCGAGGACAATGTAAATTCGGTTATGTTTTTGCCGTCAATGAGAATTTCGCCCTTTTGTATGTCGTAAAAGCGTGTTAAAAGGTTGATAATGGTTGTTTTGCCTGCACCTGTGGGACCAACAATGGCAACGGTCTCGCCTGCTTTAACATTAAAGGACATATTATCCAGTATTTTAACGCCCTCTTCATAGGAGAAGTCAACATTTTTAAATTCCACATCGCCCTTGACATTTTCCACATCAGTAGCTCCGGGAAGATTTGTTACAAGCACGGGAGTGTCCAGAACCTCGTAAATGCGTTCAAGATATGCCGCGGTATTTACAAGCTGATTGTAGTAGTTACAAATGTTAAGAATGGGGTTCCAGAAATGGGAAACATAGCCTACAAAGGCAATGAGTGTACCTGCAGTAACCATTCCGCCGTTGATAAGGTCATGACCGCCCACCAGGAACACCATACAGGTTGTAATGGTTGAAATGGTTTCAACCATGGGCCAGTTGCATATATCAATAATTTTAGCCTTCATAAAGCTTGTGCGCACGTTTTCGCACTGCTCGGAAAAGATTTCCTTGTTTTTTCTTTCACGGTTAAAGGACTGTGTAACCTTTATACCCGATATGCTTTCGTGTATGTATGCGTTAAGGTTACTTTGCTTTGCGCTGTAGTTCTGCCACACTCTTCTCTGCTTGTTTTTCATCATGAAAATAATTGCTGAGAATACAACAACGCCGCAAAGCATTATAAGTGTGAGCTTAACACTCAATACCATCATAAGAACAAGTGTTACAACAATTGTGAAGGTATCGGTAACAAGGTTTATAAGACCACCTGTCATAAGGTTTGAAATGCTGTTTACGTAGTTAATAACCCTAACCAGAATTTTACCATGGGGACGGGAGTCGAAAAAGTCGAAGGGTAAAAGCTGAAGCTTTTTGAAAACGTCGCGTCATAAATCGGCAACAAGGCTCTGACCTGCAATGTTCATTGCCTTGAGACGGAAGCGCTCAATAATTGCATTGAAAATGTAAATGCACAAAAGCCCCAGACCTAAAAGAAGCACGGTTTTAAAATCCTTCATAGGAAGGCTTACGTCGATTGCATGCCTTGTTATCATGGGCGAAAGCATGCCCAGCGTGCTTGTTAAAACCACAAGTCCTAAGGTTAAAAACATTAACCCTTTTACAGGAAGGAGATATTTTGCCAATCTTACAATGTACTCAAATTTAAACTGACTTTCCAGCCTTTCGTCAACGTCAAATTTATTACGAGCCATTATTCTCCCTCCTTTACGTTGAAGCTACCCATCTGGGTGTCGCACACTTCCTTGTATTTTCCGCCAAGCTTGACAAGCTCTTCGTGAGTGCCGCGTTCAATAATGCTGCCCTTTTCCATAACAAGAATAAGGTCGGCATTTTTAACAGAGCTTATGCGGTGCGCAATAATAAACATTGTTCTGTTACCTGCTTCGTGAGAAAGCATTTGTTGTATGTATTTTTCTGTTTCCATATCAACGGCACTTGTTGTGTCGTCAAGAATAAGTATTGAAGGATTCTTTAAAAGTGCTCTTGCAAGCGAAATTCTCTGCTTCTGACCGCCCGAAAGACCAACACCTCTTTCGCCTACGATTGTATCGTAGCCTTCGGGCATTCTTGAAATAAAGTTATGTGCATCGGCTTTTATTGCCGCATCTTTAACCTCTTCCTCAGTGGCGTCGGGGTTACCATAGGCAATGTTGCCCTCGATGGTATCAGAGAAAAGGAAAATGTCCTGCATAGCCATTGCCATGCTCTTTCTTACATGCTTTAAGCTCATGTCCTTTACATTGATGCCGTCAAGGAGCACTTCGCCCTCGGTAGCATCGTAGAAGCGGAACATAAGGTTTGCAATGGTAGACTTACCGGAGCCTGTTTCGCCAATAATTGCAATTGTCTGCCCCTTTTTTGCTTCGAAGGACACGTTATTTATTGCAGGAGAACCATCGTAGGAGAAGGAAACGTTTTTAAAGCACACGTTGCCTTCAAGCCTTTTATTTCTCTCTTTGTCGTTTTTGTTGCCGTAAATAAGTGGCTCTGCAAGGTAAAATTCCTTTACCTTTTCTGCACTTGCCATCATGTTGCTTGTATCGTTAATAAGCCAGCCAAGTGAGCGCATGGGAGCATTGAGCGCCCAGCTCATGGAGTTGAAGGTTACATAGTCACCTACGCTCATTTTTTCGGTTATAACCATCCAGCCGCCAACTACCAGCACAAGCACGTTAAGGGTGTTTGCAAGGAAGTTTAAGAAGGGCATATACTTCTGTGCAATGCGGTTGGATTGTATGTTAGCATTTTTGTATGCATTATTAGCTTCGTCAAACTTACCAAGCTCAAACTGTTCTCTTACCATTGCCTTTACAACACGGTTACCCGATATGTTTTCCTGTGCAACGGTGTTAAGCTGGCTTAACATAGCACGCGCTTTACGGAATGCAGGGCCAACCTTTCTTGAGAAGAAAAAGCCTGTTATGCCTATAACGGGGGTTATGGAAACAAGCACCAATGTAAGAGGAAGATTGATTGAGCCTAAAATAACAAGGGCTGTTATGAATAAAAACAGGTTTTCTATCATGCCATTCATAACCCATGCCACAAAGTGACGGATAGAGTCTATATCGCCTGTAAGGCGGTTCATAATGTCGCCTGTGCGATTAGAGTCGAAGAATTTGAAGTCCTGCTTCTGGAGAGACTCGTAAAGCTCAAGGCGCATGTTTTTAATTATCTTCTGGCTGGTGCCTTCAAGAATGTAGTGGTCAATAACCCTGAAAACATCCTTTAAAAGTACTGCTAAAAGCATTGCTAAAACCAAGGAGCCCAGAAGCGATATTTTACCCTTACCGAAAACCTCGTCAACAATCATACCCTGAAGTAGCGGTCTCACATTGCTGAGCACGGTGTTTGTAATTGTAAGCAAAAATGCAAATGCCATTCCGGGCACATAAGGCTTTATGTATTTGTACATCCATTTTCCTGTTTTCATAAAAGCCACCTTCTTTCAATTGGTATGTTAGCACCATTTGTATTTAATGTCAATGTAAAAAACGGCTTAATTTTAAGATTTTTAAGACTTAAAATTAAGCCGCTTATACATGGGCTTTTTATTAATATTCTTTTACAAAAAGCTTTACTGCCTCTGCGCCCTTATCTGCCGCAAGGCGTGCAAAGGTGGGGTAATCCATATGGCTTTCGTCCCCTGCGCCGTCGCTTATGGCACGGATAACAGCAAAGGGTGTTTTGTTAACGTAGCACACATGACCTATGCTGCCACCTTCCATTTCGCAGGCAATGGCATTAAAGGTTTCGGCAATGTATTTCTTTTTGTCGGCACTGTTAATGAACTGATCGCCCGAGGCAATTGTTCCTACAACACTCTTTAAACCAATGCGCTCAACGCAGGAAGCAATTTTTTCAGCAACAGTAATATCAGCAGGTATTTTAACAATGTTTATACCAGAAAGAAGCCCTACAGGGTCGCCTAAGGGCGAGGTGTCCATATCGTGCTGAACAACATCAGAAGAAACAGCCACATCACAAATGTTAAGCTTGTCTGTAAGGGTTCCTGCAACACCTGTGTTAATAATAACCTCGGGGCTATACTTAATTATCATAGCTTCGGCACATATCGCCGCAAAAACCTTGCCCACTCCGCATACTGCCGTTACAACCTCTTTTCCAAAGAGCGTGCCCTTTGTGAAGGTAACACCGCTGACATTTTCGGTAGTTTTATTTTCAACAGCTTCGTTAATTTTATCAATTTCAATCTGCATTGCGCAAATAATGCCTATCATATTTTTTCTCCTTTGTAGGTAAAGTCGTTCTTTTCGCCCTTGGCGGTGAGAATTTCAAGATATCTTCTGCATTCAATTTTCGCTTTTTCCAGGTCAAGCTCAAGATAGTTTCCGCACTCTTTCTTTGACTGACCGTACATTTTTTCTTCCTTAAGAATGCCTTGTAAAACCTTCTTTGTTTCTTCAAAAACAATGTCGGGTTCCACATCTCTTGTTAAAAGATAAAACCCTGTTCTGCAGCCCATGGGACCAAAATATATAACGTTTTCGCCAATTGCGCTGTTACGGACCAATGTGGCAAACATGTGCTCCACAGAATGCATGGTAATATTGTCCATATAGTCGCCTGAATTTGGCACTCTTGTTCTCATGTCAAAGGTTGTAACGTCTCCGTCAATGCGTGATATGTACATACCCTCTGTAAGCAGATCGTGGTCAACTGTAAAAGATGCTATTTTTTGCATACCTACACCTCATTTATATCATTTTACTTTTATCAGGTAATCGCAACATAATGAATTGCCTTCGGCATGAATTACTTCGTATGAATTGACACCATGTGTCATGAATTGCCCGAAGGGCATTTCGGAAGAAACTCGTATACGAGTTTCAACATTAACGTTTTCAAAGAAAACTATTCATTCTTCATATGCGGAGCATAATTCATGCAAGCAAAGCTTGCAATTCATTTATTTTCCTGTGTTGTGGGATTTAGTCAATGCTTCTTTATCCTTTTCAATATTATATCCAAGGCGCAAAGTGCGCTTTTGTTTCTTACTCTTTCTCTGTCGCCATGCTGCACAAAGCGGTAAACCTCTGTTCCCTTTGCATCACTTATTCCGATATATACAAGTCCGACAGGTTTTTCTGCACTGCCGCCGGTGGGCCCTGCAATACCTGTTACACTAACCGCTATATCGCTGCCGGAAACACGCCTTGCACCCTCTGCCATTTCCCTTGCAGTTTCCTCGCTTACAGCACCGTAGGTGTCAAGAGTTTCCTTCTTTACGCCGACAAGCTGCATTTTCGCTTCATTTGCGTAGGTTACAAAGCCAAAGCCGTAGCAGCTGCTTGCACCCGAAACCTCGGTTATCATTTTACCTATAAGTCCACCGGTACAGCTTTCAACAGTGGAAACAGTGAGCTTTCTTTTAATAAGCTCTTTTACCAGAACCTCTGCCATTGTTACATCATCGCCCTCGCCGTAAATGTACTCGCCAAGTATTTCGTACATTTTTTCGCAGGCATTATCTGTAAGTGCCTTTGCCGCTTCTTCAGTCTCTGCCGAGGCGGTTATGCGGAAGGTAACCTCCCCTTCCTTTGCATAGGGCGCAATGGTGGGGTTGGTCTGGTTTTTAATAAGCTCATCACACATAGCTGCAGCACGGCTTTCGCCTATGCCGAAAAGCCTTAAAACACGGCTATACAGCCTGACGCCCGACTTAGCCTTCAAGTAAGGCAGCACGGTTTCATTAAACATGGGCACCATTTCTCTTTGGGGACCCGGAAGCATTATTGCCTTCTTTGTGCCCTCTTCAATTATACAGCCCGGTGCTGTGCCGTTGTTGTTTTCAATAACAATACAGCCTTCGGGCAGATATGCCTGCTTTTCGTTATTCTTTGTAAGGTTTTTGCCCGATTCCTTAAGGTAAGAAACCATTTTATCCATGCATTCGGAATGAAACACCAATTCTTTCCCGAACATTTTGGCAACGGTTTCTTTGGTTAAGTCGTCGTCTGTAGGGCCTAAGCCTCCTGTCATTATAATAATATCGCTTCGACTTTTTGCAAGTTGCAGTGCAGCCTTAAGCCTTTCGGGGTTATCCCCTACAACAGAGGAATGGTTAAGTGCAACGCCTGCCTGAGGTAAACAAGATGCAATATATTGTTCGTTTGTATTTAAAACCTGCCCCATAAGAAGCTCAGTTCCTACGCATATAATCTCTGCTGTGAGCATAAAAAACCACCTTTTTCAAATGAATGATTGATGAAGTTTTTGCTGAAGCAAAAGTGAAGTTGTGAGTTTTTCTCACAGTGAAGTTTTTACTTTGTAAAAGTGAAGTTAAGTTTGCCGTTTCGGTGTCAGCCGAAACTTCACTGCCAAAGGCAACTTCACTCAATTTATTGAACTTCACTTGCCCGTAAGGGCAAACTTAGTTGAGTGCACTCCGTGCACTCATTCTGCTTCAATCCTAATCCACTCTGTATCTTCCAATGCTTTATTTACCCAGTAGTCCATATCGAGCTTACTTTCGCTCTTAAGTATGTTTTCAAGCTTGGGACGGGTTGTGGGGTGCTTTGGTACAAATACTGTACAGCAGTCCTCATATGGAAGAATGCTTGTTTCAAAGGTGCCTATTTTTCTGGCAATCTGAATAATTTCTTCTTTATCCATGCCGATAAGGGGTCTTAAAACATTCATTTCGGTAGATGCATTTGTAACGGACAAGGCTTCAATTGTCTGGCTGGCAACCTGACCTAAGCTTTCGCCTGTAATAAGTGCCATTGATTTGTTTTTCTTTGCAATCTTTTCTGTAACCTTCATCATCATTCTGCGCATGATAATTGTAAGGTGCTCTTCAGGGCAATTGTCACGGATTGCAAGCTGCTGCTCTGTAAAGGGCACAACATACATTGTAAAGCCACCTGTGTACTGAGCAATAATTTTAGCTAAAGATACAACCTTTTCCTTTGCCAATTCGCTTGTGTAAGGAGGCGATGTAAAGTGCACTGCTTCCAATTCAACGCCGCGCTTTGCCATCATGTAGCCTGCTACAGGCGAATCGATACCGCCCGAAATAAGAAGTGTTGCTCTGCCGTTACTTCTTACGGGCATGCCGCCATGGCCCTTTATAACTGCACTGTCAGAGAACACATAAGCCTCGTTGTCGCGGATTTCAACTCTTACTATTGCATCAGGTTCATTTACGTTAACCTTTAACCTATGGCACTTTGAAAGTATTGCACCACCCATAAGGCGTGAAATTTCAGGAGAATTGTAGGGGAACTTTTTATCGCTTCGCTTTGCTTCCACCTTGAAGGTTTTAACGTTATCCATGAAAGAAACAACATATTCGCTGCCCTTTTCTAAAATTGTGTCCATGTCCTTTTCAAAAACACCTGCACGTGTTATGGATGCAATGCCGAAAACCTTTGAAATGCGTGTTGCCAAAGCGTCAATGTCTCTTCCCTCGCAGGGAGTAATGTAAATAATTGCCTGGCTCTTTCTGACAGATGCAATCCATTCGTCACCTGCGGCACGGCGGATATTGCCCACCAGCATGTCTTCAAATTTATTACGGTTTAAACCCTTAAGTATAATTTCGCCGTATTTTACCAATAATATTTCTCTCATAGTGATATCCTTTCGTCATATCAGTTTACTTTTATCTGGGACCACTGCAACACTTTTTAAAGGAACAGCGACACTCCCATTCATTCATTTTTCATTTAGCTTGTGACAAAACGAAAAGTGGGTTGGCTGTGGGTAGGGAGTGTCCCGTGCTGTGGTCTTTAGTAAGTTTTACCTATCTTCTGAACAGCCTCAATACGTCCTTTACAGCTTCAATAGTTTTATCAATTTCCTCTTCTGTTGTGTACCTTGAAAAGCTGAAGCGCACTGCATTGTCCGCAAACTTTGCTTTCATGGCCGCTAAAACATAGCTCTTATGCTTGCCGCCTGCACAGGCAGATGCACTGGACACACAAATGCCCTTGCCATCCAGGGCATTAAGCATAACCTCACTTCGCACGCCCTCAAAGGAAAGGTTCAAAATGTAAGCTGAGGCATTTTCACAGCCGTTGTAGTGAACCTTACCCAAACTTAAAAGCTCATTCTTCATTTTTTCTCTTAAAGCATTGACTTTGTCATTTTCATTTAAATCAATAAGCTCAACAGCCTTGGCAAAGCCTGCTATGCCGAAGGTGTTTTCTGTACCGGGGCGAATGTTTTTTTCCTGACCGCCGCCAAAAACACTCTTCTTCAAGTCGTTTATACCGCTTTTTATAAAAAGTGCGCCAACACCCTTGGGACCGTGTATTTTATGGCTGCTTACGCTCATCATGTCAACACCCATTTTATAGGGCTTTGTTTCAATATGCCCGAAGGATTGCACCGCATCGGTATGCACAAGCACCCTTGCATTTTTGCTTTTAGCACCCTTCGCAATTTTCTCAATGTCAATAATTGCGCCTGTTTCGTTATTAACGTGCATAACACTTACAAGACAGGTTTTGCCGTCAACGGCAGCAATTACCTTATCCGGGTCAATACTGCCATCTGCCTCAGGGGCTATTTTTATAACCTCAAAACCAAGGGTTTCAAGATAATCCATTGTTTTTAAAACTGCATCGTGTTCAATTGCTGTTGTAACAACCCTTTTACCCTTTTTAATGTTTGCCCCGCCAAGAATGGCAATGTTGTCGCTTTCTGTGCCGCCCGAGGTAAAATAAACCTCGCCCTCTCCTACGCCGAGATAGTCAGCAATGCTTTTGCGGGCATTTTTCAGTACCTTTCCGGAATCTCTTCCAATAGCATGAGTGCTTGAAGGGTTGCCCCATGCACTCTCCATACAGTTTTTAATTTCTTCAATTACCTGGGGTGCAACAGAGGTTGTTGCACTGTTATCAAGATATATCATAGCTTTTCTCCATCAGAAGTTTAATTCGTTTGCAACAAGTAAAAGTATGTAGCCGAATACCATAAAAATTGCAGGAGGAAGAACAAACTTTTTGTGGCTCTTCCATTTTCTTTTAACAAGTATCGCCAATATAGAAAACAAGGTTGCCGTAAGACCTATCATAAAAGCATGTGTTGATATGATAACGTGCTTCATGCCGCCCTGTGCAAGATAGGGAAACAACCACAAACGCAGCGAGAATACCGCAATTGCCAGAACAATGCACTCGCCAATAATAAACTTAGTAAAGTTTGAAAGCTTTATTTTCTTTTTATTTTCCATAATCATTCGCCTCCACACAAATATCTTATTATATCATACCACTAAAGCTTCAATTTTTCAACAACATTATTTACTTTGACTTTTTGCTTAAAATATGGTAAAATAGTATGAAAATATATAGAAAGGCGGGATAAGAATGCGAATCGAGTCTGAAATAATGCATATCGATACCGATATCATTGAAGAAACAAACATTACCGAAACAATTGAAGAGTTACTCGAAGAGCGAAGTTTTTCCATTCTTAAGGGCATGATTTCTGAAATGAACCCCGCCGACCTTGCGCTTATCATGAGCGAGCTCCCACAAAAAAAGCTTGCTATTTTCTTCCGCCTTCTGCCTAAGGATTTAGCAGCCGAGACCTTTGTTGAAATTGATACCGACATGCAGGAGGACTTGATCCATACCTTCTCCGACGTTGAGCTTCGCGAGGTCTTTAATGAGCTTTATGTAGACGATACTGTTGACATTTTGGAGGAAATGCCTGCAAGCGTAGTAAAACGTATTCTTAAAAATACCGACCGCGAAACAAGGCACATTATAAACGAGCTGTTGCAGTACCCCGAGGACAGTGCAGGCAGCATAATGACAACAGAATATGTGCGCCTCAACTCTTCCCTTACAGTTTCCGATGCTTTAGCAGTAATACGCCGTTCAGGTGTCGATAAGGAAACCGTTTACAACTGCTATGTAACCGACAACAACCGCCTTGTTTTAGGCGTTGTAACAGCACGTATGCTGTTAACATCCTCACCTGATAAGGTAATTGAGGAAATTATGGCAACAAACGTAATTGTAGCCAAAACCACCGACGACCGAGAAAGCGTTGTAACAGCCCTTCAGAAGTACGACTTCTTCGCGCTTCCTGTTGTGGACGACGAAAACCGCCTTGTGGGTATTGTAACAATCGACGATGCTATCGACGTTTTGCAGGAAGAGGCTACAGAAGATATTGAAAAGATGGCGGCTATCACCCCCACAGAAAAGCCTTACCTTAAAATGAGTGCCTGGGGCTTGTTCCTTTCACGCATTCCCTGGCTTTTGCTGCTCATGATTTCTGCCACCTTTACTGGAATGATTATAACAAGCTTCGAGTCTTCCTTGGCATCTCAGGCCGTTTTAATCGCCTTTATCCCCATGCTTATGGGTACGGGCGGTAATTCGGGCAGTCAGTCCTCGGTTACTGTTATCCGTGCATTAAGCCTCGACGAATTGCGCCTTAGCGACATTTTCCGTGTTGTATGGAAAGAGATTCGCACAGCAGTGCTTTGCGGTCTTTGCCTTTCTTTAGCCTGCTTTGTGAAAATATGGCTTGTTGACCACATGCTTTTATCAAACGACGAAATAACCCTTATGGTTGATCTTGTTATCTGCATTTCACTTTTCATAACGGTTCTTTCGGCAAAAATAGTTGGTGCAATTCTTCCCATGCTGGCGCAGGCAATAAAGCTTGACCCGGCGGTTATGGCAAGCCCCTTCATTACATCAATTATTGACGTTTTATCACTTATTGTTTACTTCCGTGTAGCAACTGCAGTTTTAGGTATTTAATTATGAAAAAGCTTATTTCTATTCTTTTAATTTTAATGATTATTCCCTCAGGCGGTATATGCCTTAAAGCACAGGAGGGCTACGTAAGCCTTGATCCTTTCCCTTATTCAACCCATGTTTTAGGTGAGGATTTAGTTATTTACGGTGATACAGATTTTGCCAGCGTAACCTTAGGTCTTTTCTACCCTAAGGACCAGGGCTATATGGGCTACGCAAAGTACATTATAACAATTACAGCCCGCGAGCTTAAAGAAGGCTATGTTATCCCAACTGAAACCTACTCACGTTTGTGGCCCAAGGGCGACTGGAGTGTTGTTGTACAAAACGGCACAGCAAGAGCTGAAATAACCATTCCTATGGCAGAGGAAGCCTGTTACAACCGCTATGTGCGTGTGTGTGAATATTCCGACAACACACTTACTGCTGTTAACACCTTTGCCTGCCGTGGCGTTGTTATAAAAAACAACACCATGAGCTTTTCACTTTCGGACGGAACAACAATCCGCATTTATTCCTGGGATAACCTTTCACCAACCGATAGTGGCGAAGCAAGGCTTTTTGTGGCATTTTACAAGGATGGCTACATGATAAAAGCCAAAACCTACAGCGGTAATCTCGATAGTTTTTCAAACCACGTAACCCTTGCCGCCTCGGAAAGTGAACGTGTTGAAATACTTTACTGGGAAGATGGTTTAATACCCGTACAATAGCCAACAAAAAAGACTTCTGAATTTTCAGAAGTCTTTTTTTATTTATCATTATCCGTTAAGCTTTGCGTAGCCCTGCTGTACAATCTGCGCTTTTCTTGCATCCATTTCTGCATAAGCTGTAGACTTTATTGTAGAAGCTATAGAAGTGTCGGCACCTATCGCCTTTAATTCTGCCACAAGCTTTGAAATCTGTGCATCAACACGTGCATAGCATTCGTTTTCAATTTGCGATGCTGTACCCGAAAAATGCTGTACACCTGCAACCTTTGCATCACGCCAGGTTATGCCGGGGTTTGCTTTTTTGTAAGCCTTTACCCAGTTACTTGCACTGCCTGCCAAGGAAGCTACTCTTCCCTCAAATTCGCCCTGAATTGCATAAAGCTTTGAAACATGCCTTGCAACAATCTGCTCTGCAGTTTCGCCCTGAGGCTTCGGCTTTTCCTGAGGCTTGACAGTATCCTTAGGTTTTTCGTCTTTTACCTGAGGCTTTTCGGTTTTTACTGCATCGGGCTTTTCGGAAGTTGTGTTATCGGTGTCAGTATCGGGCTTTTCTTCAGATTGAGGCTTTTCCTCCTGCTGAGTTTTTCCTTCAACAGTTTCTGTTATAATCTGTGCCAGAATCTGGGTCTGGGTTTTTTCGCCGCTTTCAATCTGCTGTTTTTCCTCGTCGGTAAAATCACGCAGCTCCATGTTTACATAATTTCTGATTTCTTCAGAGCGTTCGCTGTCAAGCTGCTTTTTCTTTTCCATTGTTACCTCAGGGGATTCGGTAAGCCCCTGATACAGCGCCCTTATATTAGACGAATTAACAATGCTCCAGTCGATTGCACTTATGTAAGACCAGAAATATATCACAACCGCGGCAACTGCAACGAGCGCCAAGGTATAAAGTGTTCCCAAGAGTATTAAAAGTTTCTTTTTCATACAATTACCTCCTCGCTCATTATACATTTATTTACTTCTTTTGTCAATGAAGGCATCTGTCATACAGATGAACAAAATGTAAATTTACAGCTTTTTCTCAGGGAAGTACATGTAAAGATTACATTTGAGCATACCGTTATAGAGCTTTCGCTTCTTGTCAGCTTTTTTTCCGTAAAACTTTTCAAAGTCTTCATAAGAAGTAAGTATAAGCTTTGATGCATTTTTGTATTCGGCAAATTTTCTGCCCATTACACTATAAAGCCTTTCAACGCTTTTTTTGTCCATTAGGCGTTCACCATAAGGCGGATTACACATTACTATACCTTTATCACTAAATGCACGTACATCTTTTACATCGGCTTTAAAAAAGCGTATTTTGTCGGCAACATTTGCTTTTTTGGCATTTGCAACAGCAAGAGACACAGCATCAGAGTCGATATCAGAGCCGTAAATTTCAACCTTATTGTCACGCTCTTCATTATCTCTTGCCTCTTCTCTTGCATCGGCAAAAACATTATTTTTAAACATGCTCCACTTTTCGCATTCAAAGCGACGGTTAATTCCGGGAGCAATGTTAAGGGCATATAAAGCAGCCTCAATGGGAATTGTGCCACTGCCGCAGAAGGGGTCAATAAAGGGACGGTCGCCTCTCCAACGGCTTATGTCAATCATTGAAAAGGCAAGAGTTTCCCTCAGCGGTGCTAAAACACCCTCAGCACGGTAGCCTCGCTTATAAAGGGGCGCGCCTGTTGTGTCGATATAAACAGTAACAATATCCTTCATAATTGAAAACTGTATTCTGTATACAGGGCCTGTTTCGTCGAACCATGATACACCGTATTTTTCGCTTAAACGGCTTACCACTGCTTTTTTTATAATGCTCTGACAGTCAGGTACAGAAAAAAGCTTTGATTTTAAGGAATAGCCCTTAACGGGGAAAGCATCGTCCTTACCGATAAAGTCTTCCCATGGAAGCTTTTTAACGTTGTCGAAAAGCTCCGTAAAGCTGAGGGCTTTAAACTCGCCCATTTTAATGAGCACTCTCTCACCGCTGCGAAGATTTATGTTACAAAGAGCAATTGCTTCCGCATCACCCTCAAAGCTTACGTTACCGTCAACGGTGGTGCAATCATAGCCCAGAGTGTCTATTTGATGTGCCGTAACAGATTCTGTTCCCAAAGGGCACGGCACGGTGAGTGTAAATTTTTTCATTTCAAATCATCCCTTATGTACATCAAAATCGTTTACCTTAAGTGTGTATGATTTCTTTTTTCCGCCTATATCATCAAGATAAAAAAGTCTGCCGTTTTTAAATTCAATTGTTTTCGATTTAACTCCCTTTATAACGCTTTCTTTACCATTAACAAGGTCGAATTTCGATACCTTGTAGCCGTCGTTTGCATCGCTGTATACAACGCAGTCTTCGTCTATGTCAAAATCAACAATGGCCTTATTTCCAAAATAGCCTGTGGGCATCTTTGTGTCCATGTCATACAAAAACAGCATTTGGCCATCTGTTGTAAATACAACCTTATTGGAATATATGGCAAACTTGTCCACGGCAACGCTTATAACACTTTCGATCTCGCCTGTTTCCCTTACAATTCGTGCAATACTGCCGGTTTCGTTATCCTTATAGTAAATGTAATCAGCAGTTAAGCGGAACTCAGCACCAACATTAGCTCTGTATTCAAAGCCTGTAGCTTCACCCTCTGCTGTCATAACAGATAACATTCTGTCTCTTTGTACCAGAACCTCGTTCATATATGCATCCAGCAACACGGCATTCTCTGAAATGATAGTTTCCTTGCCATCACTGATTGCTCTGCGAACAATATTATCTTCCATGTCATTATAATAAAGATAACCCTCCGCCCCTGCTATTACACTGTCTGCAGGAACCTGTGTTCCGCCATTTGAGCACATGACAAAAAATGCCATTATAACAATTACAATCACAATTGCTGAAACAACTATTTTTCCATGCTTAAAATTTTTCATAATTTCACATCCTAATAAAATATATAGTTCATTATACCTTTAATAAAGCTTTATTTCAAGGTGTAACACAAAAAAACTCCGCAGAATCATCTGCGGAGTTTTAAATAACCAATTATTATTCAGCAATAATTGCCGGTGCAAGAGGTTCAAGACTTGTAAGGTCCTTAACAAGCATGAGCTTAGCTCCTGCCTGTACTTCTACTCTTGTAGCAACTTCCTGGTTAAGTGTGAGCTTTTCAGAAATTACAACACTTGTAAGTGCACCTTCAGCATCGTACATAGCCTGAACAAGGTAACCTTCTGTGCCGTCTTTTGCAAGAATTTCAGCGTAACCTGCAGAGTATGTGATGTTGTTTTCAAATGTGATTACTTCAAGCACTTCAAAGTTATCGAAGTACCAGTAGGGGCCGTTACCATTGTTGGAGGAACCGGAGGGGCCGCCACTACCAAGCCATGAGAAGTGGAAGTAGATGTAACCATCGGAAGGAGCAGTAATTGTGAATGTATTTGTCTGCCAGCTTGTAGAAACATTCTTAGGAACGTTAGCGCCGGAAGCCTGACCTGCACCCATGCTCTTTGCTGTTACAAAGCTTGTGGAAATGTAGCTTGCATCTGTGCCTGCAGTCTGGTGCTTATAGTCGTAAGATACAATGTATGTCTTGCCCTTTTCTACGGGAACAAAGTTTGCCATGGAGCAAAGACCGCTTGTACCGTCGTTCCAACGAGTACCGAGTGCATAGTCTTCAGCTGTAAGACCTGTAAGGTAAAGCTGAGATGCGTTAGTATCACGGTCTACCTGATAGAACCAGTCCTGACATGTAGCAGAGAAGTAGTTACTTGTTTCGGGAGACTGCCATGTACCCCAGCTGAACTTACCGTCTTCACCCATGAAGTCGCCGTCAACCATAAGGTTTGCGTTCTTGTCAGCCTTTAATACGTCGAATACCAATGTTGCAACGTTATCGCGGAGGATAGAGATAGAAACTACATCGCCACCGTTTGTTGCCTTTTCATTGTATGTGTACTTGTAAACTACGCTGCCTTCGTACTTGTCTTCAATTGTCTTGTAAGAAGCAGAAACTGTGTATTCGTTTACACCCTGATTAACCTTAACTGTAACATCATCACGAAGTGTGTTGCCGTCCTTATCAACGTACTTGATTGTTACAGGGATCTTATCTGTATCATCAGGTTCAGGACCATCAGAAGAAGCGCCGGCTTCCTCAAGAACAAAGTTTGCAAACTTCATTTCACCTGCACTCCAGCTACTCTGGAAGTAAAGAGTATCAGTTGTTGCTGTGAAATTCTGTTCAAAGTGAGTCCAACTGTTTGCAGTCAAGCCTGCACCCCAAGCAATAATATCCTTACCGGAATTTTCTCTCTGACCTACATCACCAAGTGCAAATCCATCGGAAAGACGGTTATACTGATAGTTATCTGCAGTCAGTAATCCATCGGTATAGATATCGAAGGATATGGTATATTCTTTACCTATAACCACATTCCAAACTGTACCTATGTTCTGTGTGGAAGACTTACCCAAGGTCGCAAGTTTCATAACATTTGCCCCGATTGAGCTGTCATACTCAACGGTTGCACCTGTGATATCTGTGCCCTGGCGGTTTTGCCAGCCCGCTGTTCCGTTTTCAAAGGAACCATTTTCAATAAGGTTTGAACCAATGGGCTGTTCTTCGAGCTGGAATACAAGAATACATACGTTTTCGCTGTCAGCAGAAACAGATACGGAATCTGTACTCTTGCTTGCGATATACTTATATATATGACGATACTGGCCATCTGAGTAGGAAGGAATGCTCTTATAAGAAGCAGGAACATCGTAATCTGTGTCAACGTCAACAGAAAGTGTTACATCGTCCTGAAGTGTGTTACCTTCAACGTCCTGGAACTTGATTGTAACAGGAGCTGTAATTGTGGGACGTGTTTCGTTGTAAAGAGTTGCAACTTCGTCTGCGGTGATAGCACGGTTATAAATTCTTACATCGTCCATAAGACCAACAAAGTCGGGGTTGTCGCCGTTTGCCCACTGTGTACGGCCAATGAAGCCTGTTGTGGAGGACTGACCTGTGATCATATTGATTGTGTTCGTAAGTGTTGTATTAGAACCACTGTTTGCAACTTCTACACCATCGATATAAACTCTTGCAATGGAAGATGATGTTCCGTATTCATATGTAAATGTAACAAGCTTCCATGTCTGAACCATACCTGTAACTGTTGTATTGATAGCCCAGGTATCACCACCGCCGGAGGTACCACGGTCCATGAAGGAAAGCTGACCTGTAGCAGGAATGTATCTTAAGAACTGAGATGTGTATGTGCCGCCACCAAAGTCGAAGAAACGGAACATAGCGCCACTCTGTGCAATGCTCTTATCGAGGTTTGCCCACATAGATACAGAATAGCTGCCTGTGAGCTCATTACCATAGTTTGTGGGAAGAATGATTGTACCGCTGCTTAACTGAGCGTAACCATTAATAATGTTTACGTTTTCAACTTCTGCGTTATATACATTTTCATTCTGAGAATTATCGTAAAGAGTGTCACCCTTGCCGAGAGGCTTTTCAAAGTCGTAGTACATGATAAGACCATCGCCTACAATGTTACCACCGATAGCCTTCATACGCTTTGTAACAACAGTTGTTTCGCCATTGCATTCGATTGTTGCAATAAGCTCAACATACTTTGTTGTTTCGGGTGCTGTAAATTTACCATCAGCATCGATAACTGTATCATCAGAGCAGCTCCATGTAATTGTTGCGGGGTAGTAGCCTGCAATCTCATGTGTTTTGGGAAGAGTGAGGTCTCCAGCGATAGAGCTGCCGAGCTTTGAAAGAACTTCTGTGTTCATCCATTCAACGTAGGGAACGAACATGCTCTTTACAATGTAAGGATATTCGTATGTATAGAATACGTCTTCTCTGCCCTCAGCGTAAAGCTTTGCTGTAAGGATAACAAGCTCTTCTTCTGCCTGAGAAGAATATTCGCCTGTTTCTGCATTGATTGCAACGGAAGAAGATGTCCATTCAACGCCGATACCTTCAACGCTTACTTCTCTGGGAAGTTCAATTGTACCAAAGCCTTCCAATGAACCGTGAGGCATGCTCTTTGTTTCCCATTCAGCTATAGCATCAGCAAACTTGTCGCCGAACTCGCCTGCAGGAGTAAGAGTATAAAGCTCAAAGTCATCCACATAAGCTACGTTCTTTGTGAGACCGTAAATATTAAGAACAACGTTTGCGCATGCATCTGCATTGCCATTGCCCTTAAGCACTGTGGAATACTGAACCCAATCGCCCTTGGAGTAATCCATGTCCTGATCGTTTGACTGAGTACCTGCCTGTACCCATGCATGAGTAGCTTCTGTAAAATCATCTTCTACTGTGGGGATTGCCTTAGAAGAATCTGTAAATGCAAATGTTACACGGGGTCTACGAGCTACTGTATCTGTATTCTTATACCAGAAAGAAAGATAGTAGCTGTCGCTGGCGTCAGCAACAGGGTAGTAAACTGTGATAGCGCCATCGCCCTTAGTACTCTTTATTGCCTTAAGGCTCTGTGTGCCACTGTGCACAACCTCAGAAGACACTTCGTAGTATTCATCGTTTTCTGTAAGACCTGTGAGCCCGTTTTCAAAACCGGGGTTTACAATCATGTTGTTGCCGGACTTTTCGTAAACAGCACCATCGCTGTCAACAAAGTAGCCACCGACAGAAGCGCGCACTTCTGCATAAGCAGGGATAACGCTCATGATCATCACAGCAGCTGTCAAAAGTGCTATGATCCTACTTTTTTTCATATAAAATTCCTCCTTAATGCCCAATATGTCTATAGCGAGCACAATTATATGATAATTATAGCACGATTTTAATCGCTTGTACAGTAAAATTTTAAATTTTTTTAAAATATTTTCACACATTCTTTTAACGGTTGAAATAAGCCCCTGTTTGTAGTATAATGTTCCTATATAATATGTATTTTTGGAGGAGAGAATATGATTTCTGTAAAAAAAATCCTTACGGCAGTGGCTGTAGCGCTGTTTGCAGCACTCCCCCTTTCGGTGTCTGCCCAGACTGTTGCCGACTGGCAGTTTAACCAGGACGGTGTAGCATCCGGCTCCATCGACTCGGGAAGCATGGTTATCACAGACAAGTCGGGCAACGGCAACAATCTTACCATGCGCCACTTTGGTCTTAACTACAAAAAAACTGCATCATTTACCGACAAATCCATCGATGGTGAAAGTGGCAGTCTTTTCTTTAACGGCAATATTCTTTATGGCGGTATCGATTTTGTAACAGAAGATTCGGCACCCATTAACAAAAACAATTTTGCTAACGGATATACCATTGAAATTATTTACAAAATGCCCGACGACTGGTCGCAGACAGACCGTTGGCAGAACATTTTAGCCCGCCTCTCTCCCTCCTTTGCAGGTGTTGAGGAGCCAAACGTTTCCGTTGCATACAACATTTCAAACTGTAAAGAAATACAGATTCAGACCCGTGATAAGGACCTGGATTCTGCCGATACAGCCTGGTCTATCGCCATGGACAAGGCAGAAAACTGGTATCACATTGTTATCATCGGTGACAATAACGGCATTCGTTCATACATAAACGGTTGCGAATCATTCCGCAACACAAACGTTACAAATATGCAGGGCTTGTACGCTGACCCTTCTGACGGCAGATTCAGAATAGGCTCCACATTCAGCGGCGGCTCGAACCCTTACAAATATTTGCGCGGCTATATTCAGCAGATACGTATTTCCGACACTGCTCTTCAGAAGAAGGACTGGCTCATTCCCAATCCCGAAATTTACGTTGGCGAATACGGCGACAACTCCCCCTTCGAAGAAACCCCCGAAGACCGCTACAACTTTGTTTTTGTTCCCGACACGCAGAACACAACAAAGTTCTGCGGCAACGTTTTGGACACGGCTGTAGATTGGCTCATTGAAAACAAGGATTATGCAAACATTGAAGCCATTGTTTCCTTGGGCGACAACGTTGAAGACTTCTGGGAAACACCTCAATGGGAACAGATTACAAAAACCTATTCCTCCCTTGTAAATAGCGACATCCGCACCATAGTTCCTACAGGCAACCATGACTCGGGCAACGGTCAGAACTATTGGTACTATGCCGACAGATACTTTGGCCCCAACACAGATTTTGCCAAGCTTACAAAGGGTTACATGCTTGAATATTCGCCCTCGGGCACAGGTGGTGTTGCCGACATAAGCGCAGGCAGCTTCCCCTACAAGCTCGTTTATATTGACATGTTCAAGCTTGCCGATGGCAGCGAAGCAGGCTGGCTTGACAGTACACTTTCAAAGTATGCGAAGTTCCCTGTTATAGTTGTGATGCACGACATTCAGAACTGCTCCGATACAAAGCCTAATGAAACAAAGCTTTCCACAAACGGAACAACCCTCTGGAATATTGTTAAAAACCACGATAACGTATTTTTGATGTTCGGTGGTCACAGCCACGGCTACGGTGTATTAGAGCTTACAAACAGCTATGGAAACAAGGTTCACAGTGTGCTTGCCGACTATCAGTTTGCGTACAACGGCGGTAACGCACTTATGAAGTTTGCCGAATTCGACGAAAAGAACGGCAAAATCCGTGTGTCAACCTTCTCACCCTATGCCGCAACCCTTTCCGATGACGAAAGAACCTTCTTCGACGTTAACTTTATGACAGGTGTAGGCAACTACGATGAAATCGAAATTAACTTTATGGAACGTTTTTCAAACTTCAAAACCTACAAGGCAGTTGGCGAAAATATTATGACAAACCCCTCCTTTGAGGACGAAAACGGCAACTTCAGCCTCCAGGGCTGGCTTAGCGCACAGACAAATAATCAGTTCGGCTCCCCCTACACAACAAACCACTGCTATGCAGTAGGAAAAACAACTATTGTCACAGATAACGGTGCTACCTCCTCCGCTTCCAACACAATTCCCGACGGCAACTGGGCATTCGGCTCACGTTGGAACGACGGCAAGGACGGCCTTTGCTCACTTAAGCGCTACGTTAAGGTTGAACCCGGTAAAACCTATGTTATATCCTACAAGGCTAAGCACAAAACGGGTGCCAACGGCGGTTATCTTACAACAAGCCTTGTTGCCAATGAGGGCGACGACGAAAACAGCGCTACCGCCTCCTCTGCAGGCTACATCGGCACCGAATGGACAACTGTTGAACGTGCCTTTACTGCAACTGAAAACACAGATTATGTGCTCTTCTGGTTCCGCTGGCTGGGTGGCGACAACAACGGAGGTTTAGGCCCCTACTGGTATTTTGACGATTTCTCCATTCGAGAAGCGGAGGAAGAAATTGTTTCCTTCACAATGATACCCGAGGCTGCAAAAAATGGCGAAGAGGTTTCTGTAACCTTTAATTACAATGAAAATGCCGAAAGCATTTACCTTGTTGCAGGCTACGATAAGGACAATCAGCTTATAAGCATTGCAACAAGTAATGACGGCACTGCAACTCTTACAGGTGCAACAATTGAAACCGTAAAGGTTTTTTCCTGGGGTGGTATAAATAACATAAAGCCCCTCGCAACAGCAAAAACGACCGAAATAGAATAAATGAAACAAACAAAAAATGGACTTCCGAGGAAGTCCATTTTTATTATTCATAATCCTTAACTAAAAGCGCTCTTACATAGCCACGGTCCTTACTTGTGGAATCAATGTAAAAGCCTCTGCCGTAATAAAACCTTACCAGAGAGAAAACCTTTGAAGCTGTATGCAGGCAAATTCTTTTCACCTTATTATGTCTCATGGTAATGTCAACCATGTTCATGAGAGCCTTACCTATACCTAAGTTCTGATACTTTGTGCTTACACCGAAACGGCTTAAGTATGCCTCCATGGTTTCTTCGTCGATGCTTACACGCACACTGCCCACAACCTCGTTGTCGATATATGCAACAAGCACAATTTTCTCTTGTATGTCTTTGTGTATGTCTTCAATGGTTTCATTAAGTGCGGCAATTGTATCAAGGTGTGCCAGCTCGCAGTACTTTTCAAAAGCCTCTGCAGTAATCTGCCTTATTGCCTCGGCATCGTGTTCACTTGCCCGACGCACTTCGAAATATTTGTTCATAATAATCATTCCTTTCTGCCTCCCTCCCCGAGGGAGGTGGCTCGCCAAAGGCGAGTCGGAGGGAGTGTTGCAATTACTCGCTCATTAATAATTGCATAACAGCCTTCTGTGCATGGAGACGGTTTTCTGCTTCGTCGAAAATAACGCTCATGGGGCCGTCGATAATATCTTCTGCTACTTCGTAGCCACGGTATGCAGGCAAGCAGTGCATGAAGATAGCATCGTCCTTAGCCAAACCAAAGAGCTTTTTATCAACCTGGAAGCCCTGGAATGCCTTTATTCTTTCCTGCTTTTCAGCGTCCTGACCCATGGAGCACCATGTGTCGGTAATAACAACGTCGGCTCCCTTTACCGCTTCCTTAGGATCGTTTGTGAGAATAATTTCTGCGCCTGTTTTCTTTGCATCGTCCTTTGCATTTGCCACAACCTCTTCGTTACAGGTGTAGTTTTCAGGGGATGCAACCGAAATGTCAACACCCAGCTTTGCACTGCCGTATAAAAGAGAATGTGCAATGTTGTTACCGTCGCCAACGTAAGCAATCTTCAAACCGCTTCTCTTGCCCTTGTATTCTTCAATTGTCTGAAAATCCGCAAGAATCTGACATGGATGCACCAAATCTGTAAGACCGTTAATAATCGGAATGGAACCATACTTTGCCAGATCTTCAACATCGCTCTGAGCGTAGGTTCTTATCATAATACCGTCAAGGTAACGGGAAAGCACGTTTGCTGTATCGTAAATGGATTCGCCTCTGCCAAGCTGAATATCGTTAGAGGAAAGGAAAAGTGCTCTGCCGCCCAATTGACCCATACCAACCTCGAAGGATACACGGGTTCTTGTAGAGCTCTTGGAGAAAATCATGCCAAGAGTTTTTCCTTTAAGAGGCTCGTTTACAACACCGTTCTTTAAATCGCTCTTTAATTTTTTTGCAAGGTCAAGAATCTGATTTATTTCTTCTGTTGTCAGATCGTGTAATGTAAGTAAATGTTTCATATTATGTAATCCTTTCTATGTAATAAAGATAAATTTTGCTTTGTAAAATTTATTCCTTCATTCTGCACTCTGCATTCTGCGCTCTGCACTTATCAAAGCACCTCTGTAAGTGCTTTGATAAACATGTCCGCTTCTTCCTTGCCTATAATAAGCGGAGGAAGAACTCTCAATGTGTTTCCAACTGCGCCCACAAGAATTTTCTTTTCGAAAAGCTTTGCTCTCACCTGCGCTGCAGTATCAAAAAGCTCAATACCAATCATTAAGCCCTTACGGCGGATTTCTTTCACCTTATCGCCAAGCTTTGAATTAATTTCGCTTTCAATATATTCGCCCATTTTTTCGGCATTTTCACAAAGGTTTTCCTTTTCCATTGCATCAAGCACTAAAAGGCCTGCCTTTGTTGCAAGGGGGTTGCCGCCAAAGGTGCCGCCATGGTCACCGGGAGAAAACGCATCGGCTACAAACTGCTTTGCACAAACCGCACCGATGGGAACTCCGTTACCAAGAGCTTTTGCAAGGGTAAATACGTCGGGCTCAACGCCCAATGTTTCGTAGCAGAACATTTTTCCGCATCGTCCAATACCTGTCTGGATTTCGTCAAATATAAGTATAATTTCTTTTTCGTCGCAAATGCGTCTTACTTCTTTTATATATTCTTCACTTACGGGATGCACACCGCTTTCGCCCTGTACAGGTTCAAGAAGGATTGCACAGGTTTTGTCGGTGACTGCTGCCTTAAGTGCCTCAATATCGTTGATTTCAACCTGCTTGAAACCGGGAATTAAGGGATAGTAGGGCTTCTGATACTTTTCCTGACCTGTTGCAGCTACCGTTGCAAGGGTTCTGCCGTGGAAGGAAGACTTAAGGCTTATAACCTCGTACTTTTCCACGCCTTTTTTGTAAAAATAAATTTTTGCAAGCTTTATTGCACCTTCGTTTGCCTCGGCACCACTGTTTGCAAAATAAATCTTATCAGCACAAGAGAGCTCAACCAATTTTTTTGCAAGCTTTGCCTGGCTTTCAATATAGTAAAGGCTGGATGTATGTAACAGCTTTCCAACCTGTTCTGTCAAGCCTTTTGTAAATTCCTTATGGTTGTAACCAAGCACATTTACGGCAATGCCCGCAAACATGTCAAGATACTTTTCGTTCTCGTTTGTGTAAAGATACAGTCCCTCGCCCTTTTCAAAGGCTACAGGGGTTCTTTCACCAAAGGTATTCATAAAATATTCTTTGTCGAACGCCTTAATTTCTTCAAGTTTCATACTAACATCTCCTTAGATGTGAATTATTATACAACACTACGCAAAATTATGCAACACTTTTTTACAAGTATTGCATAAATTTTTTAAGCCACTAAAATTGGCTTGGTACCTCGAAGGCATTTTCAATAATTTCAAGGCTGTATTCGCCCTCTGCATTACCTGTTATGCTCACAACATCGAAACGTACAGGCACATTCATAAGGCTGTTTGTTTTCATATACATAAGTGCCGCCTTTATAAGCTTTTTCTGCTTAAAAATGTCCACAGTTTCTGCGCCTGAGCCGTGGAGGGTATTCTTACGGAGCCTCACTTCAACAAAAACCAGGTAATCTTTCTTCTTTGCCACAATGTCTATCTCGCCCATACCGGGCACATTGAAATTGCGTTCAATTATTTTATAGCCCTTTTTCTTAAGGTGCTTTACGGCAATGAGCTCGCCTTTGTTACCAATATCTCGTTTTAACATATCACACAAACTTCTTTATAAAGGTTTTTCTGTGCACGGGACTCACTCCGTATTTTTTAAGCATTTCAATATGCAGTGCTGTTCCGTAGCCCTTGTGCTTTTCGAACTGATACCGGGGATATTTTTCTGCCAGTTGAAGCATGTAGCGGTCACGGGTAACCTTTGCAAGAATTGATGCCGCCGAAATGGATGCACTTTTGCTGTCGCCCTTTACAACGCAGGAATAAGGATATTTACAATCCTTTATACAGTCGCCGTCAACAAGCACATAGTCAATTTTTGTTTTAAGGTCACTAAGAGCTCTGTTCATTGCCATGTAGGTTGCATTGCGAATGTTATATTCGTCAATTTCGTCAACGCTTGCTGTGGCAACAGCCCAGGCTACTGCCTTTTCCTTTATAACATCGTAAAGTATGTCGCGCTTTTTTTCGCTTATTTTCTTGGAGTCGTTAAGACCTTCGATAATAAGCCCCTTGGGAAGAATTACCGCTGCGGCGTAAACGTCCCCTGCCAATGGACCTCTGCCTGCCTCGTCCACGCCTGCTATAATATCGTAGTCCTCACTAAAGAGGGTGTTTTCAATGTCCCACATAGATAAGAGCCTTTTTGCTTCCTCTTCTTTCGTTAATCTGGGCACAATTATTCGCCAACTTTCTCAAGTGTAATTTTGCCGATTTTTGCACCGCGGAATTCGTCAAGCACAACCGATGCGCCTCTTAAGCCGTCAAACTCGTTGCCTTTCAGAATAAAGCCGCGCTTTCTGCACACCTTTTCCAATAAATCGTACATACCGTCGTCTTCATTTATTTCAATTTTGTAGCGTGCTGTGAGCATGTCGGCATAGCCGTCAGATAGCCTCTTTAGAAGATTTGCCGCCAGCTCCTCTGTATCTAACACATCGTCCTTGATTGAGCCGATAAAAGCAAGGTTCATGGCAACCTCTTTGTCTTCAAACTTGGGCCAGAGAATGCCGGGTGTGTCTAAAAGCTCAATGCCGCCGGGCAGTGTTATCCACTGCTTGCCGCGGGTTACGCCCGGGCGGTCGCCAACCTTTGCAGCTACCTTACCGTTAAGCTTATTTATAAAGCTACTTTTTCCCACATTGGGAATGCCGCAAACCATTGCACGGATGGGGCGGTTTACAAGACCACGTTCCTTATCTCGTTCTATTTTTTCCTTCATAAGGTCACGGATTGCATTTGTTAATTTGTCAATACCCTTACCGTTTATACTGCTTACCGTTACAGATGGGTAGCCCTCACGAAGAAAATAGCTCTGCCATTTTGCAGTTTCGTTGGGGTCGGCAATGTCGGTTTTATTAATAACAATAAGTGTTTTCTTGCCTTTGGAAAGCTTGGGAAGATCGGGGTTACGACTTGCAAGAGGACAACGTGCGTCCACAATTTCAACTATGCAGTCAACAAGCTTCATGCTGTCTTCCATCATTCTTTTAGCTTTGGTCATATGACCCGGAAACCAATGTATATTCATATAAATGTCTCCTTACTTTATTTTTTAAAGGCGGTGCAAAAAGCTCTTTACACCGCCTTTCCTTCTATTTATTTTACAGTTCCGATTTTATTAAGGGGCCAGAAGCGGAACACTACCTTTCCCTCGATAGAGTCGTGATCCACAAAACCGACCGAGTCGGATCGGCTGTCACGGGAGTTGTTGCGGTTGTCACCCATTACAAATACATGCCCCTCGGGCACTACCCAATAGTCTGTTGAGCCAAAGCTTACGTCGAGCATTTCTTCGTATATATAAGGCTCTTCTATCTTTTCGCCGTCAACGTATACGGCATTTTCGTCGTACTTGATTTCAACGGTCTGGTTTTCTGTAGCAATAACCCTTTTTACAAAATACTTTCTGCTCTGAGGGGTAGATTCCCTGGGCTGAAAAATAATAATGTCGTTATTGTCGGGCTCATAACCAAGTTTCCAGGCAATGAGCCTTTCTTTATCGTGCAAGGTGTCGAGCATAGAGTTACCGTCAACCATTGCAACTGTCATGATAAAGGTTTTTAAAAACATTGCAACTGCCACTGCAATTACAATACACATAACCCATTCAAAAATTTCCCTCACCACGCTTTTTTCTTCTGTAACAGCTTCTGTACTTTTAACATCCATATTTTCGTCCATAATATCGCTCCTTTTCAATCACACTATAATATATCATATATAGCTCTCCATTTCAAGCCGATATTTTTTGAAATATTTATTAACAATTTCTTTACTTTTTTTTTGCCAAATTACAATTGACCATTTTTTTGGGAAATGATAAAATATCTTGAACAGATTTGCTGTATTGGAGGCATTTTTATGTATCGTATCGGTTTTGATATAGGCTCAACAACTCTTAAATGCGTTGTTCTTGATGAAGAAAACAACATAGTTTTTTCATCCTATGACAGACATCTTTCCCAGATTAAAGAAAAGAGCGTTGAGCTTCTTAATAAAATAAAAGAAGCCCTTCCCGATACAAAGGAATATCTTTTTGCAATTTCGGGCAGTGCAGGCATGGGAATCAGCGAATCTGCCTCTGTGCCTTTTGTTCAGGAGGTTTACGCCACACGCGCCGCTGCCAACAAGTTTCTTCCGGGCAGTGATGTTATCATTGAGCTTGGCGGTGAAGATGCGAAAATCCTGTTTTTAAAGGGAAGCTGTGAGGTGCGAATGAATGGTACCTGTGCAGGCGGTACAGGCGCATTTATAGACCAGATGGCAACGCTTTTGAAGCTTACACCCACCGAAATGAACGAATACGCCTCAAAGCATGAGCGCATTTACACAATTGCATCACGCTGTGGTGTGTTTGCAAAGAGCGACGTGCAGCCGCTTTTAAACCAGGGTGCTAATAAATACGATATTTCTGCCAGCATTTTCGATGCAGTTGTGAATCAGACAATAGGCGGCTTAGCTCAGGGCAGAGTGATTGAGGGCAACGTAGTATATCTTGGTGGTCCCCTTACCTTCTTCCCTACTTTGCGTGCTCTTTTTGACAAGGCCCTTGAAAGGCGTGGCACCTGTCCCGAGAATTCCCTTTACTATGTGGCATTGGGTGCGGCACTTTGTGCCGATAAAGCCGTGGACATAGCCCTGGTTACAGAAAATATTGAAAAGTATTCAGCTGCAGGTCAGTTCAATACCCTTACTCCACTTTTCACTTCAACCGAAGAATACGCTGCCTTCACAAAAAGACACAAAAAGGCAACAGTAAACCAGAAAACACTTTCCGATGCCACGGGCAAGGTTTTTCTGGGCATAGACGCAGGCAGTACAACAGTAAAAACGGTAATTATAAATGAGGATGAAGAAATTCTCTATTCTACATATTCGTCAAACAGCGGTAATCCTGTGCCAGTTATTAAAAACATTCTCACCGATATATATACCCAAAAACCCGACATTACAATTGCATCCTGCGCAGTTACAGGCTACGGTGAGGACATTGTTAAAAATGCATTCGGCATTGACTTTGGCATTGTTGAAACAGTTGCCCACTTTACCGCTGCAAAAAAGTTCATGCCCGATGTAGAGTTCATTATTGACATAGGCGGCCAGGACATGAAGTGCTTCAAAATCAAGAACGGCGCCATTGACAACATATATCTTAATGAAGCATGCTCTTCAGGTTGCGGAAGCTTTCTGCAGACATTTGCAAATGCACTCGGCTATGACATAGAGGAGTTTTCAAAGAAAGGCTTGTTTGCCAAAAATCCCGTTGACTTAGGTTCACGCTGTACGGTGTTTATGAATTCCTCAGTTAAACAGGCACAGAAAGACGGTGCAACAGTTGAGGATATTTCTGCAGGTCTTTCCATGAGCGTTGTAAAGAATGCAATTTATAAGGTTATACGTCCATCCTCAAAGGATGCTCTCGGCAAGCGTATTGTTGTACAGGGCGGCACCTTCCTTAACGATGCTGTGCTTCGTGCCTTTGAGCAGGAAATGGGCGTGGAGGTAATACGTCCATCAATTTCGGCATTGATGGGTGCATATGGTGCAGCATTGTATGCCAAAAAGAAATGCAAAAACCCCAGCACCATCATTACAGAAAATGCTCTTAAAAGCTTTGAGCATACGGTAAAAACAGTAAACTGCTCCGGCTGCACCAACAATTGCCTTTTAACAATTAATACCTTTGACAACAACAGAAGATTTATAAGCGGCAACCGTTGCGAACGGCCCATTACAAAAAAGTCGCCCGACAACAGCCTTAATCTTTATGCTTATAAAAACTACCTTCTTTCACAGTACAAAAGCGAAAAGGGTAATCTTGGAAAAATCGGCATACCCATGGGGCTTAACATGTATGAAATGTACCCCTTCTGGCACAAATTCTTCACGCTTTTGGGCTTTGAAGTTGTCCCAAGCCCAAAATCATCGAGAGATTTATATCTCAAGGGGCAGTCGACAATCCCCTCCGACACGGTATGCTTCCCTGCAAAGCTCATGCATGGTCACGTAAAGGAGCTTTGCGACATGGGCATTAAAACAATATTCTATCCCTGCATGACCTACAACTTCGAAGATATTGCCTCTGACAATCATTATAATTGCCCTGTAGTTGCCTACTATCCCGAGGTAATAGAATCCAACTGCACATTTCTTGAGGGTGTTGACTTTATTTATAATTATATAGGCATTCACCGAAAGAAGGATTTTCCCAAGAAAATCTTTGCAATATTACACAGCCGTTTTCCATCCATTACCCTTAAGGCTGTACAGAAAGCATCTGTTGCGGCATATCGTGAAAGAGACAATTATCTTGCCCGTGTACGTGCACGAGGCAAGGAAATTATTGAACATGCACGTGAGGAAGGAAAGCACATAATAGTGCTTTCGGGCAGACCCTATCACATTGACGGTGAAATTAACCACGGCATAGACAAGCTTATAACAGCCTTCGACACAGCGCTTATCAGCGAGGACTCCATAAGCCATCTTGTGCCTGACGTGCGCCCGGGTGTTTTGGACCAGTGGACCTATCACTCACGCCTTTACAGAGCGGCAAAGTATATAACAACCCAAAAGGACATGGACCTTGTCCAATTGGTTTCCTTCGGTTGTGGCGTTGATGCCATCACTACAGATGAGGTTCGCTCCATATTGGAAGAGGGCAACAAAATCTACACACAGATTAAAATTGACGAAATTACAAACCTGGGCGCTGTTAAAATACGCCTCAGAAGCTTGCTTGCAACCTTGTAGGAAAGGAGAGAAAACGTTGGCAAATCATATTGAATTTACAAAGGAAATGAAAAAAACACATACAATCCTTGCGCCCTACATGCTTGAAACACAGTTCGATATGCTGGGTGAAATTATGAAATCTTTCGGATATAAAATCGAGATTCTTAAAAACCGAAGCGAAGAGGTTGTTCAGGACGGGCTCATGTATGTGCATAACGATACCTGCTACCCTGCACTTTTAGTTATAGGGCAAATGATTCATGCGTTAAAATCGGGCAAATACGACCCGGATACCACAGCACTTATGATAACCCAGACAGGCGGCGGTTGTCGTGCTTCAAACTACATACATCTTTTAAGAAAGGCATTGGTAAAGGCAGGCTTTCCGCAGGTGCCTGTTATAAGCATAAACCTTTCAGGTCTTGAGAAAAACAGCGGCTTTTCTCTTTCCCTTCCCCTCATTGCACGAATTATGGCGTGTCTGGTATATGGCGACGTTTTAATGCTTTTGAAAAACCAGATAACCCCCTATGAGGTAAACAAGGGCGAAACTGTAAAAAAGGTTGAGGAATGGAAAAAACGCCTTTCCGAATCACTTTACGCAAATGTGCATTTTTCCCTCAGCAAGGTTTACGAAAACATTGATAAAATAGTTTCTGACTTTGCTGCAATCGAAATTAATAAAACACCCAAGGTTAAGGTAGGCGTTGTGGGAGAAATATATGTTAAGTATTCTTCCCTCGGCAACAACAACCTTGAGGAATTCCTTGCTTCGCAGGACTGTGAGGTAATGCTTCCGGGCGTTATGGGCTTCATGCTTTTCAAGGTTGACAACCGCCTTGAGGACATTAAGCTCTACGGTGGCAATCCTTTTAAAAAGCTTGTATGCACAATACTTTTCAATTTCTTTAAAAAGTTTGAAAAAGCAATGATTGATGCATTTTCCAAGTATCCGCAGTTTACACCACCTATGCCCTACGAGCATACAAAGGAAAACGTAAAGGGCGTTATCGGTCATGGTAACAAAATGGGCGAAGGCTGGCTTTTAACAGGCGAAATGATTGACCTTGTACAAATGGGTTACGAAAACATTGTTTGTGCACAGCCCTTTGGTTGTCTTCCCAACCATATATGCGGCAAAGGCATGGTTCGAAAAATACGTGAATTGTACCCCGAGGCTAACATTGTTCCCATTGACTACGACCCTTCCGCAACAAGAGTAAACCAGGAAAACAGAATAAAGCTTATGCTTTCAATAGCAAAAGAAAAGCTGTAAAATTTGAGACAACTGTTATGGTGATATTATGAAACAAAGAACTACTTCTAACGGAAAAAATTTAATAGGCGAAAGGCTCAAATTATTGAGAACTGCGGCTGAGCTTTCACAGCGTGACCTTGCAAACAGGCTTCAGCTGATTGGTATAGACATGGATAAAAATGTTATAACCAGAATCGAAACCAACAAACGTTATGTTACAGACTTTGAGCTTCAAGCGCTGAAGGAAATATTCAATGTTTCCTATGATTATCTTATTGACGGAATTGAATAAACATAAAAGGACTTGCTTTCGCAAGTCCTTTTTTGTGTTATTATTATTCATAGCCGTAGGTTGTGTACTCGTCCTCCCAGAGGCCCCAACCGCCAAGGTTGTTCTTTCTGAGCCTGCCGAAGGACGCATAGCGCTCGGGCATAATAATCTGTAAACCTCTCTGCATGTCACGATTTCCGTAACAAGAGAAATAAAGCCTTGAAAATTCGGCAAAGTCCTCTGTTGAATTTGTTCCGCCATAGGTTGACGGTGTGTACATATCCGTTGCAATTGCATTGTTCCAGCCACCGCCCGATGCCCAGTAGCCGTTATTGGAGTCAACAATGTGACCAAGCTCATGCACAACGGTGCTTCGCATTCCGTTCTTATCAGGCGACCAGTTAAGGCGTATGTACAAATCTCCGCCACCACCGTTGTAGCTGTTAGCGTTGTCGCTTCTGACTTTAATATTCCTCAGCTTTGTTCTGAAAATGTAGGGTATCTGAACAATAACACTTTTGAAGGTTTCGGCATTTGTTTTTGCGGTTCCGTCATTCTGAACATAAAGATTAAGTGTCTGCTGAATTGTTCCGTCCGCCTCGTGAATATTAAGCTTATACAGAACACCCTCAAGCATTGTTCCACGCCAGAAATCGTAAGTACCTTCAACCCCCTCGTCAATTGTCCAGTACAGCCCGTTTGTGCCGGGAAGAGAGGTGCTTACCGTTTCGTAGCTTGCCTGACCTGAATAAATGAAGTTATTTGCAGTGCTCAAGAAGTCGGAAAGCAATGCTCTTTGTGCAGCATTATCAAGCTTGCCCGATAAAATTTCATTGAACATATTATCCATTCGTATTCTTGGTGTCCATTCATTATGTCCGCCGTAGCGACCGAAAATGTCGCCTGCAACAGATTCGTAGACAGCCTCAAGTCGCTCCTTTTGAGCGTCGGAAAGAGCATTATATGCTTCCGTTTCGCTCACAAGGTACAAGGGGCTTTCATCATGAAGAGGTTCAAGAACAATTTCTGCTTTTCCGCCTGCATTTGTTTTAACCAAAACCTGCGCCCCTGAAACATTACCCACACCTATATATTCACCCATAGTAAGGTTTTTCATATAGTAGGAAAGGTTTTCCTTTGAATGGTTTTCGCTTTCCTCTAAAACCCAGTGCTGATTGTCACCATTAACATCATAGGCTGCACTTAAAAGATTTGTTGCATCGGAAGAAAGTGTAATTCTGTTATTTGAGCTTTTGCAGACAAAGGCGTAGCTTCCGTCGCCCATGTCACGGGGGATAAACTTTGCGCTGTCATCTCTGACAGAGGTATAATCGCAGCTCAATTTTCCCATGTTACCTCTTATATATCTGCCATTTGCCTTAAGAGCGTAATAAAGCCCTGCAAAGCCGTTGTATTTATAGTCAATAATAACCTCCTCAAAGGTTGCACTAAGGTCAATATTTCTTGCATAAAAGGCAAAGTCTTCATAATAGCCGCTGTTGTTTGTGGTATTCTTTGCATTTGAAATAAGCGCCAGGGTGTCTATTTTTTCGGCGTCACGCCTTGCAGTTAAAACACCGCTGGAATATTCGTTCACGCCATCTTTTATTATAATTCTATAGCTGTTTGTGTTTGTATTGCCTGTTATTGTAACAGTATAGCTTTTACCTTCTTCTGCAGGGCAAAGAACATACGCATCGCTTGAATAATTGCCATTGCCGTCACCGGAGCGCACGGTGAAATTGTCGCCGTTAAACAAAAGTATTGCACTGCTTGTGCCGTAGCTTAAATCACCGTTTGCGCTGTCGCCTATCATAATTGCGTTGTCGCCTTTTTCCACAACTGTCAACAACATGCTAAGTGTATATTCCCCTGTGAAAGGGGTAAGGCTTTTATAGCCTACGGCATTGGGGTTGTTTGCTCTCTGGTTATCGCTGAACAAAAAGCCCTTACCGTTCACGCCGTCACGGGTTACGTTAAAGGGGTATTCGCCCGAAGGCTCCAACGAATCGCCGTCCCACACAAATACGCGTGCATATTCACCCGAGGCTACTCGTGCACTGGGATTCGCCGCCCCATTCGAAACAGTTGCCCTTACCACTCTTAAAAGGGTATCGTCTGCCTCGGAATAAATTGCAAGCACAGCACTATTGCCGTTTTCTGCATTTGTTATGTCTGCCAGTGCATAGCCAAAATACCAATACCAGCCGTTCCAGCTAACGTCAAAGGCGCTTGCAGGCACAGCTGTCATAAGCATAATAGCTGTAATAATCGCTACAACTCTTTTCATTTTCTTCCCACCTTAATTTTTCTGTATCTACACATCCATAATACCATAATTAAGGTTTTTTTCAACCCCTATATGCATAATATTTTTTTAATAATTAAAAGGACTTGCTTTCGCAAGTCCTTTTAATTATTTATTATTCGTAGCCGTAGGTTGTGTATTCGTCTTCCCAAAGACCCCAACCGCCCATATTGTCACGGCGGAGCTTACCAAAGGAAGCATAACGGTTAGGCATAATTACTTGAAGACCCTTCTGCATATCGGGATTACCGTAGCAGGATGCGTAAAGTCTTGTAAATTCTGCAAAGTCTTCTGTGGAGTTTGATGCACCATATGTGGAGGGTGTATACATATCACTTGCAATCGCACTTGTCCAACCACCACCGGATGCCCAGTAGCCGTTATTGGAATCTATAAGATGTCCCATTTCATGAGTTACAGTACTTCTCATGTCGTTTGCGTTAGGCGACCAGTTAAGACGGATATACAAATCGCTGCCACCGCCGTTGTAGCTGTTAGCGCCGTCATTTCTGATTTTAACCGTTCTGAGGTACTGACGGATTTCGAAGGGAATCTGCGTAACAATTGTCTTGAAGGTTTCGGCATTTGTCTGAGCTGTTGACTGGTCTTCAACATAAACAGTAAGTGTCTGCTGAAGTGCACCGTTTGCTGTATAAATCTTAAGAGTATACATCATACCATCAAGCATGGTACCACGCCAGAAGTCGTAGTTACCTGCCACACCTTCATCAATGGTGTAGTAGAGGCCTTCTGTTCCGGGCATTGTGGGACTTACAAGCTGATAGCTTGCCTGACCTGAATAAAGGAAGTTGTTTGTAGAATTCAAGAATTCGTTAAGCTTTGTAAGCTGCTCTGCCTCAGTAAGAGAACCTGAAAGAATTTCTGTGAACAAGTTATCCATACGGATACGAGGTGTCCATTCGGCATTGCCACCATAACGACCGAATACGTCACCTGCAACGGACTCGTAAACAGCCTCAAGTCTTTCACGCTGTGCATCAGAAAGAAGGTTGTAAGCGTCTGTCTTACTTACCTGAGAAAGAAGGCTTTCACCCTCAACAGGTACAAAGCGGATTTCCTTTTTGTTGCTACTATTAACAAGAGCAAGGTTTGAGCCGCTTAAGCCTACATAGTTACCTGTATCAATATGCTTCAAGTAGTAGGTTCTGTTTGTTTCGGTGTAGTTTGAGCTCTTTTCCATTACCCAATGCTGAGTATTGTTTGTCAGAACGTATGCTGCGCTTGTAAGCTCTGCATTTACAGTACCGGCTGTTGTCATACGGTTATTGGAGGACTTACATACAAATGCATGGCTGCCATCGCCCATATCACGGGGGATGAACATTGCGCTTGTATCACTTGCAGAAGAATAATCGGCAGTTAACTTACCGTTGTTACCACGAACGTACTTGCCTGTGGAAACAACCTCCATGCCGTAGTACATACCTTCAAAGCCTGTGTATTCATACTTGGGAATTTCAACAGTTTCTTCGTTGAGAATTTCAAAATTTGTTGCCGAGAAGTTGTAGTTTGTATAGTACCCGTTTGTAACAGTTGTATTCTTGGAGTTGTTTACAAAAGCAATTGTATCAATACCTGCCTCGGTTGCATTCTTACGAGCATACATTGTACTGCTTATGTACTGATTTGTGCCGTCGTTAACAATTACGTTGTAGGTATTTGTTGTTGTGTTTCCCTGAATTGTAACGTGGTAAATTTTGCCTATTTCAAACGTACAGATTGTTTCAGCCGCTTCTGTGTAGCCGCCTGTACCGTTACCACGTCTTGTGGTAAAGGTTGTGCTGTTTGCAAACTGCATAATTGCACTTGCTTCGCCGTAGCCTATGGTGCCATTTGTTGAGTCACCAAGGATAATGGCATTGTCGCCCACTGTTCTTACTTTGAGGTCAAAGCTTATAGAATAGTCACCCATAATAGGTGTAATGGTCTTGTAGCCAACTGCATTTGCATTGTTAACCATCTGGTTATCGCTGAAAAGCGTTGCATCATCCATAATGCCATCTGCTGTCATGTAAGAATCCGACATTTTGGGCATCATTGTGCCTTGTTCCCAAATAAATGCACGTGCAGTGTCATCGCCTGCAGTAATATCCAGGTACACTGACTGACTGTCGCCTTCTGCCCATGCCATGTTAAAGCCGGAGAACACACCGTCAGTGTATGTGGCAACAGCAATTCTGTCGCCCTCTTCAACGCCTGTAGCCGTTGCAGTAACTCTACTTCCACCGCTCGGCAAGGTGGTCGTTGACCATGTAATGCCCGCTGCACCCGCTGATATTGAGGTTGCAAGCATAAGCATTGTTAAAATTAAACAAAAAACTCTTCTCATTTTAATCACCCATTATACATTTTATCATTTTTTGCTAAATTGTCAACCATTTATTTTCAGTTTGTATACTCGTCCTCCCAAAGACCCCAGCCTGCCATATTCTGTTTACGAAGCCTGCCAAAGGATGCATATCGCTCGGGCATTATAATAGCCAGACCACGCTGACGGTCACGGCAGGAATATGCCGCAAAGTACATTCTGCAGAACTCCGCAAAATCCTCTGCGTTGTTTGTTGCACCATAGGTTGAGGGTGTGAACATATCCTGCGCAATTGCATTCGACCAGCCTCCGCCCGATGCCCAGTTGCCGCTTTTCTGGTCAAGAATGTGACCAAGCTCGTGTACAAGAGTGCTTCTCATGCCGCCACGGTCCATTTTCCAGTTAAGCCTTATATAGACATCGTTGCCACCACCGTTGAAGCTGTTGGCACCGTCCTGTCTTATTTTTACATTTTTAAGGTGTGTTCTGAATTCGTAGGGGATTTGTATAATAGCCTGCAGGAAAATAGAGTAATTATGCTTGGCAATATCATTATTCTGCACATAAACGGTAAGCGTTTGCTCCTTGTTGCCCTCAGCGTCATAAATAGTTACAGGGTATTTAACACCATTAAGCATTGTTCCCCGCCAGAAGTCATATGTGCCTTCCACACCCTCGCCGACTTCACTATAACAGCCCACACTGCCGGGAAGCTCTAAGCTTACAGCCTCATAGGTTGCCTGATTTGAGTATATAAAGCCGTTTGTATCGTTCAAAAATTCATTGAACTTTGTTATCTGTTCACTCTCACTTAAATTTCCCGATAAAACCTCATTAAACATATTATCCATTCTTATTCTTGGTGTCCATTCTGTATATCCGCCGTAACGGCCGAAAATGTCACCTGCAACAGACTCGTAAACGCTCTCTATCATAAAGCGTTGCCTGTCCGTAAGTGAATTATATGCACTTGTCTGACTGACAAGATACAACGGACTTTCATTGTAAAGGGGCACAAATGTTACCTCCGCCTTATAGCCTTCGCCTCTTAGTGTAAGGTTATTCGTGGAAATGCCGTAACCCACATAATTTTCAGAGTCAATGTGTTTTAAATAGTAGCTAAGATTATTCTTAGACCAGTTTTCACTCTTTTCCATAAGCCAGTGCTGGCTGTTGTCGTTAGTTGCATATGCACTGCTTGCAATATTTTCGTACTTATTTGCAGGCACTGTCATTCGATTGTTGGAGCTTCTGCACATAAAGGCATGGCTTCCGTCACCCATGTCACGGGGAAGGAACATTGCGCTCGTATCGCTGACACTTGCATAGTCGTAGGTGAGCTTGCCGTTGTTGCCGCGCACATATTTACCATCAACCATCATGCCGTAGTAAAGCCCTTCAAAGCCATCGTATACATGTATAGGCTCAAGCACCATATCTTCAGAATCTGTTATTACTTCAAGGTTTTTGCCTAAAAATGCAAAATCTGAATAACAATCATTTATAACAGTTGTGTTCTTACCATTTGAAATAAGGGCAATTGTGTCTATGCTTTCCGTGTTTGTTCTCGAATGTATGGTTTCGCTTGTATAGCGGTTTTTTCCTTGAGTAATTATAACCTTGTATGTGTCATCATTTGTGTTGCCCCAAAAAACAACCTCGTAGGTTTTTCCAATTTCCACGCTGCACAAGTTAACAGCGCTTGATGCATAGCTTCCGTCGCCATTGCCGTCACGCACCGAGAAATTGTCTCCATTAAAAAGCAGAATTGCACTGCTTGTACCGTAGCTTAAAACGCCGTTACTGCTACCACCGAGCATAATGGCATTATCGCCCTTTTTCCACACGGTTACATACAGCTTTATCATATATTCGCCCGCTACAGTGTCAAAGGTTTTATAGCCTACAACAGTGTCGCTGCGGTTGGGTTGCTGGTTGTCGGAAAAAATTGCATCATCCTGTATGCCGTCGGCAGTTATTTCAAGGGACACTTCACCCGTAGGCTCAAGACTTTTTTCATCCCACACAAAAGTGCGCACGAAGCTGCCGCCCTGTGTATTCACATCAAACTGCACACTTTCTCCCTCTGAAACTGCACTGCTTGCTCTTACAAGCTCATCATTTTCGTTAAAAACACCTGCTATTACCTTATCGCCTTCCTCAATTCCGCTGACAGAGGCAGTAATAGTGCCTCCTGTTTTGTACTCACTGTACACAATTTCTGCAGCATTTACATTTACTGCAAAAATAAGAGAAATTATAACTATTATACTCAAAACTTTCCTCATTTTACATCACCTTTACCAAGTATAACACTTTCCCCTTATTTATGCAACAAAAAAAGTGCGAAAAATCGCACTTTTTTTGTTTTTATTTATAGCTCTTTACAAAATGGCTTATGGCTTTTGTTTCCATGCCGCGGTCAATGAGCTTTACAATTTCGTTTGAAAGGATAAGACCGTCGCATTTAAAGCTTTCGTCCTTTGTAACAACGGGAATATCCTTTTTGCTCTTTACCGTGCGGATAAGGCTTTCCATGTCTTCCTTGGTGTTTTCAGCCAAAGCGGTTGCGTAAACAAAGCCCTTTGCATCCTTCACGATTTTTTCAATTCTGTCTTCATCTGTGGGAGCAACCGCCATTATTATATACACTCCGTTTTTGTCTGCCTCACCCTTGAATTCTTCAACCTCTTCATAGGGCACGTCGGGCATGATAATTGCATCAACCCCGGAAAGACGGCAGTTTTCAAAAAACTTGGCAATGCCGTAGGAGAACACAGGGTTTGCATTTGTAATAATAACAACGGGAATCTGAGTGTCCTTACGAAGGCGCTTTACGCAATCGAAGATTGTGTCGGTATTAACCTTATTCTGGAGAGCCTTAATGTAAAACTCCTGAATTGTAGCATCCTCTGCAATGGGGTCTGAAAAAGGAATACCCAGTTCGATAAAATCGGCACCGCCTGCAATCATTGCAAGGATATATTCCTCTGTTTTTTCAATGTCAATGTCACCGGGTGTAATAAATGCACCTAAAATATTTTCTTTTTTAAGGTTATCAAGTCTGTTACTCATAAAGATTAACCCCCCTGTATCTTGCAATTGCCGCAACGTCCTTATCGCCGCGACCGGAAAGACAAATGATGATTATGTCGTCTTTGCTCATTGTGGGTGCAATTTTTATTGCATGTGCAACAGCGTGGCTGCTTTCTATTGCAGGGATAACACCCTCTGTTCTGGAAAGATATTCAAAAGCATCTACCGCTTCGGTATCTGTAACAGGTACATATTCCGCCCTGCCGCTGTCGTACAAGTTAGCGTGCTCGGGACCAATGCCGGGATAGTCAAGCCCTGCAGAAATTGAATAAACCTCGTCAATCTGACCATATTCGTTCTGGCAGAAGTAGCTCTTCATGCCGTGGAAAATGCCCAATTTACCCTTTGAAATTGTTGCGGCGTGCTCCTTTGTGTCAATTCCTCTGCCTGCAGCCTCACAGCCGATAAGACGAACATCCTTATCGCCGATGAAGTTGTAGAACATGCCCATTGCGTTACTGCCACCGCCAACACATGCCATAACTGCAGTGGGAAGCTTGCCTTCTGCCTCAAGTATCTGTGCCCTTGCTTCTCTGGAAATTACGCTCTGGAAGTCACGCACAATTGTGGGGAAAGGATGAGGGCCCATAACAGAGCCTAAAACGTAGTGTGTGTCAGAAATGCGGTTAGTCCATTCGCGCATGGTTTCGTTTACGGCGTCCTTAAGAGTTTGTGTGCCGCTTTCAACGGCGTGCACCTTTGCACCTAAAAGCTGCATGCGGTAAACATTTAATGCCTGTCTTTCGCAGTCAACCTTGCCCATGAAAATTTCACATTCCATGTCCATAAGAGCTGCCGCTGTAGCAGTTGCAACGCCGTGCTGACCTGCACCTGTTTCGGCAATAACTCTTGTTTTGCCCATTTTTTTTGCTAAAAGCACCTGACCAAGCACATTGTTAAGCTTGTGACTGCCTGTGTGGTTCAGGTCTTCTCTTTTAAGGTAAATCTTCGCACCGCCCAAGTCTTTTGTCATTTTTTCGGCATAGTATAAAAGAGAGGGTCTTCCTGCGTAATTATCAAGAAGCTCCTTTAACTCACGGTTGAAATCGGGATCGTCCTTATATTTATTATAAGCCTCCTCCAACTCGTTAACTGCCTTCATGAGTATTTCGGGAACATACTGTCCGCCGTGAATACCAAACCTACCTTTTTTCACAAATACCAAATCCTTTCTTTTCGGGAAGCTTAAAACTAAAAAAGCCCCCGATTGTTAAATACAATCAAGGACGAGATAAACCCGCGGTACCACCTTGTTTTACTCCTTCGAGTACACTTATGAGCACTAACATGCCCCTGCGATTAACGCTCGCACACGTCGCAAAATACTCAAGATTTCTCCCTTTGGTCTGCGCCCTCATCGGTCCATTTGACAAGCTGTTACTGCAAGGCTCTCAGCCACCCTCGCTCTCTGTGAGCACATATCTTGCCGTTATCTCCGAATCAACGGTTTATTTTCTTACTACATATAATACACAATTACGCTTTTTTTGTCAACACTTTTTTTGTGTACTTTTCAGAGCATAAGGAGTTGACAAAAAAGTCTTTTCATTATAAAATAGTGTAGATATTGAATGTCTTATTTTTGGAGGTTTACAGAATGATTGAACAGATTAAAAATGCTGTCCATTCCCTGGCGATAACAATAGTGACATCTTTAGGCTTCACTGCAGCAAGCGCAGATTATTTATACGTTTTTCTCATTTCGATGCTCCCCATTATTGAGCTTCGAGGCGCAATTCCGGTAGCTGCGGTTTTAGGGCTTGACCCTATTGTAAGCTACATAATTGCAATTATAGGCAACATACTTCCCGTGCCATTTATTCTTTGGTTTATAACACCTTTTTGCAACATGCTCAAGAGAACACGCCTTTTTCGCTGGTTTCCCGAGTGGCTTGAAAAAAAAGTTGAAAAGAACGAAGAGAAGGTTACAAGGTATAAAAACCTGGGCTTGTTCCTTTTTGTGGCAATTCCCCTTCCCGGTACGGGTGCATGGACAGGTGCTCTGGTTGCATCCTTTATCGGCTACAAATTCCGCGATGCATTTTTGGCAATTTCAGGCGGTGTGCTTTCGGCAGGTATAATAATGTCCGTTGGCTCATGGCTTGTTAAGTTTTTATTCGGTTTATTCTGATAGGAGGTTAAACATATGGAATTACAGAAGAAGTTATTTACATCTGAATCTGTTACAGAGGGTCATCCCGACAAGGTTTGTGACATGCTCTCCGACAGTATTCTTGACGATATTTTAGCAAACGATCCCGATGCAAGAGTTGCTTGTGAAACATGTGCGGCAACAGGTCTTGTTATGGTTTTTGGTGAAATCACATCAACACATCAGCCCGACGTAAGGCAGATTGTGCGCGACACAATTAAGGAAATCGGCTACACAGAAGGCGACATGGGCTTTTCCTACGACTCTGTTGCAGTTTTGAACACACTCAACAAGCAGTCTGCTGACATTGCCATGGGTGTGGACAAGTCCTTAGAGGCAAAGGAAGGCGACACGAGCGAATTCGATACAGGTGCAGGCGACCAGGGCATGATGTTTGGTTACGCAACAAACGAAACCGATGTGTACATGCCAATGCCCATCTATTATGCACAGAAGATGGCAAAGCGCCTTACAGAGGTAAGAAAGAACGGCACTCTGCCCTACCTTCGTCCCGACGGTAAAACACAGGTAACTGTTGAGTACGACGGTGATACACCCAAGAGAATTGATGCAGTTGTTGTGTCCACACAGCACACTGCCGATACTACCCTTGAAACAATTAAAAAGGACATTAAAAAGCACGTTATCGACGAAACAATTCCTTCTGACCTTATGGATGCTGACACAAAGATTTTCATTAACCCCACAGGCAGGTTTGTAATCGGCGGTCCTCATGGCGACAGCGGTCTTACAGGCAGAAAGATTATTGTTGATACCTACGGCGGCTACGCACCTCACGGTGGCGGTGCTTTCAGTGGCAAGGACCCCACAAAGGTTGACAGAAGTGCAGCATACATGGCTCGCTACATTGCAAAGAACCTCGTTGCAGCTTCTCTTTGCGACAAGTGCCAGATTCAGCTTGCATATGCAATCGGCGTTGCAAACCCTGTCAGTGTGCGTGTTGACACCTTCGGCACAGGTAAGCTTTCCGACGATGCTATAAACGCAATTGTTTTGAAGGAGTTTGACCTTCGTCCTGCGGCTATCATCAAGCGTCTTGACCTCAGAAAGCCCATCTACAAGCAGACAGCAGCTTACGGTCACTTCGGCAGAAACGACGTTTCCCTTCCCTGGGAAAAGCTCGATGCGGTTGAAAGCCTCAGAAAGTATTTATAACTGACAAAAACGCCCCGATACGCATATAATGTATCGGGGTGAATTTAATTATGACTAATATAATATTGTCGTTAGCTTTAGTTTTTGCAGTAATATTTGTCATTGTTTTTCTTGTTTTCAAAAGCGACAATGCCACTTTAGTCTGTAAGGATTTATCGGAGCTTATAACAGACGACTGTGTTATAAAAATAAAAATCTGTAAAAGGAGGAAGGGCAATTATGGAAAAAGAAATGATTGAAGGCGAAGTAAGAGAAATTGTTTATTACAACGAAGACAACTGCTATTGCGTGTTTGATTTGGATTTTGGCAAAAACCTTATAACCTGTGTAGGCCACATCCCCTTCCTCACAGCAGGGGAGCGTGTGCGCCTTGAAGGGGTCTGGACAAGCCACGTTGACTACGGCGAGCAGTTCAAGTTCGACAATTTTATACGCACAATTCCCCAGAAGGTAAACGCCATAAGAACCTATCTTGCCTCGGGGGTTATTCCGGGCATACGTGAAGCAACTGCAGTAAAAATGACCGACGTATTCGGTGAGGATACCTTAGAGGTTATCAAAAACGAGCCCGAAAGGCTTACTGTAATAAAGGGCATTTCCCTTATAAAGGCAATGAAAATGAACGAAGCCTTTCTTATCCGTCAGGATGCAGCAAACACGGTAATGTATTTGCAGCAGTTTGGCGTAACTGCAAAAATGGCAGTTAAAATACATAAAAAATTTGGTTCGCTGGCAGTAGACCTTATAAAAGGAAACCCCTACACCCTTTGCGACGAAATTTCAGGCATTGGCTTTAAAACAGCTGACCGCATTGCTTTTCAGATGGGTGTTGCCTCGTCCCACCCGGGGCGCATTAAAAGCGGCATCCGCCACGCCTTGGGTGAAGCGGCACAGAATGGTCACACCTGTTACCCCAAAAGCGAGCTTATCCCCTATTGTACCCGCCTTTTAGGCTGCGATACGGTAGAAATTGAAAACGGTTTTCTTGCTCTTATTGATGCAGGGAAAATAGTGCACGAAAAGGCAACGGACCTTTGCTACCTCACCCCTCTTTACAACGAGGAGCTAACCGTTGCAACAAAGCTATTAACCCTTATAGGAAAGCGCAGCAAAAGGCCCTCCTTTAACATTGATGCAGCAATAGAGCGTGCCAGCTGTGGCATAACCCTTTCAGAAAAGCAATACGAAGCCGTAAAATGCGCCTGCAAGGAAAACATACTTATAATAACAGGTGGCCCCGGTACAGGTAAAACCACAATTATAAACACAATTTTGACCATCGCCTACAATGCAGGGCTGGAGGTAAGCCTTGCCGCACCTACGGGCAAAGCAGCAAAAAGGCTCAGCGAAGCCTGCAATGCAGAGGCTAAAACACTTCACCGTCTTTTAGGGCTGGACGTTATTTCGGAAACAGACGAATATACCTATAATAAAGATTCCAACGACCCCTTAATGGCAGACATTGTTATTGTGGACGAGGTCAGCATGGTTGACTTAAGCTTAATGAGCGCACTTTTAAAGTCCTTAAAATCCGACGCAAAGCTCATTTTAGCAGGCGATGCAGACCAGCTTCCTTCTGTTGGTGCAGGCAACGTGTTAAAAGACATTATCGACTCAGGTAAATTCCCTGTTATAACCTTAACAGAGGTTTTCCGCCAAGCGCAGGAAAGCATGATAGTTACAAATGCCCACCGCATTAACTCAGGGCAGCTGCCCATCTGCAACATAAAGGATAAAGACTTTTTCTTCATGCCTCGCTCGCCAAAGGATGCTGACACTACAATTGCCACCCTTTGTGCGCAAAGGCTTCCTGCCACTTATTCCTACAATCCACTTCGTGACATACAGGTGCTTTGCCCATCAAAAAAGGGACCGACAGGCACAATAGCACTCAACAATACATTGCAGCAGTACCTTAATCCTCCCGCTAAGGCAAAGCGCGAAAAAAAGTACGGCGATACTGTTTTCCGCATGGGCGACAAGGTAATGCAAATTAAAAACAACTATAACATTCCCTATGTTAACCTGAAAACAAATAATGAAGGCTTAGGCATATACAACGGTGACATCGGCATTATAGCCGACATTGACCCCAAGCGCTCGGTTATGATAATCGAATTCGACGACGAAAGGCTTGTTGAATATGACTTTGCATGGTTGGACGAGTTGGAGCTTGCCTATGCTTTAACGGTGCACAAAAGTCAGGGCTGCGAATTCAAAGCGGTAATTCTTTCCGTATCGCCCGTTGCACCCATGCTTTGTGTGCGCAACCTTTTATACACCGCCGTAACACGTGCAAGGGAAATTGTTGTTTTAGTTGGCAACGACGAAACCGTAGGCAGAATGGTGGCAAACAACCGCGAAACAAAACGCTACAGCGGTTTACCCCTGAAGCTTAGTAAGGAGTAAATATGAAACTTATCGATAAAATATTTTCGGTTATCTTTCCCCATAAATGCACCTTCTGCCGTAGGGCAATAAGCTATGCAAACGCTCGTTTTATATGCCCCGAATGCATGGAAAGCCTGCCTTTTATAAAAGGCTCAACCTGTGCAAGATGCTCTACTCCCAGACAGGAGGGTTCAATGCCCATCTGCCATGTGTGCAGAAAATTCAATCATCCCTACTCAGGCTCCTTCACACCGCTTCTGTATGAGGGTACGGTGCGCAGAGCCCTGATCAATTACAAATTTTATAACAGGGAAAATTTTTCCAGAAGCTTTGGCTTTCTTATTGCAGACAATGTAATTAAAAAGGGCTTTCCCGACATTGATTTTATAACCTTTGTTCCCCTTTCCTCCGAGTCTTTGAAGGAGCGCGGCTTTAACCAGTCACAGCTTATTGCCGAAAAATGCGGAGAGCTTTTGAATTTACCTGTTATAGCTACCTTAAAGCGAATAAACGGTACACCAAAGCAGTCCACCCTTTCGGATGTGGAAAGGCGAAAAAACGCAAAAAAAGCATTTTTTGCAACAGATGAAAAACTTTCAGGCACAGCTCTTTTAATTGACGATATTTACACAACAGGCTCAACCATGAGCCATTGCGCGACTCTTCTTTTAAAAATGGGCTGCAGCAGGGTTTACATTGCATCTGTTGCATTACGCTCAAAAAATTAAAATTTTCCAGGTTTAATAAAGAGTGTTTTTCACAAACTACCTTTGTACCCATTGGTACGAAAGGTGGGAAAAGCAATGAAGGTAAAGGATATATGCTCATGTGAAACCTTAACTGTATCATCACAGGACACAGTTAAAGAGGCAGCATGTAAAATGGCAAAGCACAACATCGGCGCATTGCCTGTTGTGGACTATTCCCAAAGAGTTATCGGCATGATTACCGACCGTGACATTACCGTAAGAATTACTGCCGAAGGCAAGGATGCGTCACGCTACAGCGTGGGCGACATTATGACACACGACATTTCCTGCGTATGCATGGATGCCGACATTGAAAGTGCCACAAAAATAATGGGCAAGGCCAAGGTACGAAGGCTTCCCGTTGTTGACGATGGCAGAATTGTGGGCTTCATTTCTCTTGGCGACATTACCCGTACAGGTAAGTTCGACATGGAAGCAGGCCATGCTTTGTGCGAAATTTCTTCTAATTGTAAAAAGTGTAAAAAGCATTAAAAAAAGCGGCTTACGCCGCTTTTTTTAATTGATGGGTTTAAGATTTTTATCCCAGAGGAATATTTTATCTGCTTCTATTTTAAAGCTCTTAAAGCCCCTGACGTTTTTTGCCACCTTTACATTTCTGAGCAGGTTTCCGTCAAAATCTGCAAAGTAGGCATTGTCTGTTTCAAAGGCAAAATAAACACTATCTTCCTTACTTGTTGCCTTAAGGTAGGTGTTTTTCTCCGGGTTAACGACACTTACGTTTTCAAAGAAAAACTCTTCTGCAGCTTCACCATCTCCGCCACGTATCATAAACCTGCCAAGGTTATCCATAGCAAGTGAGCCGCTTCGGAAGGAAGCCTTTTCGCACAAAACCTCACCGTCAACGATGAAGGCATAGGTGTTGTCGGTGAAATCGGCAATTATTGTACAGGAATATGTTTTTTCGCCCTCATACGCAAGGTGGCTTGTTTCAAAGCCTGAACCGTTTATGTATTCAAAGTAGCCGTTTTTATTAAAGCGTACTGTTATACCGCAGCTGTTCCATGCACTTACTGCGTTTTCCGTAGCTGTAAAGCCCATAACACCGTTTATGCTGTCCTTCGTTGGCGTTACCTCAAAATTAACAAGCTGCACATTGCCCTTTTCGTTTTCAATGCCGTGAGACATAAACGAGGCCGTGCTGAAAATGCGTGTATCGGTTGTAAAGGGCGACGCCGGAAGTCCGTTTTTGTTGAAAAGGTTTGCATTTTCAGGTACTGCAGAATATGCATAGCGCACAAATTTGGGGTTTAACATACCTTCAGCAGAAACGGTAATGGTGTTATCTTTATTTATAACCGCCTTTGCTTTAACAAAAGCGCCCTTCTCCTCCGCAATTTCGAATTCGCACAATTCTGTGTCGCTTGCACCATAGGGGTTATTTATACATAACCCTTCACCAATGGTGCCCGGCTTAAAGGAAACAACAATTTCGCCCTCGCCTGCCTCGGCTTTTTCAAAAATGGGGCCCGAGGCAACTATGTTTTCGCCATAAACATATTGTTTTGCCAGAAGATACAATCTGTGAGCAACCACTTCTTTACCTAAGGGATGAATGTTGTTATAGGTACCTTTATCTGTATCAAGAATAACTGCCATGCCTGTTGCGGGAAGCTCCAAGGCTTTCATTTGCGCATTTCGAAGAGGCGCATAATTATCCTTTCCGTAACGGGCAAGCTGTACAAAGAGAAACGGCAAGCTTTCGTTATTCCAAAGCCTTCTGTAGTCTGTTATAAGCTGCTTGAAGGCTTCTTCATACATAACCGCATTCTTCGAATCGCTTTCACCCTGATACCATAAAATTGCACTTATGGGGTAATCTGTTATGGGCGCAATGTGGTTGTTGTAAATATTTCCGCTTGAGGGGGTAAAGTTAAGGGTTTTATTTTCCTCGCTCACTCTCGTCCAGCGGTTTATTGTTGTGCCGCGCCATGCAACACTCATAAGACCAATGGGCACGTTTGGCTCTTCGTTGAGCCTTTCCTTTGCAAAATACATGCCTATGTAGGACATTTTTTTCTTAGTTGAGTCCCCTAATGGCTGCCAACCGTTTGTTTCAAAGGGCACGTCAAAACTTACCGTATCGGCAGGAGTCTGGGAAAGCTTAAAGAATTTTATTCTATCATCTGTTAAAAGCTCGGGCATATTACTTGTTGTAACGCCGTCGCCCAGCTGTTCTGTTGTCTGGTGCTCATAGGTTTGTGCCATATTGCTCTGCCCTGCCAAAAGGAATACATCGCCTATAAACACATTTTCAATAACCTTTGTTTTATCCTTGGTGGAAACAGTTAAGGTATATGCCTCAAGCGATGCAGGAAGAGGCGAAAGCTGAGCCTTAAAGGTTCCGTTCTCGGCACTTACCGTAGTGCTCGAAACCAATTCACCCTGTTTAAGAGTAACCGTCACATCGCCTGTTGCTCTGCCGTAGATTACGTGCGGAACGCCTCTTTGCAGCACCATATTTTCGCAAAACACATTAGAAAGTGTGAACACTTCAAACTCACCCTCGCCCTGCTCCACGGTTATGTTTTCAATGTAATACAAGCCCGCGCTCACACCGCCACCACCTCGTGCCGTAATTTTACCAAGGTCACTGCCCGATGCACGGAAGGCATAGTTTTCGGCAATGGTCTTCTTTTCGCCATTTATGTAAACAAAGGCATTGTAAAGCTGATTTGTAATGTCGGCATCTATTTCGACCTTATATGTTGTATTTTTCATGTAGCTTACATTGCTCACTGCGCTGAAGCCCGAGCCGTTATTTGAGTCGAAAAAGCCGCCTGCACGAATACGGAAGCAAATTGAGTAGTCGGAATAATTTTTAGGCGTTACCTTGCTCGATGCAATGCCCACAATACCGTCAGAAACGGTGTTCGCGTTAATATCAAAGGTTATTTTCGCTCTGCCTGTTACCGCATTAAAGCTTTTACAGGTAAAATCTGCCGTTGAAACCATTCGGTCGTTGGCAGCATTTGAAACACAGGAGCACAGCATTATTAAAATCAAAGAAAGTGCTAAAATTCTTTTCATCTTTTCTACTCCTTTTACGGCTTACAGTTACCACAAGGTGAATAGCCCATTTCAATCAGGCTGTCACGGTCAAGATAAGAAATTTCCTTATTCTCTTCCTTTGTTTTCTGACCATTGCCGCAGTCTGCCTCGTGAAACTTTTTTGTGTTTGTATTAAGAATGTAATAGTCATTGCTTTCATCTTTCGGGGTAAAGTTTCCGTCTGTTCCGCTTTGCCCGTCGGGGTAGTTGATTATAATGCCCGGCTGTACATTGTAGCAGAACACATTGAACAAAATACCCTCGCCACCATCCTCTATTGAATAAGCTTCCATAAGAACTCCACGGGCTACCAGTTCTTCTGCGTAAAAAACAGGTGTAACACGATAAATAACGTGATTGTCTGTTTCCTTTACATAGTCGGCTATCATGTTTTCAAAGGGCAGCATGCCTTCAACATTCATATAGCTTGTGCCTGTTATAAGGTTTTGCTTATTTGCATTTTCGCCTGCAAGCTGGAAGCCTATAAGGTGACAACGGTTATAAAGATAACCGGATTCGATAACATCGTACTTAACAGAGTGCCAGCCCGTAGGCTTTACCGAGCCAATGTCGCCACGAGGCTCTGTGGGCATAAGGTCATTTCCTATAACAGCTATTGCCGTTGAGCACCTTGAAAGATAATCAAGAGGCGAATAATATTCAAAGCTGTTTGCGAAAAACTCTGTTACATCAAAGAACGGAACATTATTATTTATAACTGTAAATGGGGCTCCCGTATATGAAGGAATTGACGAAAGGTCAATTTCTACATCTGTTTCGGTATAAATAAGAACACTACGTGTACTGTTGTCCCATTCTACACTGCATTCAAATGCTTCGGAAATTGCTCTTAAGGGCACAAGGGTTCTGTCTTGTATAATCTGTGCAGGCACATCAAGAATTTTATCTACGCCGTTTACCTTCATAAGGTTGCTGCCCACAGTAAGGCTTACCGAGCTGCCTGCTCTTTCGCTTAAAACGCTTCTTGTGTCGTTGTCCCATTCAACACTTGCGCCCAAGGCTTCGAATATTGCACGCAAAGGCACCAGCGTTCTGCCATCAACAATAACGGGCGGAACATCGAATTCCACTTCTGCAGCATTTATAAAAACGGAAATGTCAGCCTCGGCTGCTGTTGCAATATTGAATGAACAGAGCAGCACAAGTGCCATTAAAAGGCTTAATAATCTTTTCATCTGATATATACCTCCATGGTTATCTTCTCGTGGCTTTTTCCCGGAAATTCTTCTGTTTCAGACAAATTCCACACTGAAAAATCAATGTCGGTTTTTGTGTCGGATGGGTAGTGCCTGTTCCACTTAAAAACCACAAGCTTTTCAATTTTATCAACATAGGGTAAAATCTTTACATTTTCCGCAAAGCAATAGTCGCCCTCGCCTGCCTCGTCCATAAAGCTTTCACTTACTGTCACATGGCTTTCAAATTCAGAAAAAAGCTTTGCCGAATAGCTGTTCATTAAAAGCTTTTTACCTTCCGCAAAGGCGACAATCCTCTTGCAAACCTCTTCATCACGGGATTGTCGGCGGTTATTAAATAAAACCCCCATTCTGTCGTCCAGGGTTATAAATACATTCATAAAATCACCTGCTTGAACAAATTTCCTATCAGGCAAAAAAGAGGACTCTCAGAGTCCCCTTTTTTTGTTATCAGAACTGTACGTTCAACGCTCTCTTTGCAATGATCAATGCTTCCTGCACTGTGCAGTTACCAAGAGGGTTAATCTTACCTTCATCTGTACCCTTTATAAGACCTGCAAAAACCATAAGCTTAACACTATCTACTGCCCAGTCACTTACAATGTTGCCGTCGGCAAATTCTGTAAGCTCGGGAAGATATGCCTTAACAATACCCATGTTTAAATCGGGAACAAGCTGCTCGGCAATTCTAGTGAGCATAACACAAATCTGTTCACGTGTAACGCTTGCTTCGGGGTTGAATTCTGTTTCGCTAACGCCCTTAACAAGGCCAAGACCGTATGCCGTTACAACAAGAGGGTTGTTACAGTCTGTAAAGGGGTTTTCCACACTCATTTCGGGCAATTCCATGCCGGAAGCAGCTGCGTAGATGTAGAGAGCAACAATTGCAAATTCTTCACGGGTGATGCTCTTTACATAATCGATATCGCCTGTTGCCGCCTTAAGAAAGTCTGCAGCGTGTGTATCGATTTCACCTACAGCCCACTCGCTGGGCTCGCTCTGAGCAAAGCAGGTTGCTCCAAGAGAAACTAACATTACCGCTGTCATAACCAATGCCATTAACTTTTTCATTTTTCATTACTCCTTTTTTTATAATTAGTCTTCTTTATGTGCGTTGAATCTTAAATATTCGTTGATGAAGCCGTCAAGGTCGCCGTCCATAACTGCACCAATGTTACCCACTTCAAAGTTTGTTCTGTGGTCCTTTACCATTGTGTAGGGATGGAATACATAAGAGCGGATCTGGCTGCCCCATGCAATTTCCTTCTGAACACCCTTGATGTCTTCAATTTTTTCCTTATGCTCAGCCTCGGCAATTTCAGCAAGCTTAGCCTTAAGCATTTTCATACACATATCCTTGTTCTGGAACTGGCTTCGCTCATTCTGACAAGCAACAGTAACACCTGTAGGAATGTGAGTAAGACGAACAGCTGAAGAAGTTTTATTAACGTGCTGACCGCCTGCACCCGATGCACGGAAAACGTCCATCTTAATGTCTTCAGGGCGGATATTAACCTCAATTGTGTCGTCAATGTCGGGCATAACCTCAACAGAAGCAAAGGATGTGTGGCGTCTGCCTGCAGAGTCGAAGGGCGAAATTCGTACCAGACGGTGAATGCCCTTTTCACATTTTGCATAGCCATAAGCATTGTCGCCTTCAATAAGGATTGTTGCACCCTTTATACCGGCTTCATCGCCGTCGATATAGTCAATTGTGGAAACAGAGAAGCCGCGCTTTTCTGCCCACATCTGATACATACGAAGAAGCATGGAAGCCCAGTCCTGAGCCTCTGTACCACCTGCACCTGCGTGAAGTGTGATGATGGCATCGTTCTTGTCGTAGGGGCCTGAGAGAAGTGTTTCGAGCTTTGTTGTTTCAATGTCGGCGCTGAGCTTTTCAAAGCCGCTCTTTACCTCGTCGAGGAAGCCTAAGTCATCCTCTTCTTCAGCAAGCTCAATAATTGTGAGCAGGTCTTCTCTTTCGCTGCCGATTTTTTCAAAGTGCTCAATTTTACCCTTAAGCTGCTTGAGCTGCTTTAAAACCTTCTGACTTTTTTCCATATCGGAATAAAAGTCGGGGTTCATTGTTTCTTTTTCCATGTCCTCTGCCTGCTTCTTGACATTGTCAATGCCGAGGGACTTGCCCAACTCGTTGATTTCGTCTTCAAGAGCATTCAGAGCTAATTTATACTGATCGTATTCTACCATGTTTATTCATTCCTTCCGATGTCTTACTCATTAAGGCCGCAGCACTGCTTATATTTTTTGCCGCTACCGCAGGGGCATGGGTCATTTCTGCCAACCTTTGGAGTGCTGCGTCTTACGGGCTGCGCCTTCTGAGGAGTATCGCTACCTCCGTTGGCAGCTGCCTTTCTGAGGTCAGGGCCCTTTATTGCAGGCATTTTTTCTTCGCCTGCCTTTGCGTTTTTAACAGCCTCTGCCACCCTAACGTTCATGGCAGGAACAACGCTCATTACATATTTTACAGTATCCTCCTGCATAAGTGCAACCATTTCTTCAAACATGTCGAAGCCTATCATTTTGTATTCATCAACAACATTGTGATTGCCGTATGCACGAAGGCGTATTTCGTGCTTTAATTCGTCCATTGCTGAAACGTGCTCAATCCAGTGGCTGTCAACTGCCTTAAGCATAATTTTTCTTTCGATTTCACGCATTCTGTCGTAGCCGAATAATTCTTCCTGCTCTTTATATCGCTCCATTGCAAGTGAAAGCATTTCTTTTCTTATTTCCTCGCGGTCAATTTTGTTAATATCGCGGGACTGCAAATCAATTATGTTTTCCTTGTGGAATATTTTAGAGCAGTACTCTTCAAATTCGCCCATGAGCCAGTAGTCTGCATGCTCATCGTTAAGATATTTTAAAACAGCACCATCAACAATTCTTTCAATCATTTTTTCGATGGCAGGCTTAATGTTTTCCCCATTAAGCACCTCGCGCCTCTGATTGTAAATAATTGTTCTCTGAGTGTTTACAACGTCGTCGTACTGAAGCACATTCTTACGCATGTCGTAGTTTCTGCCTTCAATATTCTTCTGTGCGTTTTCAATAACGCCTGAAAGAATTTTTTCGTCGATAACATCATCCTCGTCAATTTTCATGGTTGTGAGCATTCTCTTAACCCTCTCACCACCGAAAAGCCTTAACAAATCGTCGTCAAAGCACACGAAGAACTTTGCCTTACCCGGGTCACCCTGTCTGCCGCTTCGGCCCTGAAGCTGGTTGTCAATACGGCGTGACTCGTGGCGCTCTGTACCCAATACATACAAGCCGCCTGCCGCTATAACCTCTGCCTTTTCAGGCTCAATTTCCTTTTTATATTCCTCGTAGTACTTTGTGTAGGTTGCTCTTGCATTAAGAATTTCCTCGTCGTCTGTTTCCGCGTAGCCTGTCGCTTCAACAATCAGTTCATTGGAAAAGCCTTCCTTTTCCATTCTGTTTTTAGCCATATATTCAGCGTTACCGCCAAGGATAATGTCGGTACCGCGACCTGCCATATTTGTGGCAATTGTAACGGCACCCTTCTTGCCTGCCTGAGCAATAATCTGTGCTTCTGCCTCATGATACTTTGCATTGAGCACTCTGTGGGGAACGCCCTCTCTCTTGAGAGCCTTTGACAATTCTTCACTGCTTTCAATTGTTGCAGTACCCACAAGAACAGGTCTGCCACTTGCAGAAGCCTCTTTAATTTCTCTTACTATCGCACGTATTTTACCTGCATGTGTCATGTATACAGCATCGTTGCAGTCCTCACGGATAACGGGTGCATTTGTGGGAATTGCCACAACGTCCAGCTCATAAATGCCGCGGAATTCCTCTTCCTCGGTAAGTGCTGTACCTGTCATGCCTGAAAGCTTATCGTACATTCTGAAATAATTCTGTACGGTAATTGTTGCAACTGTTCTGCTTTCGTTTCTTACGTCAAGCCCTTCCTTAACTTCAATTGCCTGATGCAATCCGTTTGAATATCTTCTTCCGTAGGAAAGTCGGCCTGTAAAGCTGTCAACAATGATAACCTCGCCGTCTTTAACAACGTAGTCTGTGTCGAGCTTCATAACACCATGAGCCTTTATTGCCACATTAATGTGGTGTGCAATGCTCATGTTATTGGGGTCTGCAAGGTTTTCAATGTTAAAGAACTGTTCTGCCTTTTTCGTGCCGTTTTCTGTAAGTGTGGCACTTTTTGCCTTTTCGTCAACAATGTAGTCACAATCGAGGTTAACGCTTTCTGTTTTAGAGTCGAAGGATTCGAACTTTTTAACCTTCAAGCCTCTTACAAACCTGTCTGCCGCCATGTAAAGGGCATCGGCTTCCGCCTCGGGTGTGCTTATAATGTGAGGTGTTCTCGCTTCGTCAATTAAAATGGAGTCAACCTCGTCAACAATGGCATAGTTATATTCTCTCTGAACAACGTCTGCCTTGTTTGTTCTCAGGTTATCCCAGAGATAGTCGAAAGCAAGCTCGCTGTTTGTGCCGTAGGTAATGTCACAAGAGTAAGCAATGTGCTTTTCCTCCTGAGTGCCCTGAGGCACAATAAGACCTACGCTGAGCCCAAGATAACGGTAAACCTTACCCATCCATTCGCTGTCACGCTTTGCAAGGTATTCGTTAGCTGTTACAATGTGAACACCCTTGCCTGTAAGTGCGTTAAGGTAGGCAGGTAATGTAGCTACCAGGGTTTTACCTTCACCTGTTTTCATTTCGGCAATTCTGCCCTGATGAAGAATAATACCGCCAATAATCTGCACGGGGAAATGCTTCATGCCCAGAACTCGCCAGCTTGCTTCTCTTACGGTTGCAAAGGCTTCAACAAGCAAATCGTCAAGGGTTTCACCGTTTTTGAGTCTTTCCTTAAATTCTTTTGTTTTGCCCTTTAATTCGTCCTCACTGAGGCGTGAGTATTCCTCCTCCAACAGAAGAACCTTTTCCTTCAAGGGCTCTATTTTCTTAACCTCTCTCGATGAATAATCACCGAAAAGCTTTGAGAAAAATCCCATTCATATCACCAATTCAAAAATATTTTAATGCGCATCTGCACATTATTCTTTATTTTACCATAAGTATTTGCTCATGTCAAATTAAGAAACAATGAACTTTATATTGCCTTTGTTTCTTCCTTGAGCCATGCCTTCTCCGCATCTGTAAGGTAGGGCGAAAGCTTTTCGTAAACTTCGCTGTGGAAATTGTTGAGCCAGTCAATTTCATTTTGTGTCATAAGGCTCTTATCAACGGCACGTGTGTCGATGGGGCAATAGGAAAGCATGTCAAAGCCCAAGAATTCGCCGTCGGAATTTTCAACCTTCTTTTCAACTACAACGTCGTTTTCAATTCTTATGCCGTACTTACCCTCTACATATACACCGGGCTCAACTGTAAGGTTCATGCCCTCCTCTAAGGGGTAGGTGTACCTCATACGGGGACCAAAGCCCTGAGGACCTTCGTGAACGTTCAACAAGAAGCCCACACCGTGACCTGTTCCGCACTTGTAGTCAATGCCTTCGTTCCAGAGGAACTGACGTGCTAAAATGTCAAGACAGCTGCCTGTTGCGCCACGAAGGAACTTCTGATTGCACACAGCTATATTGCCCTTTAAGGTAAGGGTGTATGCCTTCTTCTCTTCCTCAGATATTTCGCCCAATACAAGTGTACGGGTTATGTCAGTTGTGCCGTCAATGTACTGACCGCCCGAGTCGATAAGAAGCATGCCTTCCTTATGAAGCACGGCGCTGTTTACCTTATCGGGTGAATAGTGCATCATTGCCGCATTGCCCTTGTAGGCAGCAATGGTGTCGAAGCTTGCGCCTAAGTTGCCCTCCATTTTGCCTCTTTCCTCTAAAAGAAGGTTACACACGTCGTTCTCTGTCATGCTGCCGTCAGGAGCGTTGTAAATTTTGTAAAAGCCCTTTACAAGTGCTGCACAGTCCTTAAGGTATGCATTTTTAAGATTTTTGTTTTCTGTTTCGTTCTTTACGGCTTTCATGTTTTCGATAAAGTCGGTTGTTTCCTTAACGGGGCACTTTGCCGAATTGTAAAGCATGTAGTTTGTTGACGCCGTCTTAAGTGCCACAGTGTCGCCCTCGCCTAAAGCAGCAAGGTCAGCATATACATCGTCGTAAGCCTTTACGGTTACTCCGTTTTTGTCAAGGTATGCCCGAACTTCATCTGTAAGCTGCTTGTCAGATACATAAAAATATGCGTTTTCTTTTGTTACCAAAGCATAGGAAAGCGCAAAGGGACAGCAATGTACGTCGTTTGCACGCACGTTATAAAGCCACATAATATTATCAAGTGTATTTGTAACAAAGGCTGTTGCCCCTGCCTCTGTGAATTTTTCACGAAGCCTTGCCGTCTTGCTTTGGGCGCTTTCGCCTGTGTACTTTTCATCCAGTACAAAAAGCTTTGTATAAGGAAGAGAGGGTCTATCCTCCCATATATAGGAAAGGTCACAATCAACCACAAGCTCAATGCCCTTTTTGTTGAATTCTCTCTGAATGTTTTTAACTGCGCTGTTACTCATAAGCTTTGCATCAACGCCTACCCTGTCGCCTTCACTAAGTTCGTTACAGAAAAACTGCACATAGCTTATAACACCGGGCTCGTATGCTTTATAAAGCTCACATTCGCTGCCGCTTAATTCAATTTCAGCCTGAATGTAGTATCTGCCATCAGTCCAGAGCCCGCTCTTTTTATCTGTAAGCGCAAAGGTGCCTGCACTGCCTGTGAAGCCCGAAATCCAATGACGAAAGCGATAAAAGTCTGCCACGTACTCGGAAATGTGAGGGTCGCCTGTGGGCACAATGTAACCCTTAAGATTATTTTTATACATTTCGCCTCTTAAAAGCGCTATTTTTTCATTAGTTGTCATAGTTTTATTCTCCTTTTTGGGCTTTAGTTTACTTTTATTAGGTAATTGCAGCAATTTTATTGTAGGGGAGGGTCTCTGTGCCCTCCCGGTGTATGCATTCATTTTCTGGCAGGCATGGAAACCTGCCCCTACATGGTAGGAAGCATCCCGTGTTGGTGCTCGAAGTAGCTTTGTGCTTAATCTACAAATATTTTTTCTTCGTTTTGCGTTCTGCACTCTGCATTCTGCACTTAATCTAATCTCAGCTGGGGTATTGCGTTAAGTGCCAAATCGCCTCTTATGCCGTTTACATAGTTAAGGTAGCCTGCACAGGAAATCATTGCGCCGTTATCTGTGCACAAATCAATGGGCGGACAGTAAAATTCCATATTGTTTGCCTTTGCGGCATCCTCCATCATTTTGCGGAGGAAGGTGTTTGCCGCAACACCGCCTGCTAAAGCAATGCGGCTGCAGTTAACGCTCTTTGCAGCCTCAATGGTATTTTCAACAAGACAGTCGCACACAGCCTGCTGGAAGGATGCTGCAACATCTGCCTTATTAATTTCGTTTCCGTTCTGTTCTTCCTTATGAACGTAGTTTATAACGGCTGTTTTAACACCTGAGAAGCTGAAGTCAAAGCCTGACTTAGGACGAGGGAATTTAATTGCCTGAGGGTTACCTTCTTCGGCAAGAAGGTTTACCTTAGGCCCACCGGGATAGCCAAGACCTAAAACCCTTGCAACCTTGTCGAAGGCTTCACCTGCAGCATCGTCGTGCGTCTGACCGAGAATTTCGAACTCGTGATAATCCTTCATGTGAAGAATGTGGCTATGTCCGCCCGATGCCACAAGGCATACAAAGGGAGGCTCTAAGTTTTTATGAGCAATGTAATTTGCCGCAATATGCCCCTGAATGTGGTTAACGGGCACAATGGGCTTACCCAACCCATAGGCAAGTGCCTTGGCTGCTGAAACGCCAACGAGCAACGCACCTACTAAACCGGGCGAATAGGTAACTGCAATTGCATCAAGCTCTTCCTTTTTAATGCCTGCCTTTTTTATTGCCTCGTCAATAACCCATATAATTTTGTCAATATGCTTACGCGAAGCAATTTCGGGTACAACGCCACCATAAAGGGTGTGTATGTCAATCTGCGAATAAACAACGTTACTTAAAACCTCGCGGCCATCCTTTGTTACGGATGCGGCTGTTTCATCGCAGGAGGTTTCAATGCCTAAAATGTATGCCATATCATTTTTCATCTCCTATGTGTAAATCCATAAGTATTGCGTCGCACAGAGGGTTCCGGTAATAATTTTTCCTTACCCCTACCCTTTTAAAGCCAAGCTTTGTGTAAAGCTTGATTGCCGCTTCATTATCGCTTCTGACCTCTAATGTGAAAAAGGATATTCCGTCCTTCTTTGCAAAAGCCACAATTTCATTAAACAGCTTTTCAGCAAAGCCCTTGCGCCTGCACTCGGGCTTTGTTGCAACAGAAATAACCTGCCCTTCGTCAAAAACCTTTTCGTAGCTTATAAAAGCCTTGGCATCGGGGTCAAAAAGTGCGTAGCAACAGTAGCTTTCTCTCTCCAGATCCTTTGCCATGGTTTCCTTTTTTAAGGGGTCAGAGAATGCCGCTTCTTCTATTCTATATATTTCTTCCGTATCAGCTGTTGTACATCTTTTTACAGTCATTTTAATTTCTCAACAATTCTTTCTATATAATTATAAAGCTCCTCGGCACATGCATCGTAAATTTCTTCGCTTCCGCCGTAAGGGTCAGAAACATCGCTTCCGCCTGCATATTCGCCAAGGGTAAAAACCTTATCTTTGGCTTCGGGCACTGCATTTAAAACAACAGCCTTATGCCCCTTTGTCATTGTAAGCACCAAGTCTGCCTCTTTTACATCTTCAATTGTGAGCTGCGTTGAAACATGGCTTGATATATCAATGCCCATTTTTGCCATAGCTTTTACGGCATTTTCGCTTGCAGCCGTGCCTTCGGCGTAAATGCCACGGGATATTGCGCCATCAGACAAATGGTTAAAAATGCCCTCGGCCATGGGGCTTCTGCAAGTGTTGCCTGTGCAGACAAATAAAATTTTCATATTACTCTTCCCCCTGCCGATTTTAAGAGCCTGTTCCTTATTGCTGTACCCATGCCCTTATTTTCGGGCAGAAGGGCGTAAACTGTCTTAATACCGTCTTCGTCAGCCTTTCTTAAAAGGTAGAAAAGCCTTGCGGCATAGTCGCTGTCGGAAGAGCCTGCCGAATAGAACTTATAGTTTTTCGCTTTATGAGCGTACTTATCGTAGGCTATAAGTGCTGCGCCTTCTTCCGGGGGCATTTCAAAATTATCAATATCGCCCACTGCGAAAACCTCGGCATCGGGGCTGTAGTGTACATATTTCATTCCCGGGCACTTAGGTGCATCAGCATACTCGCCACCGAACATTCCCTTTCCGCAAACAGAAATAATGTCCTCCAGTGTTACTGCACCCGGGCGGAGAATAACGGGAATTTCACCTGTCATATCAACAACTGTTGACTCAACCCCTATGGAGCATTCGCCGCCGTCGATAATAATGTCTACCCTACCGTCCATATCTTTTTTGCAATGCTCAAAGGTTGTTGGGCTGGGGCTTCCCGACAAATTGGCACTTGGAGCTGCGATAGCAGTACCTGACAAACGTATGAGTGTGTTTGCCACACTATGCGAGGGCATACGTACGCTTACGGTGTCAAGCCCTGCGGAAACAATGCCCGGAACGCCCGCCTTACGCTTCAGTATAATGGTTAATGGGCCTCCCCAATAAGCTTCCATAAGCTTTTTTGCATCCTCGGGAACAAATTCGGCAAGGCGGCTTACCTCGTCTATATGCGCAATATGGCTTATGAGCGGATTGTCGCTTGGTCTGCCCTTTGCAATATATATCTTTTTAACGGCAGCCTCGTTAAAGCTGTCTGCACCCAGACCGTACACGGTTTCGGTGGGAAAAGCCACCAGACCGCCACGTTTTATGCATTCTGCCGCTTCTTTCAATGCGGCTTCATCAGGTGCTGTGGGGTTTATTTTTATATAAGTTGTTTTCATAATCTTACCTTCAACATTCAAAAAGAAGTATCAATTGATTCAATTGATACTTCTTTTTTTAATTAAAATCACTCAGTTCTGCCGTAGCCATAGTAAGAGTAGTTATACTTCTTGCTGTAGCCTCCGGGAAGAATGGATGTGTCGGAAACATTGTTGAATACAAAACCGATAATTTCAGCATTGGACTGGCTTATGTCATTAACAACACCTATTACATCGTCGATATTTGCACTGTTCTGCCTTACAACAAGAATACCTGCATCTGTGTATTCGGAAATGATAGCTGCATCTGTAAAGAGCTGAGAGGGCGGTGTGTCAACGATAATATAATCGTACTGTTCACGCAAAGTGTCGATAACCTTCTTGAGCCCCTGTGTGGAAAGCACCTCGGAAGAGTTGCCAACAGCCTTAAGCCCGCCGATAATATCGATATTATATCTCTTAACATTTACAATAGCGCTTTCAACAGAAGCCTTGCCTGTGATAACATCAATTGCAGGAACCTTTATCAAGTCCTTAGAGTCAACAACGGTTGCAACGGCAGGCTTACGCAAGTCGCAATCCACCATAACAACCTTATTGCCGTTCTGTGCAAGAGAAATTGCAATGTTTGCGGCAACAGTTGTTTTACCTTCGTTTTCCATTGCACTGGTTACCAGGATTGCCTTGCAATTGTTTTTCTTTGAAAATCTTTCGATTTTTGTACGCATGGACTTGTAGGTTTCGCTGAATACAAAGCCTGTCTTCTTATTTGTTACAAGCATGGGCTCATGGGCATTCTTCTTGCCCTTCTTCTTGTTAATGTTAACATGAGGTACAGAGCCGATAAGGCTTATGTCAAGCTTGTCGGTAAGAGCCTGAGGAGTCATGATTGTTCTCTTTAAAAGATGCAATAAAACAATTACGGCTGCCGCAAGTGCCACACCAAGGATTAAACCTAAAGCACCCATCTTAAAAAGATTGCTGTCAGCATCGGGTTTAACGGGCGGAAGGGGTGACTCAAGCTCACTAAGACCGCCTGTATGCACGGTTTCTTTTGCCTTTTCGGGAAGGTAAAGGCTTATTGCAGAGGCAATTTTATAGGTTTTTTCTGCATCGCTCGATCTTACAACAACCTTCATAATGTTAGAGCTTTCAACAAGGCTTGAGGATATATAACGTTTTATGTCCTCCTCTACGCCTGCTTCTGCCTTAACCCTCTGGATAAAGTCGTGGCTTTTAATTGCGTAGGAATATGTGTTTGCCAGATATTCAGCCACAATGAATATATCCGAGCGGATGTCGTCGTTTGATGCTGTTTTAACATTAATAACGTAGCTGATTGTGGAGGTGTACTGGGGTACATATGTAACCGCCGCAAAAATAACACCTAAAAGTGCACAGATTAAGCCACAGGCTACAACTGTTTTCCACTTTTCAAGCACGCATCTTATTAAAATCATTATTTCAATACTCGACTCGTTTTCTTCATACATAGTCTTTTCGTATGTCACTTTATCGCCTCCTGACCACACTATGTGGTATTATATCATGTTAATTATATCGTTTTTTGCCCTCAAAGTCAAGGGCAAGCCCTTAACTGTCGCACTTTTTTTGCTTTTAAATAAAAAACACAATATATTGTATTTTGCTATTGACAAAGGTACAACATTTATATATAATTCAAATGGTGTAATTATATATAATATTTTGGAGGAATACGAAATGAAAGTAATTAAAAGAGACGGCTCAACAGTTGACTTTGACCGTTCGAAAATAGCTGTTGCAATATCAAAGGCCAACAACGCTGTTGACGAGCCTTACCGCATAACAGACGAAAAAATTGAAGAAATTGTGTCGAGCATTGAAGCAATGCATCGTCAGAGAGTGCTTGTTGAAGACATACAGGATATGGTAGAGTCCAGCCTTATGGAGGCAGGCAAATACGAGCTTGCAAAAACCTACATCATCTACCGCTATAACCGTGCACTTGTTCGTAAGGCAAACACAACAGACGAATCTATTTTAAGCCTTATTAAAAATTCAAATAAGGACCTTATGGAAGAAAATTCAAACAAGAATGCTGTTATGGCTGCCACACAGCGCGACCTTATTGCAGGCGAAGTAAGTAAGGACTTAACAAAGCGTATCCTTCTTCCCGAGCACATTTCAAAGGCTCACGACGAAGGTGCAATTCACTTCCACGATGCAGACTATTTCCTTCAGCCCATTTTTAACTGCTGCCTTATAAACATAGGAGACATGCTCGACAACGGCACAGTTATGAACGGCAAGCTTATTGAAAGCCCCAAGAGCTTCCAGGTTGCCTGCACAATCATGACACAGATTATTGCTTCTGTTGCCTGCGGTCAGTACGGTGGTCAGAGCGTTGATGTTTCTCACTTAGGTAAATACCTCAGAAGAAGCCGCGAAAAGTTTGTCCGCCAGCTCCGTGAGCAGTTCGGTGACACACTGGATGCCGAAACAATCAACAAAATTGTTGCACAGCGCCTTAATGACGAATTAAAGAGCGGTGTTCAGACAATTCAGTATCAGATAAACACACTCATGACAACAAATGGTCAGTCGCCCTTCGTTACACTCTTCCTCAACCTTAAGGCTGATGACGAGTATATAGAAGAAAATGCAATGATCATTGAAGAAATTCTTCGTCAGAGATATGAAGGCATAAAGAACGAATGCGGTGTTTACGTAACACCTGCCTTCCCCAAGCTTATTTACGTGCTTGACGAACACAACTGCCTCAAGGGCGGCAAGTATGACTATATCACACGCCTTGCGGTAAAGTGCTCTGCAAAACGTCTTTATCCCGACTATATTTCCGCAAAGAAAATGCGCGAAAACTACGAAAACAACGTGTTCTCACCCATGGGCTGCCGCTCCTTCCTTTCTCCCTGGAAGGACGAAAACGGTAACTACAAGTTTGAAGGCCGCTTTAACCAGGGCGTTGTTTCACTTAACCTTCCCCAGATAGGCATTCTTGCCAAGGGTAACGAGGAAAAGTTCTGGCAGATTCTTTCTGAAAGACTTCTTCTTTGTAAGGAAGCTCTCCTTTGCCGTCATCAGGCGTTGGAAGGCACAATTTCCGACACAAGCCCTGTTCACTGGCAGTATGGTGCAATTGCCCGCTTGGAAAAAGGCGAAGTAATTGACAAGTATCTCCACGACGGCTATTCTACAATTTCTCTTGGCTACATTGGTCTTTATGAGGTTACAAAGCTCATGAAGGGCACAAGCCACACAGAAGGCGAAGGTGCCGACTTTGCAATAGCGCTTATGAAGCGCCTGCGCTCCGCTTGTGAAGAATGGAAGGCAGAAACAGGCTTGGGCTTTGGTCTTTACGGCACACCTGCCGAAAGCCTCTGCTATCGTTTTGCACGCATCGACAAGGAACGCTTCGGAACAATTGAAGATGTTACAGATAAAGGCTACTATACAAACTCCTACCACATTGACGTGCGTGAGGATATCGACGCATTTAGTAAGTTCGAGTTTGAAAGCCAGTTCCAGAAGATTTCCTCCGGTGGCGCAATCAGCTACATTGAAATTCCCAACATGCGCCACAATCTTCCCGCTCTCGAAACGCTTGTAAGGTTTATTTACGACAACATTCAGTATGCCGAGTTCAACACAAAGAGCGACTATTGCCACGAATGCGGCTATGACGGCGAGATTATGATTAACGATAATTTAGAGTGGGAATGCCCCTCCTGCCACAATAAGGACCAGAAGAGAATGAATGTTACACGCCGTACCTGCGGTTACCTTGGCGAAAACTTCTGGAACGTTGGCAAAACAAAGGAAATCAAGTCCCGCGTTCTCCATCTGTAATGGAGGTGCTGTAAAATGAACTATGCTACAATAAAAAACCACGACATTGCAAATGGCCTTGGCGTGCGAGTTTCCCTTTTTGTTTCGGGCTGTACACATCATTGCAAGGGTTGCTTTAACCCCGAAACCTGGGACTTTAACTATGGCAATGAATTCACTGAGGAGGTTCAGCAGGAGGTTATCTCAGCTCTTGCTCCCGATTACATTTCCGGGCTTTCCCTCTTGGGCGGTGAACCCTTTGAGCCTTCCAACCAGGCTTCACTGGTGCCTTTTCTTAAAAAGGTAAAGGAGCTTTACCCCGAAAAGGACATTTGGTGCTACTCGGGTTATAATTTCGAAAGCGACATGCTTACAGGAAAGCTTGGCGATGCCTCTGTGACAGACGAAATGCTCTCTTACATCGACATTTTAGTGGATGGCGAGTTTGTTGAAAGCCTGAAGGACATTTCCCTTCGCTTCAAGGGCTCTTCCAATCAGCGCATTATCGATGTACAACAGTCCCTTAAAACAGACACGCTGGTTCTTTGGGGCGAGGAAGCCAACATCGACCGAAAGGACATTGCAGGCGGCAGTATTGACTGTTGCGGCTGCGGTGAATGAAAAATTGTTGCAGTGCTCCCAGATCAAAGTAATCTAAAAACCCCAAAGGAGAATATTCCACAATGACAAACGTAAACATAAAAAAGCTTAACCCCAAGGCAACAATTCCCACCTACGGAAGCGAATATGCCGCAGGCTGCGATTTGTATGCATGCCTTGACGAAAGTGTTACAATTGAGCCTCATGCAACGGTGCTCATAAAAACAGGGCTTGCCCTTGAGGTGCCCGTTGGCTACGCAGGGCTTATCTATGCAAGAAGCGGTCTTGCATCTAAAAGAAACCTTGCCCCTGCAAATAAAGTTGGTGTTGTTGATGCCGACTATCGTGGCGAGGTTATGGTTGCACTTCATAACCACGGCACCATGGCGCAGACTATTGAACACGGAGAAAGAATTGCCCAGATGGTAATTGCCCCCTTCCTTACAGCAAACTTCATTGAAGTGGATGAATTATCCGACACAGTTCGCGGCGAAGGCGGCTTCGGAAGCACGGGCACAAAATAACAGTGTTATTTTGTAAGGTAATAAGTAATAGTGAATAAGGAATAAGTAATGAAATAACCCTGTTGCGTACGCAACAGGGTTATTTTTGATTTGCTCGCGGGCATTTTTCATCTTCACAAATATCACATTCGGGAAATCCACCAAAATTGGTACAGCACATCAGATAATTACATTCATCACAGCAACACTCTATTATGTCTCCAAATTCACCAGTATGCAACCCGTTACCTAAGCAATCTTTCCCTTCATTTCCCGGAGTATAAGAAATCTTTATCACAGCACCATCTCCCTATAGACTTTTTCATTATATAATGTATTAGTCTATATGTAAAGAGAAAAATTAAGATATTATCTCATTAAAATATAAGTTATGGAGAAATATCTTATGATTAAATTAAGAGTATTGGAGCTATTGGAAAAGAACGGTAAAACAAAATACTGGTTATATAAGCAGCTTGGTATGAGCTATCAGAATTTCAGCAAAATGGTTAACAACGAAACCAAATCAATCCGCTATGAAAACATCGAAACACTCTGTCTTTTGTTCAACTGCACGCCAAATGAGCTTTTCGAAATAACTGAAGATTAATGCAAAACCGTAAGGGGCAGCCCTTACGGTTTTTATGTTAAAACATCATATTTTCTATAAATTGCTCTCCGAAGTAGCTATCCTTTGCCAGGTCAACATATTCGGCATTTACCAATAGAGGTTCTACACTGTTTCTTCCTTGGGCGTATTCACAAAGGCCTTTAAGGCAGCTGTTGTCCAAGGGATATATTTTGCCCTTTGCTTCCATGGGCAAAAGTCCAAGCCTTAAGGCATTGCCAACGTTCATTTTAGAGGAAAAGCCACCCGACACATAAACCTTGTCAACACATTCAAAGCTTGTAGCGGCCTTTTTAACAAGCGCATATATTGCCGAGCAGATGGCGGACTTTGCAAGCTGAAACTGCCTTACATCCTCGCCTGTTACTTTAACATTGTCTGTTATTTCAAAGCTTTCCTCAAGAAAGCCTGTTTCGTCCATATATTCGCCTTCAAGCATAAGGGCAATTACATCGATAAGCCCTGTGGCGCAAATGCCCTTTGCCTCACCTCCGCCTATTGTAAGAAAGGTGTTTTCCGTGCAGGAATATATTGCGCCCTTTGTTGCGCTCATACCGCAGGATATGTTAACGCCTTCAAAGCAAGGACCTGCAGCTGCCGCTGTGCAGTAAAGCTTGTTTTTAGAATAAAGCACAACCTCTGCGTTTGTTCCAAGGTCCACAAGAATATTGTACCTTTCTTCATCAGCTTCAAGACAATTAAGCCCTGCCACAATGTCGGCACCTACAAAGGCTGAAATGCCCCTTAATGCCACCACACTGCAAGAGCCCTTTATACCAAGGCTTTCTGCGCGGCACTCTCTTTTGTCAATAAATACGGGAGTGTACGGCGCCTGTCCCATGGAAGAGGGGTTCACGCCAAAAAGCAGGTGAAGCATGGTTGTGTTGCCTGCAACAAAAAGGGTTGGTACGTTATCGCAATTAAGTTCCTCAATCATAGAGTTAAGCTCATTAATTATTACCTCTGTAAGCTTTTCTGCACCGTTTTTTGCAGCATAGTCAATTCGCGACATAACGTCTGCGGCAAATGCTCTCTGAGGGTTGTTGCGAGTTATGCTTCTGACAATTTTCCCATCATCCAGGGAAAAAAGTGCAAGCACAAGAGTTGTTGTTCCCGCGTCAAAAAGAAGGCACATGTTTTCGGTAACCCTGCCGCCCTCCTCGCCTGCAAAGGCAGTTTGTATGTCAAAACTATCCGGAAGCTTTATTTCAATATCGCTTTTTACAACATACTGGCAGGAAAGCTCCTCTTTCCCGTTTACCTTAAGGGTGCATTTTCCGCATGTGCCTCTGCCGCCGCAGGGGTGATCAAGCTTCAGGTTATTTTTTATAAGCACCTCACCAAGGAGCTCGCCGTCCTCCGCATAAAGTATTCTGTTGTCGTTTTTAACAGAGATTTTATGCATAAAGCATCTTCACCTTTTCAAAATATGCATCAATGTTTTCCCACTTGGAATCGGCAGGAATGTCGCAGCCGGAGGAAATCATAAAGTTGTCAAACTGTGAGCATTCATCGTAAAGCTTCTGTACAGAATTCTGAATGTCCTCTGCTGTGCCGTTTTTAAAAAGCACAGGGTCAACATTGCCCATCACAACAGAATTTTCGGGCATGAGAGGAATAATGTCCTGCATGCTTATTGCGTTACCGAAGTGATAAACATCCGCACCTAAAGATGCAATATCCTCTGCCATTTTTACAACATTGTCACCACAGTTATGGTAGCAGAAAATAAAGTTTTCATCGCTTACTTCGTCGATAATGCTCTTAACGAAGGGAATGGAAAACTCTTCGTTCAAAGCAGGTGATAAAAGCCCTGCAGCAGGCTCAGCCATCATAACACCGTCGGCACCTGCTTCTTTGAATGCCTTGATATATTCTTTTATAAAATCTGTAGTTTTCTGAAGAAGTATTTTTACCTCGTCGGGACTGTCGTAGCACTCCATCATTAATTCTGTCATGTCAAAAAGTCGGCCTGCTAAAGAGTAGGGTCCTATAACACCGCAGAAGGTGGGAATATGGTCTATTTCTTCCTTTGCCTTTCTCACGCCTTCAATGTAAAGCTTTGTTCTGCCCTCACCTACATTAGGTACAACAATGCTTTCAGCATCTGCTATATCGTCAATAATACCCTTTGTTACAGTGGGAATTTCCTCTTCGGAAAAAGCAATTTCTGCGCCGAAGGCTTCTGCTTCAACAGAAAGATCCATCATGTTAAGCGAAGCACCCACGCTGCAGCGCCGGGCAATCTTTTTCATGCCCTCTTTCTGCAGATCGGAGGAGGAAATAAGTTCATTTACGCTTATGTCTAAAAGCTGTGCCGAAGGGAAGGACAATATGGGAATAGTATTAGCCTTATTTTCAAGAATTTTTTTAACCTTTTCTTTCACTCTGCTCACTCCTTAAAAAAGCCCAAAGCAGCCTCTGCAGCTTCAGCTGCGTCCTTTGTGTAACAATCTGCACCAATGCTTTCAGCAAATTCTGCATTAAGGGGTGCACCGCCAACCATTACCTTAACCTTGTCTCTGAGGCCTGCTACACTAAGTGCGTCAATAATTTCCTTCTGATAGTCCATAGTTGTTGTTAAAAGAGAGGAAAGACCAACAATCTTTGCTCCGCTTTCCTTAACTGCCTCTACAACCTGTTCACTTGAAACGTCAACGCCAAGGTCAACACATTCAATGCCAACGCCCTCGAGCATCATCTTTACAAGGTTTTTACCAATGTCGTGCAAGTCGCCCTTAACAGTGCAGATAACTGCCTTGCCCACAGGCTCAACGCCTTCCTTTGTAAGATAAGGCTTAATAATATTTACACCCTGGTTCATGGCACGTGCAGAAATAAGCACCTCGGGCACATACACTTCATTATTCTTAAACTTTTCGCCGATAATCATCATACCGGCTATAAGGGCTTCGTTCAGAATATCTTTTGCAGATACGCCCTCTTCAAGAGCCTTTGCAACGCATTCCTTTACGTTCTTTGCTCTGCCCTTTTGTACAAATTCCGAAATTTCAACTAATACAGACATACTAATTCTCCTTTATTCCCAACAATTTTCAATGCTTTCTCTTATAATTTCAACATAGCGCTTTACCTTATTGATGTCATTATTAACTGTGTAAACGTCACGCTGTGTAATTTCAACATTGCAGCCACGTGCAGTCTTAAGTGTTTTTTCAATATGCTCTCTGAAAGCTGCTTCGTCAAGGTTTGCACCTATGCCAAGGAAATTGGGGCTGGGCTTTCTGTGGTAAATAATGCCTGAGCCCTTAAGCTCGTTTGCCATATATTCTTCATCGCACCAGGGTGAAATTGAAACCTTCTTAAGGTTAGGCAGTGTTTTTATATCGTCCCAGAATGCACTTACAGGCTCGCAGCAGCCATAGCTGAGGCGACCGAAGTTTTCTGCAATTCTCTTATAGTAAGGGAATATGAATTCGCGGAACATGTCAGGCGACATGCCAACGGTTTCCTGGCTATCCATGAAGCCCCAGAGGTCTGTTGTTTTCACAGGACCACTCTTTACCTCTTCATCGTAGAAGGCCAATGTGCCCTGACCTACAGATTCAAAGGCGTGGTTCTGTAAAAGCATGCCTTCTTTTTCAAGGAGCTTGAAGTATGCAATATAATCGTTTGCAATACGATTCATCATTTCCTTGAACTCATCGGGGTAGTCGTACATGGAATAGAGCATGTTTTCCATGCCCATCATGTGAACAACCTTCTGTGTGGGCACTGCGTACAAGCAGTCTGAAACAAGCTTTACAGGCAATATGTCGCCGAAGATGTCGTTAAGCGAATCAACATAACGCATTGTACCTTCTCTGTCAACACCATATTGGCTGGGGGTAAGAATTTTATCAAAATCGTCGCCTAAGTCGTCGATAATGTGTTCAAAGGTGTGGCCCATTTCTGTTCCGTCTTCTTTTTTTACAATGCTCTGCTTAATGTTGTGACCAAAAAGAGTAAACCATGAATGGAAGCCTGTCTGGAAATAGGGTGCTATAACCTTATCGTCATCAAAGGTTTCAAGGTTTATCATGTTGTGAAGCAGGCGGTACTCAATCCTTCTTGCAAAGTCGTCCTCACACTCAAGCTTAGGCTTTAATGCCTCGTGGGCAAAGGTGTCCACCTCAATATGTATAACAGGTCTTTCGCCCTTGCACATGTTATGCCTTTTCCACAAAGCAACTCTGTCAAGGTTCTTTTGTGAATTTGCAAGCTCCATCTGGTGGGCTGCAAGGTATCTGAGTCGTTCTCGGTCCTTTAAGTTCATGCCTACACGTCCTTTCGTATTATAGCACCATAATATCATCCCAAATGGTTTTAGTATTTCAAAATCCTATTCAAAAATTTAGAAATCCTACCATAAAACATTAAAACCAGCTCTTTCTGAACCTGCCCGGAGAAATCCCTTCATTTTTTGTAAAGCAATACACAAAATTCGCTTCGCTGTTAAAGCCTGTTTCGTAGGCAACATCTGTAACAGACATGTCGGTTTTTAATAATAGCTCCTTTGCTGTATTAAGCCTTGCGTTAAGCACATACTCATAAGGCGAAAAGCCGCTCTTTTGTTTGAACACCCGCGAAAAATGTGTAACGCTCATGTGAGCAATAGCCGCCATGGTTTTCACGGTTATCTCCTCATTAAGATGAAGGGCAACGTAGTCAATAACCTTCTGTATGCCATCCCTGGAAGTTTCCTTGTCCACGCCCTGTGCATCCTGTTCGTTCCACAACTCTAAAATAAGGCGGTAAACCTCCAAGGACATTTCCGGTTCAAAAAACCTTTTTTCGCCACCCAGTACATTGAAAAGCTTAAACAGGCTTTCTCTTATATTGTTATTGTTTCTTTTGCGTATAATATTCCCTCGGGTATTTATTATGTCATCGCAAAGCTTTTTTGTGTCGGATCCGTCAATATGCACCCATACAGATTCCAGCTTGTCGTGTGTGCAGTAGGAATGTGGCTTGTAGCAGTCAATAATAACCGTTTCGCCCTCTCTTGCACATGCTTCCACACCATCCTTATTTAAAAAGCTCAGGCTTCCCTTTATTACGTGAAGCACCAGATAGCTGTCGTAATGCTCTCTGTCAACACTATAGACACTGTCGCAGAAAAAGTGACCTGCACACAAAACATGGTAAAAAAGGTTTTTCGCTCTTACCGAGGGCGACGAAAAAAATATTTCAGAGCCCTGCAACACACCCTGACCTGTTTGCTTCATAATGTATGCCCCTTTCCCGTTTTTATAAATTATACCATATGTTCAACAAAAATAAAAGAAAATATTTCAAAGTGCTTTTCGGTACTTTGTTCAATTGAAACAACTCCTTTTTAGTATTGAAAGATTTCCTTTTGTAAGGTATAATTTTTATGAGGTGAAACGTATGATTGAGCGCATTATTTTCGGTAACAGTGAAAGTGAAAAGGAGCACAGCCTTACGGGCGAGCACCTTTTACGTAACGGCGGAATATGCCTTCTTCCCACCAATCCTCCCTCGCGATTTTCAAGCGAGGTGAGCTTTAAAATTAAAACTAACCCTTACAAGCAGAACTATTTTTCTTTAAAGCTTCACTCAGGCGATAGTTATACCCCCATTTATTTATACCTTGACGGCAAGCAATTAGGTTACGCAAAATGTAGCGACTACGAAGCTTTAAACCTTTGCTACGGGCATTTTAAACCGGGCTGTTATTTTTATGTTACCACAGCCGTTCCGTTAGCTTTCACTAAAGGTAAAAGCGAAATTACCCTCACTCTTCGTCAGGCAGAGCCCTACGACACCTTAGAAGAGGTTTCGGGTACAATTTACGAAGGCATCTCTTCTACTTCACCAAGCATACCATTGCAGGCAAGTCCGGAAGCCCCAAAGGCAAAGCCTTCAACAAAATACACAAAGGAAGACATTGACGGTTTTTCCTCAGCCTACATAAAAGCTCAGGTGGCTTTTTTCAATGCATCCTTAGAAAAGCTAAGAAAAGGCGAAAAGCTTTCCATAACAAAATATGTTGAAGAATTCCGCCATTTCATAATGATGCTTCACGAGCACTACTGCCCCCTTGATAACAAATGCGAGGCAGTAAAGCTTGTTTTAAACTGCATAAACCTTTACGTTAAAGATTACTTTGAAAACCCGAAAACACTTTTACATAACGCCCACCAAAGCGACTGGGGCGGCTATTACGGTGAATTGGGGCAAGGCTTGTACCTTTTAAAGCCTTTTTTAAACAAGGACGATTTTTTCAGCTACTTAGCTACCCCATTTAATGAACACCTCACAAAAAAGGAAGCCTGGGAGCTTTGCTTAAAGGCAAATTTCGACTTTGCCTCCTCGCGCCAGAGCTATATATATAACCAAACCTACTACACCTACGAAGGTGCATGGAAGGCAATGGCAGGCTTAGGCGTTTTAGAAAGCAAATACTACATAGGCAAAGAAAAATGCGACCTCATTTTAAAAGAGGCCCTTGGGCTTGCACCCTGGAAAGGTGAGCACATTCTTTTTGATGAAAATGGCAGAGAGCTTGATTTATATCACTGCCTTTTCAACCACGACCGCTCAGCCCGCTTTACTGATGATTATGTAAACATTGTATGCACAGGCAAGGCTGTGCAGGCTCTTGACGACAAAGGCGAATTTATACGCCGCAAGCCCTACGGCGAAAGCTATTACCCCTTAACCCACCGTGCTCTTTCACGGGAAAACGGCTATGTAGGTAACTATGGCGAAACTGCAAACTACCTGCCGGAATGGGTTTACCGCACCTTCAATCATGGCGACTACGAGCTTTCTGACCTCATATTAAAAGCGGCTCTTGAAAACATTAATTCTCGTATGTACATGCGCTACGAGGGTGCCGATGAAGAGGGCTACCGCATTATGCTTATGGAGCAGGCAATTGATGAGCGAAACCCCACCATGAACCCCAAAAGTGCTTATGGTGCAATAATCAATGATAAACGCACACTCCACTTTGCTTCCCTTTTGCGCCACATGGAAGAAAATGAGCGTTATTCATCGCCCGAGTGGGACAAATACAAAACCTATGCAAAAAAGGCTCTCGATGCACTACGCCAGCAACACATTGACGGTCACCTCAGTGCAGTTTTGGAAGGCCTTGGTGCAAACTATAACGACTTTAAAATTGACCGCACCGTGAAGGACATTTTTTCAGATGATATAAAGCATTATCTTCCCCATTCATCCAAAAGCGAAAACACTGATTTCGTATTTTTTGATATAGACAATCTTCTGTTGTCTCTTCGGGATGGCTCAACCCACATTTTTGCACAGCTTAATCATCGCAACCGCGGCTACAGTGCATTCGGTCGTGCTCATGTAATAAAGAATGGCACCCACCAGCTTATGCAGTTTGCAACAGATGCCATTTTCCATACAAAGGAAACCTTCATTCGTCAGCAGAATGTAAACATGGACTTTATTGCCGACTCGCAAGGCTCCAATTCCTACCAGAGAGGACCTGTTCCCCTTATGGAATTCGGCGCAACACCCCAGGCATTATGCGGCGAGGAGCAGAGCATTACATATCAGGAAGGCATTGGCAAAATTAACCGCGAAAACTTTGAGGTAGATACCCCCTACACAGGCTACCCCGATTTTATCTGGGCAAAAATTGACAAATACCTTATTGTTTGCAACACCACCCGTGAAAGCTATAAAAACGAAAAAACCTACACCTTACCCTTTACGGTTAATGGAAAAAAGGTTACGCTTGAGCCTTTTTCCTACAGGGTTATAAAGTTGGAAGAGGAAATTGCGGTACCTTCCTCGGTAAAGCAAATAAATGCCATTGTACATAAAGAGGGCGTGCTGCTTTCCTGGAAAGCGGCAGAGGGCGAAAGCTATCACATTTACCGCAACGGCGAGCTTATCGCTCAAACCGAAGAAGAAATTTATCTTGATAAAGCTGTGTTGGAAAACACGGTCTATACCTACTTTATATGTGCTGCGAACAGCTTTGGCGAAAGCCACCCTTCGCCCTGTAAAGAGATTACTTTTTCCGCTTTATCTGAACATGTGGGAAGCTACTTTGGCACTCCTTTATTCGGCACAGGCAACGACTACCATGCGCTTGAAAGAAATATTAACGATGCTCTGCCATTCTATGCCGATGCGGTGCATGGCTCTGTAAGTTGCGAAAGCAGTCACAGCGTCATGGCACGAGAAGGCTACCGGAGCAATTGCCGTTATGCTTATATAGGCTTTGAGCAGGGTAAAATTGTTATCCGCACACGAAGCAAAAACACAACCTATACCTTCTCGGAAAAGCGCCTCAGCCCACTTTACTATGAGTTTGATAAAGGAGACTACACACGCCTTAAGCTTCTTGTGGATAAAGACCTGCATTCGGTTTGCTTTTTTGCCGCAAAGAATGATAGTTGGGAATTGCTTCATAGAGAAGTGTTGCCACTGCCAAAGGCTTACTACATAGGCTCGCTTTCAAAAGAATACTTCTATAAAAGCGAAGAATACGACTATCCATTCCCCATAACAGGCGCGGAATACAAAGACGGTATTCTTACTATTCAAAAAGGGCTGGACAACAAATATCTTATTGTTGAAGCATCGCAAGACGGAAAAGCTTTCACCTTGGAAAAGGATAACCTTATTTCTCAATACTACAAAACATCACCCAAACCCTACTTCCGCATTACGGCAGTTAACCGCCACAATGTTAAAGGTGAAAGCATAATAATCAAAACAGCAGAGGCTTAAGCCTCTGCTGTTCTTTTGTATTTGAAATATTCTATTATTGCACTTTTCTCTCTCTTTTCACAGTCGATACAGTTAAAGCCTGCCATAGCACCCGTAAAGCCCAGGTGAATGTGCTCGTCAGAGAGAATTGAAGCATCAACCTTGTCTTTCAGAAGCTTTCCGTCAACATAAAAGCTTATGTTTCCGTTTTCAACCTTTGCCGAAAGGAGCGCAGTTTCTTTAATCTTTACTTTTTCGTCATAATACAAAATGCTACCATTGTCACAGCTTAAAAGCTTTGCCACCATTTCTCCACAACTTCTGGTCATGTAAAGATAATGCCAGTGTTTTGTATCATAAATATAAACAATCCCCGCCAGCTGCCTGTCATTGTCAGCATCAAAGGTAATAAGAGCTTCAATTTCTGTATTTTCTTCGTCAATTCTTCGTGCTGCAAGGCTCTGATCAAAGTGGCTGTTAAGCCCGCTTCCGCCCTTAAGGTGCAAGCCCTTTTCAGAAAAGAAAATTTTGTCTGATATATCTTCTCTTAAAAACTGAAAGTCGTTTGAAAGGCTGCCTTTTTTAAAGTCGTAAAGTTCCTCTTCAACCATTTTTCTTTTACCGGGTGCTTCCACGTTAACGAAAGGTTTGTTGCCTCCATTGGCGAGCCTGAGCCATCCGTCTTCCCAACAAACCTTCTGCAAACAGGTTTCCCTACCGCAAATACCACCTAAAGAGCGCGACGCAAGGTGCACCAGATATATTCCCCAGGGGGTGTCAATAATGTCGGCATGGCCTGCCTTTTGCAAAGGAAGGCTTTCGTCGTCACGGGCATGCAGTAAAATGCTTTCATCCTCTTCCCATGGACCAAAAAGCTGTTTGCTTCGTGCCATCTGGGCACTGTGGCGTACTCCCGTGCCACCTTGGGCCTTTAAAAGATAGTAATACCCATCCTTTTTATAAAGATGGCTGCCTTCCACAAGCTCCCCTGTAGGCGATTGGTATAAAAGCCTTCTTCCGCCAACAAGCTTTTTCTCCACGCTATCGTATTCTTCAATGTACAGCCCGTTGAAGCGCTTGTTTTTTTCGTAATGGTTTTCTAAGCTGATAAGGTATTTTCTCCCGTCAGCATCGTGAAAAAGTGACGGGTCAAAGCCGATGGAATTAAGATATACTCTTTCAGACCATTCGCCGTTTATATCATCCGTTTCGATAAGATAATTATCTGTCTGCATCATAGCCCCACGCTCTTTTACAACGGTATACACAAGATACGCCTTCTTACCGTCGTAGGAAAGGCACGGTGCCCACACACCGCCACCGTCGGGCACACCCGTAAGGTCTAAAAGTGCCTTTTTGTTAAGCGGGCGTGAATGCAGCTTCCAGTTTACAAGGTCCGTTGAGGAATATATATTAACTCCGGGGAACCATTCAAAGGTGGATGTGGCAATGTAGTAAACATCGTCTATCCTTATAATGGATGGGTCCGGGTTAAAGCCTCTTATGACAGGATTTTCAATCATAATAAAAGCTCCTTTCTCGAATAGATCTCCTTTTTCTTTATTATATAGCAACTGTGTCTTTTTTCAACCATATCTAACATTTCGGCACATTCTTGTTATTTTTTGTATACTTTTCCCTATTCCATTTATCACATATTGTGGTAAAATGTATTATGAAGACATTCAAGGAGGAATTTACAATGAAAAAAGTTATTTCGGTGCTGCTTTGTCTGCTTATTATCTCCTCTTTCGTTCCCTCAACTTTTGCAGCAGAACAAAGAAGCTTCATCCATCCGGGGCTTTTGCATACCGCAATCGACCTTGGTACTATTGCAGCTGAAATCGAAAAAGGCAATGAGTTTTACCTTAACAGCCTCAGTGCACTTAAGTCAAGCAAGTACGCACAATCTACCGTAACGGCACGTGCTGCCGAAACAATTGTGCGAGGCGGCAACGGGCAGAACTTTGGCCAGCTTTACGAGGACTGTGCCAAGGCTTATCAGAACGCATTGCGCTACCACCTTGAAGGCAATGAAGAATGCGGCAAAACTGCATGTACCATTTTAAATGCATGGTCAGAAAAGCTTAAAACAATTACAGGCAATGCCGACCGCTACCTTGCAGCAGGACTTTACGGTTACCAGATGGCAAATGCAGCCGAGCTCATGCGCAACTACCCCGGCTTTGAAACAAAACGCATGCAGGATATGCTTGTAAACGTATTTTACAAGCCATTGTCCGAAAGGTTTTTAATATCCAACGAATTTGGTCGTGACCATAACGATGCCTATATTTCGAACTACTGGGCAAACTGGGATTTGGCAAACATGGCTGCTACAGTTGCCATTGGCATCTTCTGCGACCGCGAAGACATTTACAACACAGGCATTGATTATTTCGTTAATGGTGCAGGAAACGGCTCAATTTACAACGCCATCCCCCACCTTTTTGACGGCTCTGTTGCTCAGTGGCAGGAGTCGGGCAGAGATCAGGGGCACGCCAACTTAGGTATAGGTTTAATGGCTTCTATATGTGAAATGGCATGGAACCAGGGTGACGATTTGTACTCCTATGCCGGCAACCGCTTTATGTATGCAGCCGAATATGTTGCAGGCTATAACAACGGATTGGAAATGCCCTTTGAATTGTATGAATACGGCACAGGTCAGAAGGGCAACTACGCCTCCAACAGTGTTGTTTCAAATGCAGGCAGAGGCGAAATGCGACCTATATGGGCAATGATTTATAATCATTATGCAAACCGCATGGGCTACGACATGCCCAACGTTAAAAAGAGAATTGAAATACAGGGTGTTGAGCATGGTCCCGGAGGTCATGCTTCCACATTCGACCAGACAGGCTTCGGCACATTGCTTTATTCTCACGGTACTACCGCCGATAAAAAAGCAACACCCCTCCCCGGTCCCTTGGCTGAAGGCATTTACAAAATCAAACCTCGTCACAGCGGCAAGTACATTGCCGAGAAGGATGGTGCAGTTGCGCAATATTCCTTTGACGGCAACAACGAATGGTCCATCTCCCACCTTGGTGGCGGTGTTTACACAATAACAAACACAATAACAAACAACAGCCTCGGCATTGAAAACAATTCTCACGAGCCCTTGGCAAAGCTTGTTTCGACACCCTATGAGGGCGAAAACAGCCAAAAATTTGCATTCATCAGAACAAGCGACGGCTACTGGAGAATAACAGCCATCCATGCTTCAAAAGCACTTGACGTGCTCAATGCTTCCAAAAATGATGGCGAGGGGTTAATACAGTACCGTTACCTTACAACCCACAATCAGCAGTTTGCCTTTGAGCTCGTAGAAGAAAAAGACATTATCCCACCTGTCAGCACCAATGAAGGTAAGCTTTATGTAACAGTCAACGGCATTCGCACCATTGGCGACGTTTCACCGGTTATTGAAAACGGCAGAATGCTCGTCCCCTTAAGACAGGTATTTGAAAAAATGGGCGCAACCGTTACGTGGGATGACAGCTTAAAAACAGCAACCTGCACACTTAACGAAACCACGGTTAAGGTCACACTTAACCAATCAGTAGCAACCATAGGCAATGAGAGCTTTACTCTCGACGCTGCCCCAGCGCTTGTAAATGGTCGAATTCTTGTTCCCGTACGCTTTATTGCCGAGGGCTTAGGCGCGACTGTTACATGGCGCGAAAAAACGCAAACAGCCGAAATTTTAAAATAAAGGATTGTTGTTATGATAAATTACAGAGTTTATGCTAAAAATAATCTGGATTTCAATGTGGTTCAATATGGTTACAGAAAATGTTCTCCCAATTTTGGTGAAAAGCCTCATATCTGGCCAAACTTTCTTTTTCATTACGTTCACTCGGGCAAGGGCACCCTTTACATTGATGGTTGTAAAATGCCTGTTGGCAAAAATCAGGGGTTTCTCATTTACCCGGGACAGATAGCTCACTACGTTGCCGACTCTGTTGACCCCTTTGAATATTCCTGGGTTGAGTTTTTTGGGAACAGCACAAAGACCTTAATGGCATCCTTGCCTATTTCACCAAAGCAGCCTATAATAAACGACCCCGAAAATAAAACTGGCGAGGCTATTTCTGACATTGTTAACGCAGGTGAAATGTCTAACGCCATGCTTATGAGCCGCTTCTGGGATTTTGTGGATACTCTTTCAACAGAAACTGTTCCCGACATTACTCCAACAGATTTGTATATTGAAAAGGCAATAACCTACATAGGCGAAAACATAGGCAAGCCAACAACTGTTCAGGACGTGTGCAAGCATCTTAACATATCACGCAACTATTTCTGTGTTATATTTACCGAAAAAATGGGCGTATCACCCAAGCGCTACATTCTCGATTGTCACATGGAAATGGCACTGGAGCTTTTAAAGCGAAGCGACTATTCTGTAAGTGAAATTGCCAACATTGTAGGCTATGACAAGCAGTCAAAGTTTACAAAGGCATTTACCCGTTACATGGGAAAATCACCCTCAACTTACAGAAAAACACTCTGAGCGTGCCGCAAAGATGGCACAAAAAAGACACTCTGATAAATCAGAGTGTCTTTTTAAACTATTCTTATTAAAACCATGTAACATATTGTTCCTATGACAATGCTTAAAAGAGTGTTACGCTTCCAAACATGAACGCCTATTACAAGCAAAACGCTCACAAATTCGCACAGTCCGAAGGGCATGTGAGTAAAATCAATTTCTCTTAAGCAATACACAACAAGCATTGCCATAACTGCATAGGGCAGCACCTTTCCTAAGTATTCCACATAGGCAGGTGTTTTTTTGTTGCCCATAACCAAAAAGGGAAAGAACCTTAAAAGTGCAGTTACAGCTGCCATAACAAGAATTGCAGAAAGCGCGTATGCATTATTCATCACATGCCACCTTCTTTCTTATAAGCGTAAGAATTACTAAAATGGCAATCATAGAAGGAATAAGGAAGCTGTCCTTTCCGAAAATTGCAAGGCACACAACCGATGCTAAAAGACCGCATACTGCACTTATGTGATTTTTGGTGCTTATCCATTGTTCCACAAAAACGGTAACGAAAAGTGCCGTCATTGAAAACTCAATGCCTGCTGTGTCAAAGGGCAATGCAGAGCCTATAACTGAGCCAAGAACACTGCCGGTTACCCAGTAGCACTGGTCAAACAACGAAACCCAGAAGGAGTAAAAATGCCTTTCCTTTTCAGTTTCGTACTTTGTGTAGCAAACCAAAGAGTAGGTTTCGTCGGTAAGTGCAAAAATCATGTAGGGCTTTTTTGCCCCTGCTCCCTTGTATTTATCTATCATTGAAATGCCGTAAAAAAGATGCCGTGCATTCACCATAAGAGTTGTAAGAGCCACCGCAGGTAAACTTGCAGCCCCTGCCAAAAGCTCAATGCCCGCATATTGCATGCTTCCTGCATATATAAGAAGGCTCATAAGAAACGCCCACATAACACCATAGCCGTTTCTTTCAAGCACAATACCAAAGCCAATTCCTAAAACCATGTATCCGCTCAGAACAGGCAAAGTATCTATAAATGCTCTTTTCAGTATTTTCCCTTTCATTTTTTATACCATTCCTTGAGGCATTTATAAAGATCCGCAAATTTTTCATAGCCCTTGTCGTACTTTTTTGCAATATCTTCATCGTAGTTTATGCTTTCCGTAACCTTAACAAGGCCGTCTGTTGCTTCCTTCACGCTCTTAAATTCGCCCGAAGCAACCATTGCAAGAATTGCCGCACCAAAAGAGGGGCCTTCGGAACAGTTTGTTTTTACAACCTTAACCCTTAACACATTTGCCAGTATTTTGCACCAAAGCGCACTTTTTGCACCGCCTCCGCAAACACGTACCTCGTTTATAGCAATACCCTGTTCTCTTGCAACCTCAACACAGTCACGAAGCGCATAGCACACGCCCTCCATAACAGCCTTAAGCATGTCCTCACGCTTTGTGTCCATGCTCATGCCCACAAAGGCTCCTCTTGCATAGGGGTCGTTATGAGGCGAGCGTTCACCCATAAGGTAAGGCAGGAAGGTAACAGGGTTTTCGCCGTTGCATTCAGCCTTTTCAACCTCTGTATAATCCCTTGACTTAAGCACATCCTCCAAAAACCACTTATTACAGCTTGCCGCACTGAGAATACAGCCCATAAGATGGAAATTAGAGTCCGCGTGAGCAAAGGAATGAAGCGCATTTTTATTGTCAACTGAAAAATGGTCGCTTGTTATGAACACTGTTCCCGATGTACCTAACGACACACTGCACATATCCTTACCCACAACGCCCATGCCAACAGCCGCACCTGCATTATCGCCTGCACCCGGGGCTACCGTAACGCTGCTCCAACCAAGAAGGTCGCATATTTCTTTTTTTACCACGCCTGCAGGCGCATAGGATTCGTAAACTACAGGCAGCATATCTTCACTTATGCCGCAGATGTCAAGCATGCCCTTGCTGTAGCACTTGTTTTTAACATCGAAAAGCAAAAGCCCCGAAGCATCGCTTGGCTCTGTACAAAACACACCCGTAAGACGATACACAATATAATCCTTGGGAAGCATAATCTTACAACAACGGTCAAATATTTCTTTTTTGTTATTCTTCATCCACAATATTTTTGGTGCCGTAAAGCCGGGGAACGCAATGTTAGCCGTCATTTCGGTTAAACGCTCGGTTCCTATTGTGTTATTAAGATAGTCGCATTCATCAACGCTTCTGGAATCGTTCCAGAGGATTGCGTTATAAATCACCTTATCATCCTTATCAAGCATTACAAGGCCGTGCATCTGTCCTGCAACACTAAGAGCTTTTATTTTATCGCCACAGCCCTCTGTAAGCTCCTTAAGGCCTTCAATCGTCTTTTCGTACCAGTCCTCAGGGTTTTGTTCACTATAGCCCTTCGACGGGAAATATATCGGGTACTCCTTTGTAACAGACTTAATTACAGTACCCTTTATATCGCATAGAATCATCTTCACAGAAGATGTTCCCAAATCAATTCCAATATACATAAAACAACCTCCTTTTACATGGAATTATAGCATTTTTCAATATGTTATGCAAGAACAAAGTGTCTCCGACACTCCTTGGCAATAGTTCGAGCTAAGGCAGACAGAGGAGAAAACACTTTGTAATGCCATATGCGTTTTCCGAGCCTCGCGAGGAAAATCTCGCATGGCAATAAAATCAAATTTATTTTTTGCTTTATAGGAAATTGCGTATTTCCTATAAAGCAAAAAAGGGCTATATTAGCCCTTTTTTGTTCTTTCAATTTGCAAAATAAACCTCTAAGCCACGCACGATGCCGTTGACCATCAACTGACGGTACTCCTCATTTTCCATTCGGGCATCTTCTTCGGGGTTTGTCATAAAGCCCATTTCCAAGAGGACTACCGGCACCCTGCTCCAGTTGAAGCCTGTCATATCATTTCTGACAGATACACCTCTGTCCCTTGCTCCTGTGGCCTTTACATACTCAGATATAATTATTTCACCCGCTCTGCGGCTTTCTGCAACAAGCTCAGAATCTGTAATATATTTATCTCCGGGAACAAGAATAGAGGCACCGTGAACGCTTGGATTATCTAACCCATCGGCATGAATTTTAACGCTGATATCAGCATTAAGATTGTTTGCAAACTCTGCTCTGCCCACATTTGACAATGTGGTTTCGGCTGTTGTGCGGGTCATATGCACAATTGCACCTCTTGCCTTAAGCTCTTTTTCCAGCCATAGCGCAATGGCAAGATTAAGCTCAGCCTCGGTCTGGTTAGCGCCTTGTGTACCTGTAGCAAACTTAGCCTTAAGCTCGTCACTTCCGGGAGCAACAGGCTCTTTGCCTTTATCAGAATTTTTGCCATGGCCTGCATCAATCACAATCACTTTTCCATACACAGATGATTCTGCATTCTGCTCCACTGCCGGGTTTTCCACTTCGGGAGTTTCCACAGCAGGAGTTTCTATCAGCGGAGTTTCAACCGGTGGGTTTTCAACTGCGCTTATTTCCTCAGTAATTATTGTTTCTTCTTTTACAACTACTATTTCTGTCGTTTTTTCTTCAACAATAGGCTTTTCCACACTTTCAGTTTCCGGCATTGCGCCCTCTGTTTTTTCTTCTGCGCATGGTTTTTCAGTGACAGCTTCTGTAGCTTCGGTGGCTCCTTCTTCGAATGCCACATCTGACCTGTTACAGCCAGTTGCAACTAATGCTACCAATAACAGTAAATAAATTCTTTTCATTATCTCCATCCCTTTTCTATTTCATAGGAAATAATTAAATCCTTATTAGCTTTTTCATACTTATTGAACATTGATTCACTGAAGTTTTTGTTGGGAATATACCAACTCTTTGCATTAAAATATTCCTTGTAAGGGCTTGTTGTGAAAATATAGCCGCGTCTTGCATATATCTCGTTGCGTATGAGAGCTACCTCACTCTTACTTCTTCCCACAAGGTCACTTCTTGTCATGTATCCGGTGTTGCTGCCGTAGAATACATATCCGCTATTTCCCGAATAGCTTGATTGAGAGGAAGTGTATCCACCGTTTTCATATTCCTTTATCAATTCAATATTTGCTCTTTCATACTTGTTGAATTTCGAATCGCTGAAGTTTTTGTCGGGAGTGTACCAGCTTTTTGCATTAAAGTATTCTTTATAGGGGCTTGTTGTGAAAATGTAACCGCGCCTTGCGTATATTTCGTTACGTATAAGGGCAAGCTCGCTCTTACTTCTTCCCACAAGGTCACCTGTTGTCATATACCTTGAATTGCTTGAGGGGAAAATATAATCGTTTGAATATGATTGGTTCGCCTCAGAATTTGTTCTGCTTCCCTTTTCTTTTTCGTATTCAATAATAAGCTCCACATTTGCTTTTTCGTATGCGTTAAAGTCGCTTTCATCGAAGTTCTTTGAAGGCTTATACCAACTTTTCTCTCCGAAATATTCCTTATAAGGGCTTGTTGTGAAAATATAGCCATGTCTTGCGTATATCTCATTACGTATAAGAGCAATTTCCTCCATGCTTTTGCCTGCCAGATCAGCTTTTGTCATATATGTGGAATCACTTTCGGGAAATACGTAGTCAAAATCTTCAATAGCTTCTTCCATTGCTTCTTCTGCAACTTCCACTTCCTGCCTTGAAGGCTCTGTTTTTTCCTGATTACCAAATATAATAAATGCAACCAATGCCACAATCACAACCATAGCAATAGCTATAACTGCCACCAGAACACCATTTGTACCACTGTAGTTTGAGTTGTTTCTGTTCATTTTGGGGCTGTTTATCTCAACAGCTGCTCCGCATTCTCTGCAAAATCTTTCATTTTCATTCACAACACTTCCGCAATTTCTGCAATTCATTGTGTGCACCTCTCTTTAATTATTCTATGATTCCCTTTTCAATCTTTATCTTGAGTATCTTTTTTACACTCTCGTTAATTCTTTCCTCGGTTATTTCACCGCTTGTAACAGCAGTTAAAATTGCCTGCTTTGCTTCTTCAACACCGGGAGGCATAAGCAGCATATCGATACCTGCTTTTATGGCATAAACTGCCGCTGTGGAATTAGCGTAATTCTTTGCTATTGCACCCATGTTAAGTGCATCGGTAATGGCAATGCCTTCAAAGCCAAGCTCGCCCTTTAAATAGCCTGTTACAATTTCATAAGACAAGGAGGAAGGAAGCTTGTCCTTCACCACATTTACCAAGGTCATGTGTGAAACCATAACAAAATCGCTGCCTGCCTCTATACCTTTCTTAAATGGCATAAATTCACATTCTCTGAGTTCTTCGATAGTTCTGTAGCTTGCCGAATAGCCTGTGTGAGAGTCAACCGTTGTGCTTCCGTGACCGGGAAAATGCTTTAATACCGAGCACACCTTATTTTCCTCAAGGCCCTTTACAACTGCACTTACCAGCTCACCTACCGCCCATGTGCCGCCGTTAAAGCCGCGGTCACCTATTTCGCTGTTTTTGTCGGACAAAACAACGTCTGCAACGGGCGCAAAGTCTAAATTAAACTTAAGAGCTGAAAGCTCACTGCCCAAGGTCTGACCAATTTTATATGCCTCGTCGCTGGTGTAAACCTGTCTCATTGGCTTAATTTTAGTTGTTCCCATGTTAGGATTGCTTGCCACTCGTGCCACACGGCCGCCCTCTTCGTCAACACCTATAAAAAGAGGTATTTTCGAGTAGCTCTGTGTTGCATTTATCATCGAAATAACCTGTTCACGACTTTTTATGTTTTTCGAAAAATATATAATTCCGCCAACAGGGTACTTTGCCAGTGCAGCCCTTGTAGCTTCGCCTGCCTGTATAACCTCACCTACACCAGTTATGGATTCGGGGGTTACAAACATCATCTGACATATTTTTTCCTCAAGGGTCATGGCAGAAAGCAATTCCTCAGCTTTAACCTCATTTATATCAGCCACAGCTTGTGTCGGCTCCTCCGGAGGGATATCGGTCGGTGTCTGCACATCGTTTGCCCCACATCCGGAAAACATCATAATCGTGGATAAAATAGTTGCGATAAAATTTTTCATATAACAATCTCCATTCTGTCACTATGTGTCGGTGCACATAAGAACTGAAATTTTCTGATTATCTGTTACCTTTTAATGGTATCACTGCAAACTTTTTTTGTCAACTTTTATATTTATCTTGCCCTTTTTCAAGGGAAGTGGTATAATAGAAAAAATTGTTTGAAAGGAGATTTTTCTCATGAAATATGTAATTGTATTAACAGACGGTGCAGGCGATTATCCAATCGATGCATTAGGCGGCAAAACGCCCTTAGAGGTTGCAAAAATGCCCAACATAAATAAGTTTGCAGCAAACGGCACGCTCTGCCTTGTTAAAACCGTAGGTGAAGGCTTAAAGCCCGGCAGCGACGTTGCCAACCTTTCCGTAATGGGCTACAACCCTTACGAATACTACACAGGCCGTTCCCCTCTTGAGGCGGCAAGTATAGGTGTTGAATTATCAGAAACACAGACAGCTTTCCGTGCAAATACGGTAACCTTGTCCGACGAGGAAAACTACGAAGACAAAACAATGCTCGACTATTCTGCAGGCGAAATTACTACAGAAGAAAGCAGAGAGCTTATTTTAGCTGTTAAGGAAGCTCTTTTCGGCGGCGATATTGACCTTTTCCCCGGTGTGAGCTATCGCCACTTGTTTACATGGGACAATGCACCCGACAAGTTCACGCTCACTCCCCCACACGACATTTCCGACCGTAAAATTAAAGACTATTTGCCCGACAATGAACGCATTCTTGACCTTATGAAAAAGAGCGAGGCGGTACTTAAGGCTCACCCTGTCAATAAGAAAAGAATTGCAGAAGGCAAAAATCCCGCAACAAGTATCTGGGTATGGGGCGAAGGAAAAAAGCCCCTCTTAACCTCCTTTGAGGAAAAGTTCGGTGTTAAGGGTGCTGTTGTTTCCGCAGTTGACCTCATAAAGGGCATAGGCATTTTAGCAAAAATGAAGTCTATCGACGTTGAAGGTGTTACAGGCAACCTTCACACAAATTTTGACGGCAAGGCAAAGGCTGCCGCAGATGCGCTCTTGAAGGATAATTACGATTTGGTTTATGTTCATCTTGAAGCACCCGATGAATGTGGTCATCAGGGCGATATGGAGGGCAAAATTAAAAGCCTGGAGCTTATTGACGAAAAGATTGTGGGCTACATAAAGAACGAGCTCGACAAAGCAAATGAAGACTATTGCTTCATGATTCTCCCCGATCACTTCACCCCTATCGCAATTAAAACCCACTCCGCTGAAAACGTTCCCTGCGCAATGTACAGAAAAGGCGACTGCAACAACACAGGCTATACATATAGTGAAAAATGTGCAGACGCACACGGCGAATATGTTGAAATTGGCCACGAATTAATGAAAAAGTTTATTGATATGGGTAAATAATATACCTTCAACGGCTCCCTTTGCACAAGTGAGCCGTCACATAGTGACTGAGAGATCGCGCAAACAAAAAGCACTTTTGCTAAATGCAAAAGTGCTTTTTGTTTAATATGTCAGCTTTTTTACTTCAATTCCGTCATCGGTGAAAAACTGAAGGTAATGACCGCGCATTTTCTCCGGTGCTTCAATTTTAAGGTTGACAGCTATGGTTGAAAACTCGCCCACAACTACCCTTTCAACCTCTGTTGCAACTAAGTTCGACTGGAAGTCGTAAAGCTCCATTATAACGTCAACTTCTGTTTCGCATTCACCTGACTGCACTTCAACTACCGCTTCAATGCAATCACCCTCATCGACCCCGTCAAGGTCTGTGTGGCATACAATTTTTGCAAGGTTATTGAATTCTTCACCCTCTGTAACACCTTCAAGGGTGGGCTTTGCTTTCATAATTCTGCCGTTGTTATCGAAGTTGAATTTATCCAGACAAAGCTCACGGTGAACACCATAGTAGTCGCTGAACTCGCCTTCAAAGCGAGCAGGGAAATTGAATCGGTGGTAAAGTATGTACCATTTATCTGTATCGGGCACATTGATAATTGTATGGTGACCTGTGCCGTAAATGCCGTGACTTTCGTCCTTCTCGATCATAATTTCGTTGCCGATAATAGGCCCCATGGGGTTATCGGAATAGCCCCAGCGAACATGATAGTTTTTGCTTCTTGTATCGTCCTCTGCCCAGGTAAAGTAATAAACGCCCTTACGGTAGAAAACATGAGCACCCTCACGGAAATTAGGCGGTGTTATGCACCTGGGTTCGCCCTTAAGAGAAATCATGTCGTCGTTTAACCGGCAAACCCAAAGGGAGCCATTGCCCCAGTAAAGGTAGCTTCTGCCTGTCTCAGGGTCGGTAAAAACTGCAGGGTCAATAACCTGACCGGGATAGTGCATTTCCTTTTCAGTGCCATCTTCAAGCTTTATTTTCATTGTATCGTACACAATGGGATGACCAAGGGGTTCAACAAATCTACCTGTAGGAGTATCACACACTGCAACACCCACAGCCTTACCCACATTGCGCTCGAATTTGTCGGTATTTGCGCTGTAATAATAGTAATACTTGCCGTTCTTTTTAATTATACAAGGTGCCCATGCATTACCATCAGACCAACAAACGTCCTCTTTAAGGTCAAGAATAACACCTTCATCTGTCCAGTTAATTAAATCAGGCGAGGAAAAGGCCTTGAAATAATAGCCACCCCAGCCATCAAAGCCGTCTGAGGTAGGATAAACGTAGTACTTACCATCAAAGCAGTCGGCCTCCGCATCGGCAAAATATCCGAATTCGCCTGTAATTGCGTTGCCCCATTCGCGAATGGCAACTGTCCACTCTTCGCTTTCCCCATTTGAAGTGAGTAGATATTTCACATGGTTGTCCTTATCTGCATGAGATATTTTTTTCCATGTACCGTCAAAGTCAAATTCCACTTCAACGCTGTCAGGGTTAGTTCCCGGAACAACGGGCACTAAAATGTATTTCTGGCTTGCATCAACAATAACATTATACTTTTTTATCTTGTCACCGTATACTCCATTTACACTGATAGGCATAGTCTTTCTCCTTTATTTACACAAATCTGCAACAACCTGATTAATAATGCCGCCTTCTGCCTTACCCTTTAATGCACCCATTACGTTTTTCATAATCATGCCCTTGTTCTTAGTTGCCACAATCTCGGCAAAGTCGCGCATAATAATTTCCTTTACTTCCTCTGCCGAAAGCATCTTGGGCGCATACTTTGAAATGATATCATAAGTTGCGCTATAAGCTTCCTTTAAATCTGTACGTGATTCGGGACAGGTGTCAATCTGTTCTTTTATGGTTTTCAACTCTTTAAGAATAACTCTGTCGCAAAGCTCAGGTGTAATATTGTCTCGCACGCCTTCGTCAATTGCAACCTTTTTTATTGCCGCAATAAGGTTCGAAATTGCATCCTTTGTTGTTTTATCGTGTGCTTTCATAGCCGCAATCATATCTGTCTGAAGTGTTTTGAATTCCATAATAATACTTCCTTTCAAAATATTAAAACAATTTTATCACGTTTATACTCCATGGTCAATAATTATGTTAATCTTTTGCTATCCGGCTTGACAAAGCTGTCTTTTTTTGTTATCTTATAAGCAAGGATTTTCGCATAAACAAGGAGGTTTTTCAATGCCAACAACATTTAAAACCTATTACAATCACGAACCGAGAGATTATACGGTTCGCATAAACAACTATGGTTACCGCAGTTGCACTCCGGGCTTTTCACCGGGGTATGTTTCACGCAAGCATTACGTACTCCACTACATTTACGAGGGTGAATGCATTTTCGAAACCGACGAGCAATCCTACAGAGTATTACCGGGGCAAATGTTCATTATTTCACCGGGCAAGATATATAACTACACCTCTGACCATGAAAAACCCTGCACCTATCGATGGGTTGATATTTCAGGCCATAACTTTGACAAGTTCGTTTCTGCAACAGGCTTTTCTCTTTCAAAGCCCGTTGTGTGCGATTTTGATGACATGCGCATAGGCAATCTTTTAAAGGAAATGACCGATAAGGGCAAAATGAGCGGCAAGGAAATAAATGGCTACAGCTGGCTTCTTGCAGATGCTATCTGCAAGAAGGAAAAAGCAAGCCAGGGCGTGTGGGAAAAGTATATTGAGCCTGCCCTTGAATTTATTATATCCAACAGCGAAAGAAAAACAACGGTTTCAGATGTGGCAGACTATTTAAACATTGACAGGAGCTACCTCTCCCGCGTTTTCAACGAGTGTATGGGCATTTCAATAAAGAAGTACATTTACAATTACCATATGGACATTGCAAAAAGCTTTCTTACCTATTCTGACCTGCCCATAAGAGACATTGCTATCGCAGTAGGCTACGACGACCCCTTGGATTTTACAAAGGCCTTTCACCGCACCTACGGCATGTCGCCCTCAAAGTGGCGCGACGAAAACGGTATGGCGGTATTTAAAAACAGAAATTAAACAAAACAGCGACTTTCTTTCAGAAAAGCCGCTGTTTTTGTTTATGTTGTTAATTTTTTAAGCTCTGAAGAGGTGCAGGAATTCTGCCTCCGCGAGCAATGAAATCTGCACAGGATTTTGTGTTAAGGGGCATTATGGGAGCCTGGCCCAAAAGTCCGCCGAACTCTACCATGTCGCCCACCTTCTTGCCTCTTGCGGGAATAATACGTACAGCTGTTGTCTTGCTGTTTACCATACCAATGGCAGCTTCATCGGCAATAATGCCGGAAATTGTTTCGGCACTTGTATCGCCGGGAACTGCAATCATGTCAAGGCCAACGGAGCATACGCAGGTCATTGCTTCAAGCTTTTCGAGGGTCAAACAGCCGTTTGCTGCCGCAGCAATCATGCCTGCATCTTCACTTACGGGAATAAACGCACCCGACAAACCGCCTACGTAGCTCGATGCCATAACGCCACCCTTTTTAACAGCGTCATTAAGAAGAGCCAGCGCTGCAGTTGTGCCATGTGTACCGCACTGCTCAAGACCCATTTCCTCCAATATGTATGCAACACTGTCACCTACAGCAGGAGTAGGCGCAAGAGAAAGGTCAACAATGCCAAAGGGCACGCCAAGTCTCTTTGAAGCTTCAACAGCAACCATCTGACCCATTCTTGTTATCTTGAAGGCTGTCTTTTTGATGGTGTCTGCCACAACACCGAAGGGCTCGCCCTTCACCTTTTCCAATGCACACTTTACAACACCGGGACCGGATACGCCTACATTGATTACGCATTCGCCTTCCCCTGTGCCATGGAATGCACCTGCCATGAAGGGGTTGTCTTCAACAGCATTTGCAAATACAACAAGCTTTGCACATGCCATATCGTCGAGCTCGGCTGCTTTTTTTATAACCTGACCCATCTGTCTTACAGCGTCCATGTTAATGCCTGCCTTTGTGCTGGCTACATTAACAGAAGAACACATTTTCTTTGTTTCGGCTAATGCTTCGGGGATAGACTCAACAAAAAGCCTGTCAGAAGCGGTGTAGCCCTTTGCAACAAGTGCGCTGTAGCCGCCGATAAAGTTAACGCCTGTTGTGTCGGCAGCGCGGTCCAGAGCTTTTGCAAAGTCCACATAATGACCTGATGCTGCAGCTACGTGAGAAATGGGCGTTACGGAAATACGCTTGTTTATAATGGGAATACCAAATTCTTTTTCAATGTCACAGCCTGTTTTAACAAGGTTTTCCGCATACTTTGTTATTTTGTCGTAAACCTTCATAGTTGCCTTTTTATAATCTTCGTCGGCGCAATCAAGAAGTGAAATACCCATTGTAATGGTTCTTACATCAAGGTGCTCCGAATTGATCATATTAAGGGTTTCAAAAATTTCAGAATTATTTATCATAATGCCACCTCTTATATACGATGCATAGACTCGAAGATGTTCTTTCTCTGGATAGTAATTTGTACGCCGATTTCCTCGCCCAGATCTGTAAGATCGTGACGAAGCTGATCAAACTCAACAGAGCAGTCCTTTGTGTCAACCATGGCTGTCATAACAAACATATCTTCCATAATTGTCTGAGAAATGTCTATTATGTTTACATTTTTCTCATAAAGAAGTGTACTTACTTTTGCTATAATACCTTTTTTGTCCTGACCTATTACTGCAACAATTGCTTTCATATTCCGTCATCCTTTCCTGTCATCTTTGCTTCATTGTTTCATATATCATTAATGCCGCCGCAACAGATGCGTTGAGGCTGTTAACATCGCCCTTCATGGGAATGCTCACCAGAAAGTCGCACTTTGATGCCGTAAGACGGCTGATACCCTTATCTTCGCCGCCTACAACCAAAGCAACAGCGCCCTTTAAGTCGGCTTCGTAAATGCTTCGGTCGCCCGCTGCATCGGCGCCTGTTACCCACACGCCCTGCTCTTTAAGATATTCCACCGTCTGGGCAATGTTACTCACCCTTGCAACAGGTGTAAAGCTTGCTGCACCCGCACTTGCTTTAACAGCGGTGGCTGTAAGTGTAACACCGTCATGCTTTGAAATAATAACGCCATGTACGCCTGCGCAGTTTGCTGTACGGATAATACTGCCAAGGTTGTGAGGGTCTTCGAGGTGGTCAAGTATAACTATAAAGGGGCTTTCACCCTTTTCTTTAGCAATATTCAAAATATCGTCAACTGTTTTATATTCATAAGGGGGAATTCTGGCAATAACGCCCTGATGCACTCCTGTTTCACTCATAGAGTCTAGCTTTGTTTTATCAATTTCCACAACAGGAATGCCTCTGTCCTTAGCCTTTGCAATAATGGGAAGCATGCTGCCCTTATTGTCACCCTTACGGATATAAATCTTGTCGATTTGTCTGCCACTTTTCAATGCGGCAACCACGGCATTTCTGCCTTCAATAATGTCCTCGTACATTACTTTCTCAATCCTTTCAGATTAATATGGGGCAATAGTGTATTAAGAACAGCGGCAACCAGGGCACATACAACCAGCACCCAGTTGAAGCCAAGAACTATATTAGCTGCAACAAACACTGCAAAAAGCACCAGTACGCCTCTTGTTCCCCATCTGCCCTTTTCAAGATTGTAATAACTTGCGCAGGACAAAAGCGCATCAAGTATTGAATACAACACCACAAATGCAATCAAATCCTTTGAAGCAAGGGCAAACAGTGCGCATATAACTCCGCGGAGCACGCAGATTATTGCCAGAAGATTGGTATCGTTCTGTTTTTGATGAACACTTGCAAAGATACTAACACAAAGTGCACTTACAAATACAACAAACAAGTTTGCAATGAGCATTGTAGCTGCTGTGGGAAGAATAACAGCGCCTGTCATGAGCATAAACAACATAACCAGAACCTCACAGAGGCCAATGCTTATTCCCATAAGAGATGCATAGGTAAGGTTTCCGCGTGTGCATCTCGACTTATAAATAACCTCGGCAACGTTCTCGATATCGCTCTTTTTAACAATAACGTCGCAATCTGCCATGGTTTCGTCGCCAAAGGATGCATTTGCATAAAGAGCAACAGAAGGCGCCGTCATCTGCTCGCCCGCAACAATAACCCTCTTTCCGCTTTCCGAAAGAATTCTGACCATTCTTTCGCGGTCAGCACTTGTTGCCGAGGCAAAAACCTTGTACTTGTCAACAATGGCAAGCAGTTCCTCATCGCTGCAATCTGTCAGCTCATGGAAGCTTATGCACTCGTTTTCCTTTTTGATAAGACCTGCACTTCTTGCAAAGGTTGCAGCGGTTATAATGCTGTCTCCCGTTACCATAACAGGCTTAACATACACTCTTTCAATATTTTTAACAGACTCTCTTGCCCTTCGAGCAAGCGGCTCACGATAGCCCAATATGCCTACAAAGGTGAGCGCTTTGATTTCCGCTTCAATGTTTTCGGGAATATAATCAAGCTCTTTATAAGCAACCACTCGCACCTTAAGCCCCTTTTCCGCCATGGAAGAGGACACACCTTCAAGTCGGTGCAGAATTTCACCTGTCATGTCGCGCACGCCTGTTTCATCACAAAGCTTTGTGCACAGCATAGGAATTGCTTCAACATAGCCCTTAACAATAAGCGTATATCCGCCATTGCTCTTTGTAAGAGTTGCCATAAGCATTCTCTTTTCGTCGAAGGGCATAAACTTTATCTTTTCGTTGTTTTTAAGCAGAGCTTCCACATCAACGCCCTTTTCCATAAGGTCACGGGCGGTAGCCTTGTCAAGCTCGTTTCCCGAAAGGAAGCCGCCGCTATATTCGCAATCGCTGCAAATAACAGCCATTTCCAGCTTTGTTTCGTCTGCCATAACCTTTTCTTCAAGGCTTGTTACATTGTTTGTAAGAAGGCCACCCTTGTCGAAAAGGAAATATTCACCCATGCCGATATCATACACAAAATCAACGTTTTCACTCAAAACGCCTTCTTTATCAAGCCTTTTCGCGCAAACTGCAGCACCAATCAGTCTTACAATGCACACAGGTGCAGGCAACAGACACAGCGCAACCGTGCAGGCTTGGAGCATTGCCAATGAAAAGCTTTTTGTGCTTGTTGCAGTTATTACAAGAGTAAATGCCGCTGCAAGAAGTGCCGCAATAACAAGCAGCTTTTCGCTCTTTGCGTTTTTGCCGAATTTATCATGCATGTCCAGCTTTCTGGACTTACTTGCTCTTACACGTGCAAGAACAGTGTCTTTACCGGTTGCAATAACTGCACCGACACATTCGCCCGAGGCAATAAGACTTCCACAATAAAGAATGTTGTTACATTCTGCCGCGTCAGTCTCTTCTTCGCTCTTTTCGCTGACCTTATCCACAGGAATGTTCCTGCCCTTAAAAATGGATTCGTCGGCCTTTAATGCTTCGCATTTAAGCACACGTATATCTGCAGGCACAAAATCCCCCTGCTTAAGCACGACGATATCGCCCTTTACCAAAAGGGTGGGGTCTGTGCTCATAACGGTTGAGTCACGGATAATGTTAACCTCGTCCTGTCTGCGACTGTCAAATTCAACAGCAACCCTTCTGTCTGCATAATCGCGCAAAAAGCCGCTCACCATATTTATAATGGCGACGGCAAACAAAATAATCCATGCAACCATGCTCCCCTTAAAGTCACACAGTGCACTTATAATTCCCATAACCAAAAAGGCTATGGTATATAAATTTGTAAACTGCATAAGTATAACGGCGGCAATGCTTTTTGCATAAGCTTTTTCAGGCATATTTCTGCCGTTATCTATCAGCTTATCGTGCGCAGCGAAGGACGTAAGTCCTTCGCTTGCACTGGTAGAAAGCTCAATTTCGACCTCTCGTTCGGTCATCAATGAATAATTCATAACCAATCCCCTAAAATAATCAATCACCAAGGTGGAACTTATCGTGGATAGCCTTTACTGCTTTTTCAGCCTGTTCCTGTTCAATAAGAACGCTGATCTTGATTTCGGAAGTTGAAATCATCTGAATGTTAATATCTGCGTTATAAAGAGCTTCGAACATTGTAGCTGCAACACCGGGGTTAGAAACCATACCTGCACCTACGATAGATACCTTGGAAACATTGTCGTAGTGAACAATCTTTTCTGCACCGATAATGCCGTTATTTTCTTCGAGCACCTTAAGAGCACCGTCAAGTGCATCAAGGTCAACAGTGAAGCTGATGTCCTTCTTATTGTCACGGCCGATGGACTGAAGAATAATATCAACACTAATCTTATGCTTTGCAAGTAAGCTGAACACCTGGAATGCCTTACCGGGAGCATCCTCTACATTACAAAGTGAAATTCTTGCTACATCATTATCGCGTGCTACACCACGCACCAACATTTTTTCCATATTTGTTTCCTCCTTAACAATTGTGCCCGGTTCTTTAACAAGGCTCGACAGTACTTCAAGATTTACGTTAAATTTCTTTGCAAGCTCAACAGAGCGGTTATGAAGAACATTTGCACCCAGGCTTGCAAGCTCAAGCATTTCATCGTAGCTTACGGTATCAAGCTTCTTAGCGTCCTTCACTATTCTGGGGTCGCAGGTGAATACACCTGTTACGTCTGTATATATCTGACAAAGGTCTGCACCCAATGCAGCTGCAATTGCAACAGCACTTGTATCAGAGCCGCCACGACCAAGGGTTGTAATATCGTCATACTTATTAACACCCTGGAAACCTGCTACGATAACAATGTTTCTGTTATCAAGCTCACGGCGGATTCTTTCGCCTGTTACACGGCGAACACGAGCTTTTGAGTAGTTACTGTCTGTAATCATACCCGCCTGCCAGCCTGTAAGGCTTATTGCAGGTCTGCCAAGCTTCTGGATTGCCATTGCAAGCAAGCTCATTGAAATCTGTTCACCTGCACAAAGAAGAGAGTCCATTTCTCTTTTTGATGCACGATCATTAATTTCCTTTGCTTTAGCTATCAAATCGTCTGTTGTGTCGCCCTGCGCACTAACTACAACCACAACATCGTTGCCGTTGTCATAGGTTTCAACAATGCGCGATGCAACGTTGAAAATTCTTTCAGCATTGGCTACCGATGAGCCGCCGAATTTTTGTACTATAAGACCCATATTTTTTCATTCCTTTACTTATATACTCTGATTTTAGACAATACGCCGCCTAAAGAATCAACCTTTTCACTAAATGCCTTTTCGCTCATTTTTTCTGTTATAAAGGCACACTGTGCGCCTTCTGTAAACCGAACTGAGCCGAAAGCATTTTCAACCTCTGCCTTTGTTTTATCGCATCTTACAAAGAACACATTTTCCTCTTCACAAGGATTAAAGAACTCAACCTTCGCCTTTTCGCTCCATGAGAAGTTTTTATCAAAGCTGCCCTTATGACGTACAACATCCATCAAGTCGCCTACAATTGCACTTGCTGTTGCTTCCTTGCCTGCGCCTCTGCCGTACATCATAACATCGCCTACCATGTCGCCTGTTACCAAAATGGCATTGAACACATCCTCAACGCTGTAGAGGGGACACTCTTTAGGAACAATCATGGGGCAAACTCTTGCACTAACCTTGTTGCCCTCTATTTTGCTGTAGCCAACAAGCTTTACGCTTGCGTCCATTCGTTCTGCACACTCTACATCCTCTGCTGTAATTTTTGTTATACCCTCATGAGGAATTAAATCATCGTCAAGCTCTTCGTTGCAGCAAAGCGATGTGAGAATTGAAATTTTCCTCATTGTGTCGAAGCCTTCAACATCAGCTGTGGGGTCCTTTTCTGCATAACCAAGCTTTTGTGCGTCGCTGAGTGCTTCTTCAAAGGACTGATTTTCCTTGAACATTTTTGTTAAAATGTAGTTCGTGGTACCGTTCATAATACCGTAAATTGACTGCACATGGTTTGCCGCAAGACAATTTACCAGAGGACGTATAATAGGTATACCGCCACCAACAGAGGCTTCAAACATATAGCTTACGCCCATTTCCTTCGCGAGAGCGAAAAGCTCTGTACCCTTTTTGGAAACAAGCTCCTTGTTGCTTGTTACAACGCTTTTTCCGGCTTTAAGCATTTTCTTCGTATATTCATACGCAAAAGTTACGCCACCCATTGTTTCGGCAACAAGCGTAACCGATTTGTCGTTTACGATAACGTCTGCATCCTTAACAAATAAATGCTTTTCGGGATGGTCATCGAAGTCGCGTATGTCGAGAATGTATTCAACCTTCAGCTCCTCGCCGATTTTCTTTGTTATGGTATCGGCATTTTTTGTTACAATGTCATACACACCGCTGCCCACAACGCCGTAGCCCATAATCGCCATTTTTGTCATTGGTTCTTCTCTCCTTGTGTCATTGTTTCGCCAGAATTTTAACACTTCTGACGCCTGCTACCTTAGTAATTTCGGTAATAAGTCTGTCAACGCTGACCTTCATAAGGTCGGTTTTAACAGTAAGGTGAATGTTTGCTATACCATCAGTAGGCACACTCTGATTTATGGTCAACACCGAACAATTTACCGAAGATATGATTTTCAATATTTCCGATAAAATACCCTTAAGGTCGACCACAACAGCCATAAGAGTAAGAACTCCCTGCATCTGATTAAAATCAAAAACATGGTCCTTATACTTATAATATGCACTTCTGCTTATACCTGTTTTTTCGCAGGCCTCATTAACCGTCTTCACATCGCCCGATTCAAGCAAACGCTTCGACATGAGCACCTTTACAAAAACCTCAGGAAGCACCTTTGCATCCACAAGAATTATCTCTCTGTTTTCAATCAAAATATGTCCACCTCACAAACACATTTGTTTTTTTCTTGCTATTTTACTCCATATTTCTTTGTTTGTCAATATGTTTCAAAAATTATTTTAAAAACCCTCCTGAAAGTCAGATTTTTCAACCTGTTTTTCAGGAGGTTACCTGTTTTTATCAGCTATTTTTCTTCACCGAATTAATAAGTTCCTGCATAACGGCATCGTTTTCTTCTGTCATTCCTTCTTTCTTTGTATAAACAAGGCTATAATAAACATCGTTGTCAATAAAAGAAATCTGAGTCACACGGTTGCCCCAAATTGTATATTCCGTTTCGATGGTTTTTAATGAGTTCCTTATGCCTCTGAAAAACTCATGAACTTCAACCTCAATGTCTAAATCTGCGTATTGCTGCTCAATCATAGCCCTCGTTAATTCATTCATGGATGCGTCAAAAGGATATACCGCAATGCTTACGTTTGATTTTGATTCAGGTTCTTCTGCATAAAACTCACAGCCATCTATGCCGCCCACCTTGTAACCTGTCTGCACATTCCACTCAACAGGATATACAACAGAAAAACCGCCTTTAGCTTCATAGCGTTCCATTCCATCGGGCAGTTTTTCCTCAGCTACCACGGCTTCAGTTTCTGCTGTGGGCTCTTCAGTAGCATTCCCGGCATGTTTTTCTGCGGCACAGCCCGAAAGCAAAACAGCTGTCATTAATAAAATAACACATTTTTTCATATTTTTATCCCCTAACGAAAAAATAGCCGTTATATAAAACGGCTATTTCTGTATGTAATTTAAATTATTCAGCGATTGTTGCTTCTGTAACGTCTGTAGCTGCTTCTGTAGCTTCTTCTACATTGTTACCTGTGCAAGCAGCGAGAGCTGCAACAGCAAGAACAACTGCGCATGCAAGAGCCATAAACTTCTTCATAGTTACTTTCTCCCTTCGATTTTTATAATTTTCAAATCCTTTGAAATTATAGCGACTTTATCACATTTTGTCAACCCTTTTTCAAAAAATTTTTAAATTTGTGTAAATTCCATGTAAAAATCAAAAAACACTTTACTATCTTTGTAAAATATGTTATACTCTTAGTATAAATGTTCAAGGAGGATTTACACCATGGCTAAAGAAACAAAGGCAAAAGAAGGCCTCACATATAAGGATAAGCCTCTCATGAGAAGTGGCAACAAAATTTATTACGGCAATCCTGCTGACCGTTACATCATTTTGTTTACGGTTGAGTCTACAAAACAGGTTGAAGATCTGGCTGTTGCCGACAAGGTTACTATCGAGCTTATGACAAATTCCGGCAAGGAAAAGGAAAAGGTTTATAAGAAGGCTGTTCGTCCGGGGCTTTTCGAAGCACTGGACATTGCAGAATTCTGGCTTGCAGATGCGCTTGCAAACGGTTAATTTAAAGAGTCGGAATTTCCGACTCTTTTCCTTTAGGTGATTTTATGAAAAAAACTGTATTTTTTACAATTCTGACAGCTTGTGTTATACTGCTTCTTTCGTTTTCCTGTAGTGCCGAGGAATACATCTTCACTGTGAAAGATAATTTTCCCATGCCCTACTCCAACTCAATAACAACCGTAAATGCCGCACACGGCGTTTATACAGCCTCAAGCTTGGAGGATATTCAGCATCTTATTGATGCGGGGCTGGTTGACTACTGTGAGCCCATGAGCTACAGCGAGCTTTTTGAATACGAAACAAATGATACATATTATGCACAGCAGACAAACCTTACTCAGGTTTTAGCACAGTTTGCATGGAACAAAGACGTGTTTGGCGAAACGGTTAAAATAGCAGTTATTGACTCAGGGCTTTACAATGCCGCAGCCGATTTTAATTTTGATAATATTTACAAAGTAAACGACTATACCTCAACAGCATCAAGCAAGGTAACCTTCTGCAACGATGAAATCGGTCATGGCACAATGGTGACAGGCATTATTGCAGCAGAGCATAACACACGCGGTGTTGCAGGCATTGCACCCAATGTTGAAATTTACGTTTTCAAATGCTTTTACCTTAATGAATACGGAAAGCAGACAGCAAAGAATGCCGATATTATTGCCGCCGCCTACGAAGCTATTGATGATTATGGCGTGGACATTATAAACCTTTCCAGCGGCACAACAAATGCAACAGTTTTCAAAAAGGTTGCCGATTATGCCGAGGAAAAAGATGTGCTTTTAGTTTCTGCCGTTGGCAACAGCGGTGCACAAAGCGGCGACACACTCTACTACCCTGCCTCCTACGACAATGTAATTGGCGTTGGCAGTGTAAAGGCAGACGGTCATAGAGCAAACCATTCTCAGCGCAACGACTATGTTGACATAATGGCACCGGGTGAAAACATTTACTCGGTTCGTATATCGGGCTATGAGCAAGGCAACGGCACCAGCTTTGCAACGCCTCATGTTGTGGCGGCGGCAGCACTTGCAAAAGGCTTGTACCCTGAATTGACAGCAAAGGAGCTTACAGAAGCCTTGTACAAAACCTGCAACAGTATGTCTGACCGATACTCCGGTCACGGAAGCTTAAACATTCAAGCTCTTTTAACATATCTCCATGCAACAAAAAACACAAATAAGCTTGTTTATTCATCCTCTGCTTCTTCAAGCTATGCTTATTGCATTCCCGAAGATGGCTACACGGCATACTTTGCACGCTATGAGGATAGCACACTGGTTGACTTAAAGAATGCAGGGGTTAATGCCACTAACGACATTTTTGGCAACTACATATATTATATATGGAAAAAAGGCACCCTTGAGCCCTATAGCGGCAGCATTGAAGCTGAAAAATACTAAGGAGGCGCATTCTTATGATAAAGAAAATATCTGCGCTATTTTTAATTATATTTGTTATTGTCCCGGCATTTGGGTTAACTGTTCTTGCCGAAGGGGAAATGGCTCCCACGGAGCTTCCGTCGGAATATGTTAGCCACCACCCTGTGTTCGACGATGCAATGCGCTACGAAATGCTTTTTCTGTTGGCAATTGTATTTTTATGCTATCTTGAAACAGTGTTTTCCAACAAAGAAAACAAATACGTAGGGCTTATTCTTCCTGTGTTGTCGTTTATTGCAATGAGCATTACAACAATTGTTTTCACTATCCGCGCAGACAGGTTTACCATTTACGGATTAGTTCTTACCTTTATATTAATGAACATTCCCACAGCCATACTTTATGCAATATACCATTTCTGCCGTAAGAAATACGAAAAAGAAAAGAAATAATAAAAGGCGGTTTTCACCGCCTTTTTATTATTTCTTCAGTTCACTCACCAATGTTGAACCCAGTATCATCACCGCACCGAGTATTCCCCAGATGGTCAATTCCTCGTTTAAAAGTGTCATGGACAGTACAATTGCAACCATAGGGTCAATATAGCTTAAAACTGCCACGCTCTGACTTTTAAGCTCTCTCACAGCACCAAAATACATTGCGTATGCAAAGCCTGTATGTATAATGCCTACTACCAAAAGCAGTATCACTGTTTTTGCATCAAAGGCAATGGCGGCTACATCTTCGGTTACAAGCACATAAGGAAGCGCTACCAACGCCGCAAAAAACAGCTGTACCATTGTCATGTCGTAGCTTGATATATTTTTTATACCACGGTTTAAAAGCACAACAGCTGCGTAAAAGAGAGCCGCGCCCAGACCTAATGCAATGCCAAACCCGTCGAGCACTGCGCCCTCCTGCGGAGGGAACACACCCGAAACGAACACCATGCCAAAAAGTGCTATAACAACGCAGATCGCCTTTACAGGGCTTATTTTCTCCTTATAAAGAAACGCTGCACCTATAACAAGTATAACAGGCTCTAAATAGTAGCAGAGCGTTCCGTTTGCAACACCTATGTACTTGTAGGACTCAAACAGAAGTATCCAGTTAATGCCTATAAAGCAGCCTGTAACCATGAGCCTTAAAAAGTTTTGCCGTATGTCGGTAAAGCTTATTTTTTTGCCCGTCAAAAGCATAAACAGGCACAGAAACAACGCACCCGTAAAGCCTCGACACACAGCAACCATGCTGCTGGGCACGTCAATAAATTTAACAAATATGCCTATGGTGCCGAATATCGCCATTGATATTATCATTTTAAATTTTGCACTGTTCATCGAAATAACCTCTTCCCTATAGGCTCCCTCCCCGAGGGAGCTGTCAAATCTCGGATTTGACTGAGGGAGTGCCGAAACTCAGCACTCCCACAATGTTTTACTCAATTATAATTTCGCCAACACCTGTAATGTATGCCTTTACAACAGCACCTTCGCCAGCCTTAACCTCAACTGTTTTGTAAAGACCCTTACCAATGCTTGTTGCTTCGGTGGTAACAACACCGTTTTCTGTAGCGGTAAGCACCACGTCTGCGTATTCCTTATCGGTATTGAGCACTGTAATTGTTGCCTTGCCGTTACCCTGTTCAAAGTTAACAACCACAGGACCATTGGGCACAAATGCCGCATTTGCCAGAACTGCATCCTCGTACTGAGGCGCTCTGCCGCTGCCTGTTACGGTAATAGTCATTTCCTTTGCATTTGAAACGTCGATGTTAACTTCTCTACTGCCGCTTCTCATGCTGACATCTTTAATTTCCTCTACAACTACACCGTCAAGTGCAATTGATACAGTTGCTGATGCATCAAACATGCTTCTGTCAAAGCCGCCCATGCTTCTCCAGTCAAAATCGTTCTTGCCGATAACAGCATTAAATGTGTGGCTTGTCATAGCAGATACATCGTACGTTACGCTGCCGTTCTTTAATGTTACGCCCTTGTCAAAAGCTTGGGCTGGTGCCCAATAGTCGTTACTATGAAGGCTTATTGCGTTGCCGTTAAAGTCACCGTCAAGTGCAATTTCAGCAGTTTTGCTCTTTGCTGTCATGTCGGAAAGGTATTCAGTATCGGGCGCAAAGTAGATTGTGTAGTCACCGATTACTGCCTTTTTATCGTCCTGAACAACCTCACAACCGTCAGCAGTTACTGCAACTTTTTCATTTGTCCGGTAAACGTAATTCTTTACGCCTGTTGCAAAAGCGTTGTACTTTTCTCCGTCTATCAATATTTCCGTAACATAGCTGTACGGACGGCTGTTTTCGGAATCTGTTTGTATCAGGAAATCAAAGCCGTAAACATTCTCCGTTAAATCATAGCTTCTGTCTTCTGTAATGCCTGCAATATATCCGCCTATACGGAAATAAGCTTTATCCTCATGCACAATATCCTCATCATGGTCAGCATTCTCCATTGCTTGAGGCGAATAATCCAAAATCTGGAACTGCATATATTTATCAAAAACGCCATTTACAAATTCAAGACTGTTTGTTTCATTATAAAGAGAAACTACGTCTGCTTCAAAGTTTCCGTTTTCCTGAGGTACTGCGTAGTTATCTCCCATTTTATTAATATCATTGGAAACGGTAGTATACATTCCTAAAGGTCTTCTGTCAGGATAACTGCTTATCAAGCTTCCGCCATATAATACTTTGTCAAAATCACCTGCACCGCGGAAGCCTAAGAAAGTAGGCTTTGTTGCATCATCTGCAAATTCACTTTGCATACTGACTCTGAATCCTCCGCCGCACAAAGAATATGCAAGGTGTAATTTACCTTCTGTAACAGTGCTTATAAGCTCAATGTAAAGTGTTCTGTCAACAACTTCTGCCTTGCCTCTTCTCCACTCCTCGTAGTTTTCAACACCCATTTCATATTCACTAAGGGTATTTTCACGATGCACTGTAGGATACATAGCGTCTGTCAAAAGCTCTTTTCCTTCATTCTTAATGCTTGTAATTTTGCCGTCAAAGTCTACTGTATAAATCAAATTGCCGTATGTAAACGTTGCTGTGTCACCATTCACAACAGGCTCAACAAAGTCATCAAAGTATGTTATATTAGGATTGTTTGCCCAACGTATTATGTCTTCTTCATCGTCAGTAAAGAGTATCCTGAACATTTCCGCTTCGGGGTGAGGCTCACGTGTGGAAGAGAAAATACCTGTCAAGCACTTATAGTAGCTGTTGGGGTTGTCGCCAAAGTCGCCGCCGTAAGCAAGGAACTTGTAGCTATTGTCTTTCTTGATGTTAATATCGTCAAATGCCACACGGCTTATAAGCTTCTTTTCGTCAGCGCCTTCCAGAAGCTCGTCAAGGGTAAGTGCATCGTTATAAATTTCAACGTATTTAACGGCTGTGTCGCCACCGCCTACTGTGTAGCTGCCTTCAACTGTAGCGTCAGCTTCGGCATTTTCCTTAAATCCGTCATTTACAAAAAGCTGAATTTCGCCGTCCATATAGACAGCCGCAATTTTGCCTTCGTAAACATCGGCACGAACTCTCTTATCGCCCACATTGAACCTTGCTCTGCCGCCACGCACTTCGAACTTAACGTTGCCGCTTTCGAAAATAACTCTGTCGCCGTCTACAGCGCTTAATTCTGTAACGATTGTGTATCTGTCAAGCTTTTCGATATCTCTTACATAGGACGCATCGCCTAAATACCGGCTGCCCATGTAGTTTTTAACTTCACCATCTATTGTAACAGTTTCGCCCGTAACGGAGTCCTTTGTTTCAAAAAGGTAGGAAGGCTGTGTGTAGTATAATTCTTTATCTGCAAATTCGTCAACAAAGCCGCCAACATTACCTTCGCCCAAGGTTTCTGCCCATTCAGCCATGCCGCCTGTGTTACCGAAAATTTCAAAATCGGGAGCGAATGTAACCTCCTGCGCAACAGGACGGTTATCGAGCTTTTTAACAGCTTCAATAAGCTGATTGCTGTTACCTTCGCCACTACCTACAGACCACATAATGATTGCATCACAAAAGCTTCTTGTTTCGATCATTTTTTCAATACGTTCTTTTGCTGTTTTAGTATCACGGTCAACATAGCCAAGGTTTATGTCAGCTTCTTCTATTATGTAAAGACCCATTTGACTTGCCTTTTCATAAAAATGAATTGGAGCGCAACTCGTCCATACGCAGTTGAATCCATATGCCTTGATGAGTTCTAAATCTTTATCAATTTGTTCGTTTGTCATAATGTTGCCTGATTCGGGATGTGTAGCAGTATATTTAACACCCTTTAAAACCACTTTTGCTCCATCTATATACAAAACTTCATTTTTGACTTCTGCATTTTTTGAATTTGAAAAATAGTTGTCATCTTTCTTTTGGCTAAAGATGATTACCTCTCCCATAATACCCGAAAGAGAAAAGTCGTCTTTTTTATTGATTCCCGAGTTATCTCTCTTTACTACACAAATAAGCGTGTTTTTCTGTTGTAATGTAACATCAATTTCATATCCGTACATTCCTGTTTTTGTATAGCCTACTTTTTCTCCGTTGAGATAAACAGTCATTTCATCGGTGACATTTTCAAACCTAATACTACCTCTCACCGCTCCGGGACCAAATCCGTAAAAGTCGGTTTTATAAACGCCTGCACTTCTCACACCGTCGTCTTCAGGCTGTCCCCAGCCACCCATTTCTTCATAGAAATATGAGGGGTAACCATAACCCTGCAGTTCCATAGCACCGGGCACTTGTATTTTATCTTCAAACACAATCTTTGTTACGTCCTCCGGTACTTTAGATGAATTCTGGTAATATTTAAAATCCCACTCACCATTAAAATATTTAAAATCCAATTCATCCGCCTGTACCATAGGCACAAATGCCAGCATCATGATGCACACAAGCACCAGACTTAAAACTTTTTTCATTTATATCATCCTTTCATTATAGACTACATATCCGGCTCCCTTGTGTAAAGGGAGCTGTCGGCTCTGCCGACTGAGGGATTGTCTTTATCCGCAAATTTAATCAAAGAAGCCTGCAACCACTATTTATTCAAATAATAATTTATCAATTCCCTGGCTATGGGTGCGCAATTACTGCCTGTTACCCCTGCATATTCCTGCATAACACAAATTGCAATTTCGGGGTTTTCACAAGGTGCATAGCACACAAACCATGCATGTGTCTTGTCAGACTCTTCGTTTTCGGCTGTGCCTGTTTTGCCTGCAACGGTTACGCCATTTATTTTAGCACCTGTACCCGTGCCCGTTTCAACGCATTCAATCATCATGCTTTCAATAACGCTTGCAACAGCCTCGCTTACAGCAGTTTTCCACACATTAGGCTTTGCTGTATATGCCTGCCTGCCGCTTGGGTACAACGCCTTTTCAACAATGTAAGGCTCCATAATAACGCCGTCGTTTGCAATGGCAGATGCAACAAGCACCATATTCAAGGGTGTTACCAGCAGCTTGCCCTGACCTATACCGCAGGCAGCTAAGTCGGTCTGCCCCATTGCGTTTTCATAATTAAAGAGCGATTTACTTGTTCTTATATCAAAGTCAAATTTTTCGCCTATGCCAAACCTTTCGGCAACGTCCTTAAGCTTTTTTTCGCCAACCTGCACACCGTAGGATGCAAACATAACATTGCTCGACTTTGCAAAACCCTGCATTATGTCAATTTCGCCAAGCTTTTTGTTGTTGTAATTTTTTACAACGTAGCCGTCAATCATAAGCTCGCCCTCGTCAAGAATGTTGCCTGCAACGCCTGCCTCAAGTGCAGCTGCCGCAGTTACAATTTTAAAGGTTGAGCCCGGCGGATAAAGCCCCTGATTTGCTCTGCCTAAGAAAGGCGCATTTTCGCTTTGGGAAAGAGCAGCAAAATTTTCGTTAAGTGCGCTGTCGTTAGGGTCAAAGGTGGGGTTTGAATACATGCACAAAACCTCGCCTGTTTTTGGCTTAAGCGCCACAACCGAGCCGTTCTTTCTGCCCATGAGCGGTTCTGCCTTTGCAGTTAATGCATTATCAATTGTAAGGTACAAATCGGCACCCTTTGACATATCCTTATCCATATCAAAGAAGCCCGAAATGTCGTCCAGTGGGTCTTCCTTAACTAAAATGTCGTTAAAGGTGTTCTCTAAGCCCGACTTGTCGTAGGTTACCGAGTTGTAGCCAATGACGTGGGCGTATCTTCCCGAGTAAGGATAGTAGCGTTTTTGCTTGTTTTCTTCCATTCGGCTGTAGGCAAGCACCTCGCCCGATGAATCGAAAATACTGCCTCGCAAAACACTTTCTTCTCTTTCCCTTATTCGTTTGTTGAACTTATTTTCAACAACGCTGTCTGCATCGAAAAGGGTAAAATACGTAAGGTAAACTGCCAGGGATAAGAACATAGCACAGATAACAACCATAACGCTTATAATTTTGCCGTTATATTTCATCTTCTATTTCCCTCCTTCTGGCGGAAATGCCCTGCAGTATGCCCAAGGCAATAAAGGTTGCAACCATGCTTGAGCCACCGTAGGATACAAATGGAAGTGTTATGCCCGTTAAGGGAATGAACTTTATAACACCGCCTATTATAATAAAAGTCTGCACGCCTATCATAACACCTATGCCCATGGCAACAGCCTTATTAAAATCGTTGTTAGTAGAAAGGGATATTTTAAAGGCTCTGTAAACCAGAACGAAATACAGCATAATAACTGCCAGACCGCCAAGAATGCCCGTTTCTTCACAAATGGCTGAGAAGATAAAGTCACTGTGCACCTCGGGTATGTAGTAGGGGCTTCCTGCACCAATGCCGCGCCCTGTAAAACCACCCTCGCCTATTGCAAAGAGGGACTGTGTTATCTGGTAGCCTTTGTTGGAAACATCGTCGAAGGGACGAAGCCAGGTTTCAACCCTCACTTGAATGTGGCTCATAAAGTTAACGCCTATTATGCCTATGAAAAGGGCCGCTATGCCGTTAAAGAGCAAAAACCTTTTATCTTCGCCGTAAACAGCCATGAATGCAATGTAAATTGCAAAGAACAAAACCGCTGTGCCCCAGTCACGCTGCAAAAGCAAAAACAGCAAAAATACATAAGCAACCATTGTTGCCGCACAGTTTCTGCCAAGCTTTGTGTTGTAGAAGGTTTTAATTTTTAAGTCGCCTTCCTTGGGCTTTTTGTATTCGTTATTGAAAACGCCTGCCAGGGTAAGAATGAACAAAATTTTTACCAGCTCACTAGGCTGAAAGGAAAAGCCGCCAAGCCTCAGCCAGCTTTTTGCACCACCCGAGGAATAGCCAAAAAGTGCCGTTGCCGCAAAAAGAGCAACACCTGTTATAACATAAAGCTTATTAAGCTTGTGCCAATGCTTTACAAAGCGGTACACAAGGCTGGTTACAAGAAACAAGCCTGCACCAACGCTGAACCATATAACCTGCTTCTGCCCATGACCTGTCTGCAGCCTTAAAAGCATTATAACGCCGATTACGCCCAGCATGGCAGTTATCATGAAAATGTAATGGTCGCCTAAGGGAAAGAACCTTAAAAGCGCATACACAACCGCAAGGGTCAGGCACATGCCGCCAAGAAGCATGGCTGTGTCGGAATTGACCTTGCCCATATTCAAGCTGATGAGCACGCCACCCAAAAACACTACAAGTAATATGCATATAAGGGGGCGCACTATGTAATTATCGTTTTTCATAACAAAGTATCCTTTCGCATACCTTTTTATGTCTTAATCTGCAAGGTGGATGCATTTTACTCGGACTTTACAAACATGAACATTAATGAGCCGATAGATATCTTATCGCCGTCAATAAGCTCCACAACCTCGTCTGCAATGCTTTCGCCGTTTAAAAGGGTGCCGTTTGCACTGCCCATGTCTTCAATAAAGAAGGTTTCCTCTGCTTTAAAAATTCGGCAATGAACACCGCTTAAGGCAGGGTCTCCTATTTTTATGCGGCACTTGCCGCTTCTGCCTATGAGGTTGTCCTTTTCAAGCTCGTAGCTTTCGTTTACGGCAAAATCTATATCTGTTTTTAAGTTCATGAGCTTAATATAGCCTTCAGCCTGAGTAATATTCTTTTTTCGGCTCATGGTTCTTATATCAAGAAAAATCATTCGGATAATGGTGTAAATGAAAGCATAAACCACAATTACAAAAAGGTAGGTCAGTATCTTTGGCAATATTTCTTGCATAAATCCCATTCCCTCCGTCTTTTTTAAATACAATATTACTAATTTATTATACCACCTATTTATTCCTATTGCAACAAAAAAAGGATGCAAAAGCATCCTTTTTTTAATGCGGTTTTAATCTTTATTCAAGCCTGCGTTATAAAGCTCTTTATAAAAGCCGCCCTTTTCCATAAGGGCTTTGTGGTTGCCCTGTTCAATAATCTTACCATCACGCATTACCAAAATTACGTCGGCTTCGCGGATTGTGGAAAGGCGGTGTGCAACAATGAAGCTTGTTCTGCCTTCCATAAGTGTTGCAAAGGCCTTCTGTATTCTGATTTCGGTTCGTGTGTCAATACTGCTTGTAGCCTCGTCCAGTATGAGCATGGGCGGCTTTACAAGCATAAGTCGTGCAATACAAAGTAGTTGCTTCTGCCCCTGGCTGAGGGCACTGTTGTCGCTTATTACAGTGTCGTATCCCTTAGGCAGGCGCTTTATAAAACCGTGTGCATGCGCCTTTTTTGCCGCCTCAATAATTTCCTCGTCGGTTGCATCAGGTTTTCCAAAGGCTATGTTTTCCTTTACAGTGCCGCTCTTAAGCCAGGTTTCCTGCAGCACCATACCAAAGCCCTCACGAAGATTCTGCCTTGTAAGGCTTTCAATATTTTTATTTTCAAGGCAGATTTCGCCGTTGTCAACATCGTAAAAGCGCATGAGCAGATTTATGAGTGTTGTTTTACCACAGCCCGTGGGACCTACAATTGCAACCCTCTGCCCCTTTTTAACATCAAGGTTCAATTCTTCAATAAGCTTTTTTGCCTTATCGTAGGAGAAGTATACGTTTGTAAGCTTCACATCACCTCGGTCATTGCCAACCGCTTCACAGTTTTCGCAATCTGCCTTTTCGCTTTCCTCTTCAATAACCTCCAGCACTCTGCCTGCGCAGATAATTGCATTCTGCAATTCTGTTACAACGCCCGATATTTCATTAAAGGGCTTTGTGTACTGGTTTGCATAGCTTAAAAAGGACGAAAGAGCACCAACGGTTATACCGCCGGAGGTTGCCAGAAGCGCGCCTGCCAGCCCTACCAATGCATATACAAGGCTGTTTACAAACCTTGTTGCAGGGTTTGTTATGGAAGAATAAAACACAGCGTCCAACGTTGCGGCATCGAGTCTTGTGTTAATTTCGTCAAAGTGCTCCGATACTTCTTTTTCTTTACCGAAGGCTGCAACAACATTTTTGCCTGCAATCATTTCGTCGATATATGCTGTAGCCTCAGCCTGGGTTTCGCTTCTCAGTTTAAACATTGAATAGGTTTTCTTTGCAATGAATGCCGCCACCACAAAGCTTAAGGGCGTTACAAACAAAACCAGAAGCGCTATTTTCCAGTCGATATAAAGCATGAACGCCAATGTACCTATTATTGTAAGCACCGACGAAAAGGACTGGCTTAAGCCTAACAGAAGCCCTTCTGCAAACTGGTCAACATCGCTTATAACCCTGTTTACAATGTCACCTGTGCGGCGTGAATCGATATACGAAAGAGGAAGCGACTGAATTTTATTGAAGGCTTCGTCTCGCACACGGCGCACAACAGTATAGGTTACGCGGTTATTTATAATGTTCATAACCCACTGCACAAAAGCCGTTACTACCGTAGCTATGGCTATTACAATAATAATTTTCACAACGCCATGCATGTTTACAGCATTTTCACCAAGCATATTATCCACTGCAACACCTGTTAAAATAGGCACCAAAAGTGTGAGTACAGTTGTAATAAATGCCATTATAAGTGATAAAAACAAGTATCGCCTGCTACCCTTAAGGTATTTTAAAAGCTTTCTGATAACAGCAGCATTACTCATTAAAATCACCTCTTTCGTACTGTGAGTAGTAAATTTCCTCATAGACAGGGCAGCTCTTAAGCAGCTCCTTGTGTGTGCCTATGCCTGCAACCAAACCGTCCTCTAAGGTTATTATCATATCGCAGTTCATAACACTTGAAGCTCTCTGTGACACAATGAATACTGTAATATCTTTAATTTCTGCAATGCTTTTACGAAGGTTATAGTCTGTTTTGTAGTCGAGCGCAGATGCACTGTCATCCAGAATGAGAATGTCTGCCTTTTTTGCAATGGCACGGGCAATTGTAAGCCTCTGGCGCTGACCGCCTGACAGGTTTTTACCCATTTGTGCAACCTCGCCGTCAAGCCCACCCTTTGCATTGACAACGTCCTCTGCCTGAGCAATGCGGATAGCTTCCATGATTTCGTCGTCTGTTATATCGCTTCTGCCAAAGGCAACGTTACTTCTTATAGTGCCTTTAAAAAGCTGAGCCTTCTGAGGCACAACAGAAACCTTTCTTCTGATTTCATTCTCGCTATAGCTTTTTACGTTTTTACCGTCAACTATAACAGAGCCCTCGGTTGCATCGTAAAAACGAGGTATGAGATTAACTAAAGACGATTTACCTGAGCCCGTAACGCCTATAACGCCCACGCTCTGTCCCTTTTTAACCTTAAAGGAAATGTCGGTAAGAGAGTTTTCGCCGCCCTGGTAGCAAAGGCTTACGTTTTTAAATTCAACCATAGCATCGCTTGTATCGGCAGAATTTTCAGTTTCCATGCCTTCTTCAATATCAAGCACGTCGCTTATGCGGTTACCGCAGGCAATGGCCTTTGTAACTGTTATAATAAGGTTTGCCAGCTTTACAAGCTCAACCAATATCTGGCTCATGTAGTTTACAAGTGCAACTACTGCACCCTGGGTAAGCGCGCCTGTGTTAACGTTTATAGCACCTGTATAAAGTATGTATACAATTGAAAGGTTTACAACAACATATGTGGCAGGGTTCATAAGAGCAGTTATTTTACCTGCAAAAAGCTGCCTTGCCATAAGCTGATGGTTTGTATCTTCAAAGCGCTCTATTTCAGCCTTTTCGGCAGTAAATGCACGGATAACCCTTGCACCTGTAAGGTTTTCTCTTGTTATGTTAAGTATGCCGTCAAGCTTTGCTTGCACCTTTTTATATAAAGGTGCGCCGCCAAGGATAATTGCAAAAACAATTACTGCAAGAAGGGGTATTGTAACAAGGAACACCAAAGCTGCTTTAACGTCCACCGTGAATGCCATAATTGCCGCACCGAAAACAATGAAGGGCGAACGAAGAAAAAGCCTTAACACAAGGTTAACACCATTCTGCAGCTGGTTAATGTCGCTTGTTAAACGGGCAATGAGGGTTGCCTGACCGATGTTGTCGGAGTTTTTGAAATTAAGGCGTGTTATATGTGCAAAAAGCTTTGTTCTGATTTTGCCGGAAAAGCCCACTGCAGCCACAGCACAAAAATACTGAGCTGTAATTGAGCACACAAGCCCCACAACACCCAAAAGCACCATTACGCCTATCATTTGCCAGATGTGTAACCTGTCGCCGCCATTTATGCCCTTGTCAATTATTGAAGCCATAACAAGCGGCACAAACAGCTCAAAAAGAGCCTCCAGCAGCTTGAATGCAGGGCCAAGCACACATTCCTTTTTATAGTTTTTTAAATATATAAATAGCTTTTTCATTTTTATCACTCTCTTCCAAAACCATGTTTTAATTATATAATTTTTCTATCTTATCGTCAAGAAACTATTGACAAAAACCCACATGAGTGCTATATTCGAGTTAGCAAAGTAGAACCCATAGCGTTAAGTGGGATAGGAACGGGAAGTTGTCCTGTCCACGAAAGGCGGTTGCCTGCGGTTATCGGTTCGCATTCCGTTGCTGCAAAAATCATTTTGGCGCGCATCTTTTTTGTAGCAATAAACTATGAAAGAGGTGTTTTTTTATGCAAAAAATCAAAAATTGGCTCGGCTTTCGCAAGCTCGATACCAAAGCAGTTGCCCTTTTAGGCATCTTTGTTGCGCTCACAATGGTCTTTACCATGTATTCTACAGTCCGTGTAGGAAACAGCATTGAAGTATCCTTAAAGTTTATACCCGTTTTTGTTATGGGTGCACTCTTCGGTCCTTTCTTCGCAGGCATTACCTGCTTTTTAGGTGATGCCCTTTCCGTTATACTGTTCCCCGTAGGGCCACCTATAATAGGCATGTTTCTGACAGAATTCTTATCAGGCTTTTTCTTCGGAGCATTTTTTTACCGCAAGTATGAAATGAATGTATCCTACATTATTCGCATGGTTGTATGTGTTGTTATTCAATTCGTACTGTCCATAATTCTCAATTCATACTTTTTAGTGGATGCAGGCTATTTTTCGTCTATGGAAGCGGCAATTTCAATCCGTATGGTTGCGTCCTTAGCTAAAGCTCCTATTCAGGCAGTTGTTATAATATTTGCGCCCTTCTATTTAAAGGCATTTTCAAAACTCGTAAAATAGGCAAAAAACCATTTGGGAAATCCCAAATGGTTTTTTCTATTCTCTGTTTCTGTAATATTTGAAGCACATATCGAGATAAGCTTTGTGGGCAACGGTTATAATAAGATTACGAAGCATAGACTTTGCTTCATGATTATTTTTTCCGATTGTTTCAATCTCGTCCTTTATGCCGAATACATATCCCAACACATTTTTAAATTCAGCCGCAAGATAGTTATATGCAACCTCAGGCTCATACGTTTCTTTCTGCAATTCAATAAGAAGTCTTATATCATCCAGACTAAGCACAGTCTTTGCCATTGTGATAAACATAAGATAGGCTATCTGCTCACGGCTGTACTGTTTTTTTACAGGATTTGAAATAAGCCCTTTTTTAACATAGTTACTTATCATTGAGCCCGTTATTACAACATCGCCCAATTGCCCCAACTGTGATATATATTTTGCGGTTTGTTCAAGGTACAGTCCAACATCCGGAATTTCGTTATAATCCGGCAATCTGAAATTCTGTGCAAACTCTTTTAAATATTGTTTAAATTCTTCAGGCATACCATCATTCCTTCCATGCCAATTTTACTACAAAAAATATACCAAGTCAACCAATATTTACTTGACAATCCCTATTATCCGTATTAAAATATCTTTTGAGCGGTTTTTAAAAAACCGATAGCAAGCTTGGGAGGTCTATCCATGAAATATAAAATAGTATCCGACTCGTCGTCAAACCTTTTTATACGCGATAAGGTTTTGTACGCAACAACACCCTTAAAAATAATTTCTTCTGAAAAAGAATATGTTGACGATGCTGCTTTAAATGTACGCGGTATGGTTGACGATTTAAAAACAGTTAAAGGTGTGGTAAGAACCTCCTGCCCCAACACAGGCGAATGGATTGAAGCCTTTGAGGGTGCCGATTATGTTTTTGCAATTACAATTACAAGCAACCTTTCGGGCTGTTACAACGCAGCAATGCTTGCAAAGGAACAGTATATTCAGGAGCACCCCGAGGTTAAAATACACGTTATCGACTCTTATTCCACAGGCGGCGAAATGCAGCTTATGATTGAAAAGCTTGAAGAGCTCATAGAAGAGGGTAAGCCCTTTGAAGAAATTGCAGCAGAAGTTGAGGCCTATAAGGACACAACACACCTTATCTTCTCCCTTCAGTCCCTCACAAACCTTGCCCGTAACGGCAGAGTTAACAGTGCTGTTGCCGCTATTGCAGGTGTGCTTGGCATACGCATAGTAGGTGCCGCAACAGAAGGCGTTTTAGACCCCAAGCATAAAGTGCGAGGCGAAAAGAAGGCTCTTGCAACAATCTATTCCGACATGAAGGAAAACGGCTACAATGGCGGCAAGGTGCGCATTAACCATTGCTTTAATATTGAGTCTGCCGAAATTTTAAAGGAAAAGGTTCTTTCCGACTTCCCCACTGCCGATATAGAAATTATCCCCTGCAGTGCACTCTGCAGCTTCTACGCAGAGGAAGGCGGTCTTATAATAGGCTACGAGGGAAAAAACAAGCATTAAAGCATTAAAAACTCAGAGAACAAAAGTCCTCTGAGCTTTTTTTCCTTATAGGAAATTGCGTATTTCCTATAAGGAAAAAAATAAATTTGATTTTATTGCCATGCGAGAATTTCCTCGCGAGGCTCGGAAAACGCATATGGCATTACAAAGTGTTTGCTCCTCTGTTTACCTTAATTGCAACTATCGTCAGAGAGTGTCGGAGACACTTTGTTCCTT
>JAFQLL010000048.1 GCA_017414645.1 Clostridia bacterium | reverse complement strand
GTCCCCCAAGATTGGGGGAATCGAGCATGAGCGCATCCGGTGGATGATTGAGCGAATGCGCAGAGCTGTGCCGCGGTCTGTCATCAACGAGCGGATTAGCGAAGTTGATACAGGGCACCGCAAACGGAAGAGGGGGTTGAAGTGTTAAAAAGCTTTTTTATCATATAGGAAATTGCGCGCAGAATGTGCGCATATTTGCTTATGAAATAAAAGTGTACCTTTTCGTCCCCCAAGAGTGGGGGACCGAGGGGGTTGAAGTGTTAAAACACTTTTTTATATTAAAGTTATCAGCCAGAATACAAGAGCCACAGCGCCTACAATGCCTGCAAGCATAAGTGCAGCACACAGAAAGAAGAGAAAGAGCCCGAAGGCATGCTGCTTGTTGCCCTCTGCCATTGACATTAAGCCATGAATAAATGCAGCTACGGCAATTACACCTGTTATGATAATTGCAATAATGTTGCCGCGAAAAATGCTGTAGATACACACTAAAAGGGCGAGCAGTGCTATGGGAAAGCCTGCAGGGCCATCGTAGTGCTTTTCTTCTTCAATGACCATACGGGGTTTGCCTGTGTAGGGGTCTTTTACAGGTGTGCCCTTTATTACATAGCGCTTGCTTTCGGTGTTTCTGTTGTCTGCCATAATTATTGCTCCTTTGCTTTTTTCTTAATTATAGCACAGTGGGTGTGCAAAAAAATGCACAGAAAAAAGTCAGACGTAAATTTTTACGCCTGACTTAGTGTATTTACAGTTATTATTCTTCTGAAACGGGAGCTTCTGCAAAATTCCCCTCTGCGGCTGCTTCGCAGGGCTCGGCTGCTTTTTCAAAAGCAGGCTGAGCAGCCTCGAAAAAATCAGGTGAGAAGGTTTCAGCTTCGGGGAGTGTGACTACCCTCTTGGGACAGGTGCTTAAAACAATGCCAAAGCCACAGAAAGAAATAAGCCCTAAGCAAACCATGAAAAGACCGCACGCAAGAGAGAGAAATTCACCAATGTCGTCCAGATTGGCGGCTGCTGTATGTGCTGCGCTTGCAGCTTCTGCAGAATTGTTTACACTGTAGGTGTAGTAGTCGGCGTTGAACATTGCATAGCCCGAGTCATAGGTGTAGGGTGCGCTGCCCGGATAGCTTGTGTTGCCGCCAAGACCGCCACACATTGAAACAATGCCGATAATGACAAGCGCTAAGCTGATAAGCATACCGATTGTTGCATAAACTTTTTTGCTCATACTATACATCTCCTTCAATTTTTATAACATAATTATACAAAAAATACTAAAATTTGTCAATGCACGGGTGGTGAAATTGCTGTAGCGGACGAAAACGGATTCAAATGAAAAAACAGAGCTATTAGGATATTTATGTTTATCAGCGATATACTCGCTCACGCTCGTGCGATATATTTGTCTTCGACAAATTCGATATAATCTCACACAGTTCGATTGCGATATGATATAAATTCCTTTTCTCGTTGCCGCAAGGCAACATATCGCATCCGTCAGGATATATCGCACCGAAGGTATATCACAAATTCCGAGAGGAATTTATATCGCTGAAAAAAAGACAGATTTCTGAAGAAATCTGTCTTTTTTTCTGGAGCCGGTGACAAGAATCGAACTTGCAACCTGCGGTTTACGATACCGCTGCTCTGCCTTTGAGCCACACCGGCAGAGAAATAATCAACGAATATATTTTATATTTTGAGGTGTAGTTTGTCAAGAATTATTATTGATTATTTGGAAATTTATGATATAATATACATTAGTATATTATGCGGAGGTGTGTCTTGTGGAAAAGAGTGTTAACATCGACGGATTAAATATAAATTATGTTGATTTGGGCGAGGGTAAAACAATTGTGCTTTTTCATGGCTGGGGAGCAAATAAAGAGGCGTTTACACCTATTATAAAAAAGCTTTCTGCCTACATGAGGGTTGTTGCGCTTGATTTCCCGGGCTTTGGTAAATCTGACGAGCCGAAAGAAGTATGGGATGTGGAAAAGTATGCTCAGTTCATGAAAAAGTTTATAAAAGAGGCTGACTGCGAAGGTGCAATCTGGCTGGGGCATTCCTTCGGCGGAAGGGTTATTATAAAGCTCTTTGAAAAGATGGAAATTAAGCCCTCGAAAATTGTTCTGGTAGATGCGGCAGGCATTAAGCCCAAAAGAGGGCTTGACTATTACTGCAAGGTTTACACCTACAAGCTTGGTAAAAAGATATTGAGGCTGCCCCTTATTAATAAAACAGGGCTTTACGAGAAATTTGTAAAGAATGCAGGCAGTAGCGACTATAAGGTTTTAAGTGGCAACATGCGTGCAACAATGAGCCGTGTTGTAAACGAAGATTTAAGAAACCACCTGCCCGATATAAACGCGCCCACCCTTCTTATATGGGGTGATAAGGACACTGCAACACCCATTGGCGATGCGCATATTATGAATAAGCTTTTGCCCGACAGCGGCATTGTTACCTTGGAGGGTGCAGGCCATTTTTCTTACCTTGATTGCCCGGGTAAATTCTTTGCGGCGCTGGAATATTTCGTGAAATAAGTTTGTGCCCACTGTGGCAGAATGGAGAATGTTATGAACAGAGCTGACGTTATATACGTTATAATTTATGCAATTGTGGCATGTATTCATTTGTGGGTTATCATGACGGGTAGCCTTAAAAGGGAAACCCACATGCTTCAGCTTAATTCCTACTTTAACAAGCGTTACATTAATTATCTTAAAAAGAATAAGCTTAAAAGCATTGACTTTAAGGCAATTGCGGCCTTTGCCGGCTACGTGTTTCTGTACTTTGGTACGGTTCCCGTAATTGCGGCATATGCACTTATTTACATTCTTATTGACATGATGAAGCCTCAGCAGGCGCAGAAAAAACCTCTGGTTGTTACAGACAGGGTAAAGAGGCTGTTTGTAACAGAGGGCATTGTTACCTTGGTAATTGTGGCATCGGGGCTTTTTGTGCCTCGCATAATTGCACCTGTAATGCTTGCCCTTGCTGCACTTTTGGCACCTGTGGTTACAATGCTTTCAAACCTTATAAATGCTCCTGTGGAAGCTGCCATAAGACAAAGGTTTGTTGCAAATGCGAAAAATAAGCTTTCTGCAATGCCCGACTTGAAAATAATCGGCATTACGGGCAGCTACGGAAAAACAAGCGTGAAAAATTTTGTAAGCGCACTTCTGGCTGAAAAGTACAACACACTTATGACGCCTCATTCCTATAACACAACCCTTGGCGTTGTAAGAACCATTAACGAACAGCTTACACCCTTGCACGAGGTTTTCGTTGTGGAGATGGGCGCAAGGCAAACAGGCGACATTAAAGAAATATGTGACCTTGTTAACCCCGAAAGCGGCATACTTACATCTATCGGACCGCAGCATCTGGAAACCTTTAAAACAATGGATAACATTGTTGCTACAAAGTATGAGCTTATCGATTCTGTGGGAAGCGGAAAGAAGTTTTTAAACTACGACAGCGAATATGTTCGCAGCCGTGAAAAAACAGAGGGTGTTATTACCTACGGCACAACGCCTGACTGCGATTACTACGCTGAAAACATTAAGTCTACCCCTCAGGGCAGCACCTTTACCCTTGTTACAAAGAGTAGCAGGTTTGAACTGGCAACAAAGCTTCTTGGCTTGCACAACGTTGTAAACTTGGTAGGCAGCTGTGCGGTTGCACTTGAATATGGTGTTAGTGTTGAAGATATTAAAATTGCAATGCGCCGTATTGAAAGCGTTGAACACCGCCTCCAGATAAAAAAACAGCCCGACTGTACAATTATTGACGATGCGTACAATTCTAACCCTGCAGGCGCGAAGAGTGCTCTTGAAACCTTACAGGGCTTTGAAGGCACAAGGATTGTTATAACACCGGGCATGGTTGAGCTTGGAGAAAAGGAAGAAGAGGAAAACGAAAAGCTCGGTGCCATTTGTGCCCGTTGTGCCGACTATGCAATTTTTGTAGGCGAGAGGCAGTACCCCATTCTTAAAAAGGGTGCTGATTCTGTTCGCCCCGATGATGAATGCATTATGTGCGCAAAGGACATTTACGAGGCCTTTAGCTTGATGCGTGCAATTCAGGCAGATGATAAGATTGTGCTTCTGGAAAACGACCTTCCCGATAATTATCTGTGATAATTATCGGAGTGCAGAATTCAGAACGCAGATGGCAGAAGGATGGAAAGAATTCCGTATGCGGAATTCTACCTTAACTCTGCACTATGCACTCTGCACTCTGCATTTTTATGTCCCACGTTGCATATTCAGAGTGCTAAATTGATTTTGAAAGGATTGGTATATATGAAAATTTCAGTTGGTGTGCTTTTTGGCGGTAACAGCGTTGAACACGAGGTGAGCGTTATTTCGGCTTCTCAGGCCATGCATGCGCTCAATAAGGAAAAATACAACGTTGTGCCCATTTACATAACAAAGGATTGTAAGTTCTATACAGGCGATGCTCTTTTAGACATTAAAAAGTATAAGGACATTCCCGCACTTTTAGCCGAGTGTGAAGAGGTTGTGCTTAAAAAAGGGAATAACAATGCAGAGCTTGTAAAGGTTAAGGGCGGCATTTTCGGTAAAAAGGTTGTTGCAGTATGTGACATGTTTATTCCTGTTGTTCACGGTACAAACGTTGAGGACGGTACTCTGCAGGGCTATCTTGAAATGCTTGGCGTGCCTTATGGTGGCTGTGACGTTACAGCAAGTGCATTAGGTATGGATAAGTACGCAATGAAGTGTGTGCTTCGTGATGCAGGGGTAAATGTTCTTGACGCTGTTTGCTTCTACTCAAGAGAATACTATAAAAACGGGGATAAGGTTATTGAAAGCATTGAAAACAAGCTTTCCTACCCTGTTATTGTAAAGCCTGTTAACCTTGGCTCTTCTGTTGGTATTAAGGTTGCAAAGAACCGTGAGGGCCTCGTTGAAGCTATTGACGAAGCGGCAACCTTCAGCCAGAAGGTTCTGGTTGAAAGAGCCATTGAAAAGCTTAAGGAGGTTAACTGCTCTGTTCTTGGCGACTATGAAGACTGCAGCGCAAGCGTGCTTGAAGAGCCCGTTTCCTCAGGTGGCGACATTTTGGACTTTAAGGATAAGTACCAGGGCGGCAGTAAGAATGGTGATGGCGGCAGCAAGGGCATGAGCGGCAGCAGCCGTAAGGTGCCTGCAGAGGTTACAAAGGAACAGGAAGAGGCCATTAAAGAAATGTGCCTTACAACCTTTAAGGCTCTTAACTGTAACGGTGTTGCACGTATTGACGTTATGATTGACGAAGAGTCAGGCGAAATTTTTGTAAACGAAATCAACACAATTCCCGGCTCGCTTTCCTTCTACTTGTGGGAAGCGGCAGGCCTGAGTTTTGATAAATTGATGGATAAGATTATTTACTACGCTCAGAAGAGGCATCGTGAAAGAGAAAAGCTCAGCTTCTCTTACGACACAAACCTTTTAAGCGAGTTTGGCGCAAGAAGCCTTAAAAACGGCGCAAAGGGCGCAAAGAATTAAATCGGTGATTTAATTCTTAATGCAGAATGCAGAGTGCAAAGTGCAGAATTAATAAAACCCCCGTTTGGAACAATGTTCTGAGCGGGGGTTTTATTATTACATAGGAAATTGCGCGCAGAATGTGCGCATATTTGCTTGTAAAATAAAAGCTTTCCTTTTCGTCCCCCCCCAAGACTGGGGGAATCGAGCATGAGCGCATCCGGTGGATGATTGAGCGAATGCGCAGAGCTGTGCCGCGGTCTGTCATCAACGAGCGGATTAGCGAAGTTGATACAGGGCACCGCAAACGGAAGAGGGGGTTGAAGCATTGAAAAAGCTTTTTTAT
>JAFQLL010000047.1 GCA_017414645.1 Clostridia bacterium | reverse complement strand
GTAAAAAATAAATTTGATTTTATTGCCATGCGAGAATTTTCTCGCGAGGCTCGAAAAACGCATATGGCATTACAAAGTGTTTTCTCCTCTGTTTATATTATTTGCAACTGTTGTCAAGGAGTGTCGGAGACACTTTGTTCTTTAACTATGCTTTTGTAAAGAGTAAGTATTGACAAAAGTAATAAATATGGTAAAATATTTATAGGGTTAGATATAGCTAACCCAAAAATTGACAAAATAAGTTAGTTGGAACTAACCTGCGAAACGGGCATACTAAAAACGTATGGCAGTTTAATTTTCAACAGAAAGGAAGCGTGAGTTTATGGAAAAACTGATTGCATATCATTGCGCTCCTGCACTGGCAGGCATAAAGCCGTCAAATATAGTAACATGTTATAAAAACAAAATTAAAAATATTAATGAAAAAATAGAAAAGCTTAACAATGAACTTAACAAAAAGGGCATTTACGTTGAAATTTTGTGTGAATGTGAGAAAAAAGCTCTCGTAATGGTGTACAGAAAAAAGCTTTTGGAAAAAACTTTGCAGGAGGATGGCGTAAAAAGCTTTCTTGTAAGCATGGGATATCCCGAAAAGGGGAGTGTGGCAGAATATCTTGAAATTTTGAAAAAGAATTTGAAAAAGGAAGAATTCTCCCATGAGATTGGAGCTTTCTTAGGCTACCCTCTGCACGATATTTACGGCTTTATGTACCATAGGGGCGAGGGGTGCCTTCTTTGCGGCGAATGGAAGGTTTACAAAAATGCCGATGAGGCAGAAAAGCTTTTTCACCGCTTTGGCACCTGCCGCAGAGCACTTTGCAGAAAGGTGCAGAGCGGAAAAACACTGGAGCAGGTATTTTGTTGATAAATAAATTTCATAAAAAACATTGAAAATATTTACCGTTTTTTTACCACGGGAGAATTGACTTTCTATCGAAAGTTGCATATAATGTAGAAAGAAAAAGGGAGTAGCCGGCATATTTGCACTCGCGGCGTCAGTACGAAGAAGGTTTTACCTTGTTCCGCTCAGAGTTTAAATGGCGAGACTTTTGCACAAAATATTTTTGCGCAAAAGGGCTCGCCTTTTTTGCGTTTAAGGAGGTTTTCCCAGGAAGGAAATATGGCAGAAAAGCATGGGCGAAGTTATGAGCGAGCTTTCGGTAACAAGCGAAGGCCTTACTTCATCTGATGCTAAAAACCGAAACGAAAGCTATGGGTATAATGAATTGCCCGGTGAAAAGAAGAAAAGCCCTGTAAGAATTTTCTTTGAACAGTTTGCAGACTTTCTTGTAATTGTATTAATTGTTGCGGCAATAATTTCAGCTGTTATGGGTGACGTGGAAAGCATGGCGGTAATTTTAGCTGTTATTACCATGAACGCAATCCTTGGCACCGTGCAGACGATTAAGGCTGAAAGCAGCCTTGACAGCTTAAAGAAAATGAGCGCACCTGTTGCAAAGGTAATCCGCGACGGCAAAACTGTGCAAATCCCCGGCAGAGAGCTCACAGTCGGTGATGTTATTGTGCTTGAAGCAGGCGACTGTATCGGCGCAGATGCAAGACTGATTGAATGTGCTTCGTTAAAATGTGCAGAAAGTGCGCTTACGGGCGAAAGCCTTCCTGTTGAAAAGGATACTGCGCCCATTGAAGGCGAAGTGCCCTTAGGCGACAGGAAAAACATGGTGTTCTCAGGCAGCTTTGTGACCTATGGCAGAGCAAAGGCTGTTGTAACAGGCATAGGCAGCAATACAGAAATGGGTAAAATTGCCATGCTTTTAAAAACTGCTAAGGAAAAGAAAACACCATTACAGCTCACACTGGATGCATTCGGTCAGAAGCTGACCGTAATAATTCTCATTCTTTGCGCAGTGCTTTTTGCAGTAAGTGTATTTGTAAGACATGAGAATATAATGAGCGCATTTTTGTTTGCAATAGCCCTGGCTGTTGCGGCTATCCCCGAGGCACTCAGCAGCATTGTTACAATTGTTCTTTCTTTGGGCACATCGCAGATGGCAAAGGAAAATGCCATTATCCGTAAACTACAGGCTGTTGAAGGTTTAGGCAGCGTGAGCGTTATCTGCTCTGACAAAACAGGCACACTCACGCAGAACAAAATGACAGTAAAAAAGATTTATACAGATGGAAAGGTTATCAATGCAGAAAGTGCCGACTTTGCCCACTACATGCAGGAACCCCTTCTTCGTTGTGCACTGCTTTGCTGTGATGCTGCAGTTGATGGTGACAACGAGGTAGGCGACCCCACAGAAACTGCTCTTGTGAGATTGGGATTGTTGTATAATATCAGCGAAGCTGAAGTAAGAAATGCTTACCCAAGAGTAGGAGAGCTGCCTTTTGATTCTGACAGAAAAATGATGAGCACTGTTAACAAAAACCACGACGGGCTTATTATGGTTACAAAGGGTGCTGTTGATGTAATGCTTTCTCGCTGTATAATGACAGAAGATGAAAAAGCGGAAATAGAAAGAGTTAACGAAGAATTTTCCATGGGTGGATTAAGAGTACTCGCCTTTGCGAGTAAGGGCGTTGAAAGCGAAAAAATTGCCCTTGAGGATGAAAAGGATCTTACCTTCCTTGGTCTTATTGCCATGATGGACCCGCCCAGAGTGGAAAGCCGAGATGCTGTAAGCGAATGTATAAGAGCCGGTATACGCCCTGTCATGATAACAGGCGACCATAAAATTACAGCAAGCGCAATTGCAAAGGAAATAGGCATATTAACAGAAGGTACTATAGCCGTTGAGGGTGCCGAAATTGAAAAAATGAGTGATGAAGAGCTTGCAGACTTTGTTGAAAAGGTAAGTGTATATGCCCGTGTATCACCCGAACATAAAATTCGCATAGTACGAGCATGGCAGGAAAAAGGCAACCTTGTTGCAATGACAGGCGATGGCGTAAACGATGCGCCTGCTTTAAAGCAGGCAGATATTGGTGTGGCAATGGGTATAACAGGCACAGAGGTTGCGAAGGATGCTGCAGGTATGGTGCTTACAGACGATAACTTTGCAACAATAGTGAAGGCTGTTAAAAACGGCCGTAACGTTTATGCAAACATAAAGAAAGCTATAGGATTCCTTCTGAGCGGCAACACAGCAGGCATTTTAGCGGTTCTGTATGCTTCCTTTGCAATGCTTCCCGTGCCCTTTGCTGCGGTGCATCTTCTTTTCATAAACCTTCTTACAGACTCGCTTCCCGCAATTGCACTCGGACTTGAACCTCATACCGACAGTGTTATGGACGAAAAACCCCGTCCGAGAACAGAAGGCATTTTAACCAAAAAGTTCATGACAAATGTTATTGTGGAGGGCTTAGTAATAGCCTTGGCGGTGGTGGCAGCTTTCCATATCGGCCTTAGCGTGAGCGCTGAATGCGGAAGCACAATGGCATTTGCAACCCTTTGTCTTTCCCGTCTTTTCCATGGCTTTTCTTCAAAGACAGATGGTTGGGTGCTCTTTACAAAGAGAATGTTTAACAATAAGGCTCTTATAGGCGCTTTCTTCTTTGGTGCGATACTTCTTGGCAGTGTAATGTTTATTCCTGCTTTAAGCGGTGTGTTCGAGGTGACAGCACTTTCTATGCCTTTAGTTGGTGCAATTGTTGGATTGTCTTTTGGCAGCATGATTGTAAATCAGTTTATTAAATTAATTAAGAAATAACATTAAAAAAGGTTCCCGAAAGATGTTTCTTTCGGGAACCTTTTATTTTACCTTATAGGAAATTGCGCATTTCCTATAAGGCAAAAAATAAATTTTATATTATTGCCGTGCGAGAATTTCCTCGCAAGACTCGGAAAACGCACATGGCATTACAAAGTGTTTTCTCCTCTGTTTACTTTAATTGCAACTAT
>JAFQLL010000046.1 GCA_017414645.1 Clostridia bacterium | reverse complement strand
TAGTTGCAATTAAGGTAAACAGAGGAGAAAACACTTTGTAATGCCATATGCGTTTTCCGAGCCTCGCGAGGAAATTCTCGCATGGCAATAAAATCAAATTTATTTTTTGCCTTATAGGAAATACGCAATTTCCTATAAGGCAAGAATGGTTTTGTTTCTATGCTGCATAAACTTCGACCACCTTTTCGGGAGAAATCAGCGCATTTTCAGGAAGCGGCGCATGTATTATATCAATTTCAACGCCTAAAATATCCTGCAGGCGGTTTTTTACATCAACAAGAGTAAACAATGACACTACAGGAATAAAAAATTCCACAAGTAAATCCACATCGCTTTTTTCGGTATTTCTGTTTTCGGCATAAGAGCCAAAAAGGCAAACACGCTTTATATTAAATTCATTTGCCACTATTTCAACAGCTTTTGTGATTTGTGTTATAGTCAGCATCCGATTCAGCTCCAATCTGTGTTATTATATTACAACTTCACTTTTACTATATCATCAATTCTGTACTTTTTCAACCGTTATTTCTCTTGCGACAAGGTCAACACAATATTCGAACACGCCTGCTGCCTGAATAACTGTCACGCCGTCCATACCAATGTAGTCCTTTTCAACAGTGCAGGTGTAGTAAAGCTTTGTGTTGTCCTCATTGAGGTAAACGTTTTCCGCTGCTGCACCCTTCCATGGATTTATGCGAGGCAAAGTAAGACTTAATATTTTGCCGTCGGCTTTATACACAACGCAGCCCTTTGGTGCCACACCATGAGGTGTGCCAGTAATGTAGCCTGTAACAATGGTGCACTCCTCCGCGAAAAAAAGATATTCCAGCTTTGTTATCTGGCTCGATACATAGCTTAAATTGTCTCGGTAGGTGCCGTTTTCCTTTTGCATGGAATAAATCGAAAGAGCGCTTTTTTTATTTTCAAGAATGTCCTTTGCTTCTTCTATTGTAAAAGCGCCCTCATATTTCACGGGGTAAATGCCTGCAATGAAGGCTCTCGGGTAGGGGTTATCCCATGTAAAGCTTATCGGGTCAGTATAATTAAGGCTTCTTAAAACCATGGTTAAAAAGCACTCACGTGTGATTATAGCCTGAGGGTTGAAAAGGTTGTCACCTGTGCCCTTTATCCAGCCTTTTTCAAAGGCGTAGCCTACCAAGAGTTTATCCTCCTCGGCAATATCGGTAAATGGGCAATCGTATGCCTTTTCACCATAGGTTGCTTTCTCCGCCATAAGCCTTAAGGCTTCAATTCGTGTAAAGGAAGTATCTTCTGCAAAAACATTTACTGCAGAAAACAAAACAGCAAAGCACATTAGTATACTTATTACTTTTTTCATTTTATCGCCACCCTTCATACTTTAATTATAACCTCTTCAAATTTACTTTTCAATATTTTTAAAAAAAAATGTGGATTTTTTATTTTTAATGTTATATAATGTTTCTAACTATATAGTCTACAGGAAAGGACCTGATTTGATGAATAAGGAATTGTTGTCAATACTTGAAAAAAACAGCCGTATAACTCCTTCTGAAATAGCCGTTATGCTGGGCACAACAGAAGAGGCGGTAAAGGAAGAAATAAAACAGCTCGAAAAGGACAAAATTATCCTCGGCTACCGCACCCTCATTAACTGGGAAATGGTTGAAAAAGACACAATCAAGGCATATATTGAGCTTAAGATAACACCTCAGGCGGCGAAGGGCTTCGACCGCGTTGCTGAAAAGATTTATAAGTACCCTCAGGTAAAGAGCCTTACCTTAATGAGCGGCGCTTACGACCTTTTATTGGAGGTTGAGGGCGAAACCCTCCGCGACGTGGCAATGTTCGTTTCCGAAAAGCTTTCACAGATGGATTCTGTTATAGCTACAACAACTCATTTCGTGCTTAAAACATATAAGAAGGAAAACGTTATTTTCTCCCATCCCGATACAGATCCCAGAGAGGTTATTACATTATGATGAATTACGACAACATTTTGTCAAAGGCTGCTAATAACATTCCCCCTTCGGGAATAAGAAAGTTTTTTGACATAGTAAGTGAAATGAAGGACGCTATCAGCTTAGGCGTTGGCGAGCCTGACTTTGTAACCCCCTGGCCCATCCGTGAGGCAGGTGTTACAAGCCTTGAAAAAGGCAGAACCCACTATACCTCAAACGCAGGTACAATGGAACTAAGAGAGGAAATTTCCCGTTACGTTAACCGCAAATACAACCTTAACTACGACCCTCAAAATGAAATTATAGTTACCGTTGGCGGCAGCGAAGCTATCGACATTACCCTCCGTGCCCTTTTAAACCCCGGCGACGAGGTTTTAATTCCTGAGCCGAGCTTTGTTTGCTACAAGCCTTGCACAACTCTGGCAGGCGGCATTCCTGTGCCCATTGTAACAGAAGAAAAGGACAATTTCCGCCTTACAAAGGAAAAGCTTTTGGAAAAAATTACAGATAAAACAAAGGTTTTAATTCTGCCCTTCCCCAACAACCCCACAGGTGCTATTATGGAAAAGGAAGACTTGGAAGAGATTGCCTCTGTTCTTCGTGACACAAACATAATTGTTCTGTCCGACGAAATTTATTCTGAGCTTACATATAACGGCAAAAGGCATGTTTCCTTTGCATCTATCGACGGCATGTGGGAGCGCACCGTTACAATAAACGGCTTTTCTAAAGCCTTTGCCATGACAGGCTGGAGATTAGGCTACCTTGCAGCACCTGCTCCTCTTTGCACAGTTATGTACAAAATTCACCAGTATGCAATTATGTGTGCGCCCACAACAAGCCAGCTTGCGGCAGTTGAAGCGCTTCGCAACTGTGACGACGACGTTAATAAAATGTGCCTTGAATATAACCAGAGAAGACGAGTATTGGTTGACGGCTTCAGAAAAATGGGGCTCAGCTGCTTTGAGCCTGAGGGTGCGTTTTACGTGTTCCCCAACATTTCTTCCTTAGGCTACTCAAGCGAGGACTTTGCAAAGAAGCTTCTTGAAGAAGAAAAGGTTGCAGTTGTACCGGGCACCGCCTTTGGCGAATGCGGTGAAGGCTTTGTGCGTTGCAGCTATGCTTATTCCATTGAAAGCATTACAGAAGCCTTGAAGCGAATAGGCCGCTTCGTTGAAAGACATAAAAAGTAATAAAGAACAAAGTGTCTCCGACACTCTCTGACGATAGTTGCAAATAATATAAACAGAGGAGAAAACACTTTGTAATGCCATATGCGTTTTTCGAGCCTCGC
>JAFQLL010000045.1 GCA_017414645.1 Clostridia bacterium | reverse complement strand
TCCGACACTCTCTGACGATAGTTGCAATTAAGGTAAACAGAGGAGAAAACACTTTGTAATGCCATATGCGTTTTCCGAGCCTCGCGAGGAAATTCTCGCATGGCAATAAAATCAAATTTATTTTTTGCCTTATAGGAAATACGCAATTTCCTATAAGGGAACACTAACGGCACAGGATTATTCCTGTGCCGTTTCTGTTTCGTCCTCTTCATTTTTCATTTTAAGCAGAACGTCAACATCGTTAAGCTTTTCTATCTCACGGTAGGTGTAGCCTGCCACGGTGGGGTCAAAGCCGCAAAGAGCCTTCATTTCGCAATAGGTGCAAGCGCTCTTTGTGGGGCTTACGGTGCTTACACCGCCTAAAATTTCACTGCAAAGCTTTTTAACGGTTCTTTTAGCATGCTTTGAAATGGAGGCAAATTCGCTCGCCGTTGCAACCTTTGAATGAGTATCAAAAACACCCTTCTGGGTTCTTTTAACAGGGATTACGTCGCTGCCTGTGGCATAAAACTCATCCATAGCTGAAAGAATTTCGTCGTCCTCTAAAACAAGGCCGTCCATTCTGAGCTTTTTTCGCATTTCCTTTTCGTAGCTTTCAGTGTCCTTGGCTGCACTTCTGTCTAAAACAGGCTCGTCAATTTTAAAGTAGAGCATGCCTGCAGGTTGGTAGTTGCCGTTTTCACAAATGGTTGTAAGGTAAACTGCAAGCTGCAAGTCCATACCATAATACACATTGGAAAGGGAAAACTTTTTCTCCCCCGACTTATAGTCGATAATGCGCACAAAGCTGCCCTTGTGGGTTTCTAAGACATCGCAGCGGTCAACCCTGCCCCGAAGATTGGCCTTCTGCCCGTTGGGGAGGTCAATTGTAAGGGGCTTGAAGTCGCCATTTTTGTCGAATACAATTTCGTAGCCCAAGGGCTCAAACCTGCCCTTTTTCATATGCTCGCTCAGAACTGTCACACTGCGCTTTGCAATGCGCTTCAGGCGAATGAAAAGGTTTCGTATTCTTGGGGAAGTTTCAAGCATGTGGCTATTTAACCCCTTTAACAATTCCATTGTAATTTCTTCGGTTTTCTGGTCAATATAAGCTTTGTCAATGTCGCGCCAGGTGCGATTGTCCCGGGCAAGACCTTTGCCGAAAAGGTCAACAAATTCGTGCAGGAAGGTGCCGCTGTCCGCAGCGGTAATCTGCAGCTCTTTTCGCTCCTTAAGACCTAAGGTAACCTTTGCAAAATAGGAAAATGGGCATTTTACATACCTTTCAAGGCTCGAAACGCTTGTGTCGATGTTATCGCCGTAGCGGGCACGAATAAGCTCCTGACGGATAAATTCAGTTCTGTTTTTATAGGTGGTGTTTCTTTCAATTTCCTTCACCATGTCACGCCACTGGGGGGCTTTGCGGTAATAATCCAAGGCTGTGAGCCATTCTTCACCTACATTTTCGCCCTTTCTCGCACGGGAATATGCCACAACAAAGTTTTCGTAGGTGCTTTTTGCACTGCCTATAAGGTTTAATACATCGGTATCCTTAAGTGCATCGCTTACAGCGCACAAGGGGAAAACCTTTTTAATTCTCTTAATTATGGTAGAGGGATTTGCTCCGTCCTTGCCTGTGCTGTAGCTTACAAAGAGGCGCTCGGTAGCACAGGTGAGTGCACTGTAGCAGAGGCTTTCCTCCATATATGCCTTACCTAAGGTATCGGGCGGAAGCTCAATGCCGTACAATGAAAGCTCAAGCCTGTCCGCATTGGTGAAAACACCCGTGTCCTTGGGCACAGCAGGGAAAACACCCTCCTGAGCGCCTAAGATAATAACGGCCTTTGCGCCGTGTCCGCGGGCACGGTCAATGCTTCCGGCGCACACACAGTCGGTATTTGCAGGAATAATGCCTATTTCAACAGCTTCTATGCCTGCTGTTAAAATTGCCATAAAATCCTCTGCGGTAAGGCTTTTTTCACAAAAGGCATCGTCGAAGCATTCAAGAGTGCCAATTAGCATGTCATAAACCTGGCGCATTCTCTGTGCCTGGTCGCCCTCGCCCTTTTCTGTTAAAGATGCCGTAAGAAGGTTTATTTTTTCTTCAAGGGCGCATTCCTCCATAAATTCATAGAATGCCACGGCAAATTCCCGTCCTTTGTGGGTGCCCTTGATTTTGTTCTCCAGATTTATAAGGGGCTCTGTTACAGCCCTTTTAGCATTATTTATTCGTTCAAGGTAGTCGGGGTCAACATCCTCTGCCTTTACAGAATTCGGCATGCTCCAGTCCTCGTTTTTTTTCCAGTCCCGTCCCTTAACACCTGATGCTAATGCGTAGTTTTCCAGCTCGCATGCAGCTATGTGGCTTATTGGCACAAAAGGTGTTTTTATGTAGGCGAAAACGTCGTTTGCCTTCCATCCACGTGACACAACCCTTATTGCGCTAAGGGCAAAAATTGCCGCCGCTGATGATGAAAGAGGTGTTTTTTTATCCATAAAAAGGGGTATGTCGTAGCTTTCAAAAACGCGTGAAAGGTGCTTTTCGTAGCTTTCCATTTCCCTTGCCACAATAACAATGTCACGGTAGCGATAGCCCTTTTCCCTGCACAGGTTTTCAATTTCCGTTGCCGCACGCACACATTCACCGTACTCGTCTCTTGCACGGTGTACGTGCACCTTGTCGGTAGATTGGGGGTAAACCTCGTCCTCGTCAAAAAAGCTTCTTTCCAGAGCCTTCATTTCCTCTGTGGCAGTATACATTGCGCCACTGAGCTCTTCTATGCCGCCGAAGGTAAAGCCCTTTTCCCTGCAAAGAGCTTCAAGCCTCATTTTTGTTCTTTGAGCGGTTACAAATTCGTCGCTGTCACCTACGGCACAAAGTGCCACCGTAACAGATTTTGCTTTTCTTATCATTCTTTCAATAACTGCATATTCCAAGGGCGTAAATGCCTGGAAGGAGTCTATGAAAATGTCCTTCCCGGAAAGAAAATCTGTTTCGTCAATATTTTTACACAAGCCCTCCAGCAAATCGTCGTTATCACGATAGCCCGACTTAAGAAATTCACTGTAGCCGTTGGCAATGAGCATACAGTCGTTGAGCTTTTTCTTAAGAAGGGGGTTTTTGGTGTTTTCCATTGCCCTTTTAATTTTTTCCTCTGTAACGCCATACTGCTTGAAGGTTGTTATAATAACAGCCGCTTCATTTGCCATTTCGCCACGGCGTGCACTGCCCCCAAAAAGGCTTAAGGAGCCCGACAGCCGTCTTACAATGTCGCCAAGGACCATAACACGTGATGCACCCGACAAATTTTCGCCCATGCCTGAGCCGTAAAGCTCTTCAAAATAATAGGCAAGGCGACGAAAGCTGTACACAGAGGGAAAGCCCATTCCGCTCATGCCAAAGGCAGAGGTAATGAGCTTTTCTGCCGCAAAGCTGTACTGCTCGGGCACAATATATATTGCATTTTCGCTTTTTTTCATGGCAGAAAGCATTTCAGTTGTTTTTCCGCCACCGCTTCGCGAGGTAATTATTCTGAGCATTTCTTTCGTTTCCTTCTCACTTTTTTTAGCATTTCCTTTTCTTTGTCGGTAATATCTGCCTTTTTAATAAGGTCCGGGCGCTTAAGCTTTGTTCTTATAAGGCTTTGCTCACGGCGCCATGCTTCAATTTTTGCATGATGCCCGCTCAAAAGCACCTCGGGCACCCGTCTGCCCATAAATTCCACAGGGCGTGTATACTGAGGGTACTCTAATAGTCCATTGTAGTGGCTTTCAACCTCCATGGTTTCGTTTGAATCAAGCACGCCCTCTTTCATTCTGCTTGTTGCATCGATAACAATCATGGCAGGCAGCTCGCCGCCTGTTAAAACGTAGTCGCCTACGCTGATTTCCTCGTCAACAATTTCTTCAATAATTCTTTCGTCAACGCCCTCGTAGTGACCGCAAAGGATTACAACATGCTCCATAGAGGCAAGCTGACGGGCTTTTTCCTGGTTAAAAACATTTCCCTGAGGCGACATGTAAATAACGTAGGGCTTTTCTTCCTTGCATACAGACTTATATGCCTTGTATATGGGCATGGGCTGCATAACCATGCCGCCCCCTGCACCGTAGGGGTAATCGTCCACACGGCGGTAGTTGCCCTCGGAAAAATCACGTATGTTAACATATTCGGTTTCAATAATGCCCTTTTTTAAGGCTCTGCCAATAATGCTCTCCCCCAGAACGCTTTCAAACATTTCCGGGAAAAGAGTTAATACCGAAAACTTCATTTGGTTTTAACCTTTCTTTTGTGGGTTTTAGTTTAGTTCGATTGGATAATTGCAACAGTTTTATAAGGTACGGGGACAGAAGTCTTTTCACCCACTGTCCCACGTTGTGGGCCTTAGTAAAATTGTGGTCACCTGATTCTGCACTCTGCACTTATACACCGCTGTAGCGTTAGCGTTCGTTCTGCACTCTGCACTCTGCATTCTGCACTCATATAAGTCCTTCTATAGGTGTAATAAAAATCTTCTTTTCTTCAAGGTCCACTCTGTCAACAAATGCATCGCACTTGGGAATTAAAATTTCCTTATCGCCGTTTTTAACAACAATAAGATTCTGTGCCGCCTTTTCTAAAATGTCGGCAACCTCGCCTATGTAATCTCCGTCAACTGTTTCGGCAGTAAGGCCTATAAGGTCGATAAGATAATATTCCCCCTTGGGAAGAGGCGGAAAGTCCTCTCTTTTTGCAAAAAGGTACACGTTCTTCATTCTTTCGGCAGCCGTCATGTCTTCAATGCCTTCAATTGTAACAAGAATGCAGCCCTTACCCTCACGGACGGAGTTTATGGTGTAGGCATTTTCCTTTTTGTCGTAAAGGGTTTTTACCTTTTTGAAAAACAAAGGCGAATCGGCAAAATGAAGAGCCTTCATTTCGCCCCTTACACCGTGTGTATTTATAATTTTCATAATTTCAATCATTTGTAACCCTCCCAAATGCACTTTACCTTATTATACGATAAATTCCTCCCTTTTGCAAGACTCTTCCATCATTCCACGTATTCTGAGCATAGAGTAATCAATCTTTAGCATTTCGTCGGCACAGCGCTTTAAAAGAGCAACGCTTTCCTCGTTGGAAACGTCCTTTTTGTATTTAAGCTGGTGCTCGCAGCACGCCCAGGAATTCATAACCATTGTGCGAATCTGCACCTCGGAGGTAACATGCTTTGTTTCGCCCTGCCATAAAACAGGGGTTTTCAATATCATGTGGTAGCTTCTGTAGCCGTTTTCCTTAGGATTTTTTATGTAGTCCTTAATTTCCACAACCTCAATGTCGCTGCAGGCGGCAAGCTTTTGTGCCATTAAATAAACGTCGTCAATATAAGGGCATATAATGCGTATGCCTGCAGCATCGTACACGTTTTCCATGGCAGAATTACAGTGGGTTTCAAAGCCCCGCTTTTTAAGCTTTGCCATCATGCTGTCGGGGCTTTTTATGCGGTACTGCACACTGTCACAAAGCGTTCTTTCGCCCCGCGCCTCACGGCGGGCATCAATTTCTGCTATTCTTTCCAGAAGCTTTTCGATAACAGCTTCAATATAAAACAAATTCTCTCTGTAGTAGTCAAAATATGTGCTCTGTGTTACTTCTTTGAGCATTTTCATTTCCCTTTCATTTTTTAGTCGAACATTTCATTATATGCACCCTTCATGCTTTATATTACACCATTTTTATTAATAGCAAAAAAGCCACATATAAACATTCTGAAAACTACCTTTTAAGAAATTGTATACAATCTGCTGTACAAAAAACACCACCGGCACAACTTCACTACGAAGTAACTTCACTGCCTCAGGCAACTTCACTTGCCCTTTGGGCAAACTTAGTTGTTCTGAAAAAGCAGGTGAAGTTTCAACCTTTCGGTTGAAGTGAAGTTGCAGCAAGCTGCAATGAAGTTTTGTGCTACGCACAAAGTGAAGTTAAGTTTGCTCCACT
>JAFQLL010000044.1 GCA_017414645.1 Clostridia bacterium | reverse complement strand
CTGACGGATTATGAAATATTTTTCTTTCAGAAAAATGTGAAATAAAATTTGCCTTTTCATATTGCGTAGCAATATTTCATACACGAAGTGTATTTCATAGCGGAGCTATTTCACTTGCCGCAGGCAAATTTCATTGAAAAAACGACTTGTCGAAACAAGTCGTTTTTTCTGGAGGCGCCACCCAGAATCGAACTGGGGGTAAAGGCTTTGCAGGCCCGTGCCTTACCGCTTGGCCATGGCGCCATATTAAGTTAGATAAAATATGCAAAAGGTTTTCACCTTTTGCATATTTTCTGGAGCGGAAGACGAGATTCGAACTCGCGACGTTCACCTTGGCAAGGTGACGCTCTACCACTGAGCCACTCCCGCAAATGGTGCCTCCGATCGGAATCGAACCAATGACACGGGGATTTTCAGTCCCCTGCTCTACCGACTGAGCTACAGAGGCAAAAAATGGCGACCCGGAAGGGGCTCGAACCCTCGACCTCCAGCGTGACAGGCTGGCGCTCTAACCAACTGAGCTACCGGGCCAAAATTGGTGGGAGTTAGAGGACTCGAACCTCTGACCCTCTGCTTGTAAGGCAGATGCTCTCCCAGCTGAGCTAAACTCCCATACACCATTTTTGACTTAGTTGTCTCTCAACAACAATAGTTATTATAACAGCCACCTTTTGATTTGTCAACACTTTTTTTTAATTTTTCAAAACTTTTTTAGCGTTCGGTTTTTATCCCTTAATTACGGCATTTTCATACAGGAAAGAACTTTGTTTTCACAAAATTCTTTCCTGTATTCTGCACTTTTATTTTCCGCTGTAGCGAAGCGCAACTCTGCACTATCTCGAGCTCTTCTCCAGCGCTTCAAGCTCTTCCTTTGTGAAAAGGTGCTTTTGGTTGCAGAACTGGCAGCAAACCTCTGCCTGACCATCTTCCTCAATCATAGCACGGAGCTCGTCCTTGCCAAGGCTTATGAGCGCCTTAGCCATTCTGTCCTTAGAGCAGTCGCATTCGTACTTAGGCTCCATTTCGTCGAAAAATTCAATTTCGTAGCCTGTAAGAAGCATTTGGACAATATCACGGGGTGTTTTGCCCTGTTCAATAAGGCGCGGCACCTCACCTATTTCAGCTATGGCTTTTTCAACACGGTCAATATCCTCGTCCATAGCACCGGGCAGAAGCTGAATAATAAAGCCGCCTGCACTTCTTACAGTAAGGTCTGTATCAACAATAACACCCAATGCCACCGCAGAGGGAAGCTGTTCGCTCTTTGCGTAGTAGTAGGTTAAATCCTCGGCAATTTCGCCTGTTACCAAATCAACCTGGCCAACATAAGGCTCCTTCATGCCAAAGTCACGGATAACAGATAAGTAGCCCTGTTTGCCAACTGCACCGCCAACGTCCAAATGTCCGTTTTTCTTTAAGGGCAGGTCAACGTAAGGGTCACCTGCGTAGCCCTTAACGGTTGCAGTGTTGTCACTTACGGCAATAACCCTGCCTATGGGGCCATTACCCTTAAACTGCAGAGTTAAAGTGTCCTCTTCGCCCTTAAGGGTGCTGCCAATCATAGCCGCTGCAGTAAGAGCTCTGCCAACAGCCGCTGTACAGGTGGGCGAAAAATTGTGAATTTCCCTTGCCTTTTCGCAAAGGTTTGTGCTGCTTGCAGCAATAACACGAATGCTGCCGCAGCTTGTTATTGCGTTAACAATGTAGTCCTTCATAAAATTTTCCTTTCAGTCAAATAAATGAATTGAAAGCTTCGCTTTCACGAATTGTGCTTCGCACATGAAAAATGAATTGTTTGCGTTGCAAACATTAATGTAGAAATTCCGCACACGGAATTTCTTCCGAAATGCCCTTTGGGCAAATCATGACGCAAAGCGTCAATTCATACGCAGTAATTCATGCCGCAGGCAATTTATCAAACCTTGGTTTCAATCATCTTTACCAAAAACTTAATTTCATTCTCCACATCATCAAGGTGCACTGTTTCCTGAGGGGAATGAATGTAACGGCAAGGAATGGAGGTTGTAGCAGAGGGTACGCCTGTGCCCGTAAGCATAATGGCACCTGTATCTGTACCGCCGAAGGAAGCCGCTTCAAGCTGATAGGGAATGCCTGCCTCGTTAGCGCACTTTATCATAAAGTCGCGCGCCTGAGGGCTTATAATGTAGGAAGCGTCCTTAATTTTTACAGAGGGGCCCTTGCCAAGTGTAAGGTCAACAATATTACTTTCGGGTGTGTCGCCAACAGAAGATACGTCAACAGCAATTGCCATGTCGGGCTCAACCACCTGTGCGGCAACCTTAGCCCCACGAAGACCTAATTCCTCCTGTGTTGTAAACACAGCATAAAAATCGTTGGGGCATTCTTTAATCTTTTTAACAGCCTCTAAAAGAGCATAGCAGGCAACGCGGTCGTCCATTGTTTTGCCGCTAACCTTTTTGCCCATAACAATAAACTCACTGCAGAAGGTAGCCATGTCGCCTATTGCAACCATCTTTGCCGCTTCTTCATAGCTTTCAGCACCAATATCAACATACATTTTGTCCGCATTCCAGTCACGGATAGCTGTTTTGCCTTCGCCGGAAATAACGCCCTTTGTGCCGTTTTCAAACTTCACCGCACGGTGAACACAATTCTGGGGGTAAACACCGCCCACAGCCGCAAAGCGCACAAAGCCGTTTTTGTCAATATGTGTTACCATAATGCCTATTTCGTCCATATGTGCTGCCATCATAAGTTTTTTGCCGTTACCCTTTTTGCGGCAAATAAGGTTACCCATGTTGTCAACCTTAATTTCGTCAACGTAGGGTGCAATTTCGTTTTTTATAACCTCTCTTACCTCGTCCTCTCTTCCGGAAGGACCAAAGGCTTCTACTATTTTTTTAAGCAATTCCATATATATTCTCCTTTCAGTCAATCATATGATATGCCTTCGGCATGATATGGCTACTGCCATGATATGAAATTGAAATTTCATGATATGCACTATGTGCATTATGGTGGATTTGCGCCGCAAATCTTAATAAATCAAATGAAAAATCTTTGATTTTTCTACCTTAATGAACCGTAGGTTCATATCATGTCGCATGGCGACATATCATAACAACTGCGTTGTTATATCATTCCCGCAGGGAATATCATCCTATTGCATGCAGCAACGCCTTACCCAAACTAACCTGTGCTTCAAAATCCCTTTTATTCATAACGCACACAGGTGAATGAATGTAACGGCAGGGTGTTGAAATAACAACTGTTTTAACTCCCTTTCCGCTACGCTGTATGCTGCCTGCGTCTGTACCGCCCATTGTGGTGCGCTTTATCTGGTAGGGTATGCCATTTCCCTCGGCAACCTTTTTTGCTAACTCCAGCAACTCTCTGTCGGCAACTGCTGCTCTGTCCATTGCAGTTAACGCACAGCCGCCGCCTAAGCGTGTAACGGTTTTTTCGTCAGGCGTGGGGAAAACGTCCGAGCAGGTTGTGCCCTCAAAAACAATGGCAATTTCGGGCTTTATGAAGTTAGCCGCAATAATGCTTCCTCTGCAGCCTACCTCCTCCTGCGTGGTAAATGCCGCATACAAATCAAGGTCGGTATCAATTTTTAAAAGCTCTAAAAGTGCCGCACAGCCAACCTTGTCGTCAAGGCCCTTGCACTTAAGAAGGTTATCGCCAAACTCAACCGCTTCAGAATAAAAGGTTCCGTAGTCGCCTACCTTAACCTTTCTTTCAGCTGCTGCCTTGTCCTTTGCGCCAATGTCAATAACAATGTCGCTTACCTGTGCCATGTTGCCTCTTTCACCGCCTGACTGTAAATGAACAGCCTTAAAGCCTGTAATACCGGGAACATTGTCCTTACCGATAACAACCTTTTTGCCCAAAAGCACCGTTGTTTCAATGCCGCCGACTGTTTTGAACTTAATTGCACCCGAGTCGGTAATTTTCGATACAATAAAGCCAACCTCGTCCATGTGGGCAGAAATCATCACCCTTTTGCCTTTGCCCTTCTTGTGCACAATAACGTTGCCCATGCTGTCCACAAAATGCTCCATATCCTTTACTTCGTTAAGGATTAAATCGCGCATTTCGTCTTCACAGCCGGAGGGTGCGTTTGTTTTTAACATTTCCATCAATAGCATAACTGTTCCCCTCCTTTAAACTTAAGTGCCACATATGCACACAAATGTGCAATTGCTTCAATGTCGCTTATATCAATAACCTCGTAGGTCGAATGCATGTAGCGAAGCGGGAAGGATAATAACGCCACCGGCACGCCCACTCCCGAAACCTGAATTTCCCATGCGTTTGTGCCTGTGTTGCCGTTTTCAACGTCTGTGGTAACCTCAATCTTATATTCGCTTGCCGCATCAAAAATAATTTTATTGAGCTTCGGGTGCAAGTTAGGGCCAACAGAAACAATAACACCGTTGCCTAAATCAAAGCCCTCGGAAGAATTTGCACTGGTGCCGAAGCCTGCATCAATAGAAATTGCGCAGTCGGGCTTTGCACTTTCGCAAATAATCCTTGCGCCACGCATGCCCATTTCCTCCTGCACACTAACAGCGCAGATAATGTCGCACTCTATCTTTAAATCTTTAACGTATTCCAATGTTTTTATAATTGCCGCTACACCTGCTCTGTCGTCAAAGCAGCGGCCTGCAACAGAATTTTCCAGCTCGGTAAATGAGGTATTAAAGCTTATAAGGTCGCCGATTTTAACCTTTTTTTCGGTTTCCTCTTTACAAAAGCCAATGTCAACGCTCATGTCAGCCATTTTCACAGCCTTGCTTCTGTCGGTAACAAGGTGAGGAGGCTTAGCGCCAATAATTCCGTAAATGTCGCCCTTCTCTGTATGCACTGTAACCTCGCTTCCGGGGAGCACCTTATCGTCAAAGCCACCAAGAGGCACAAAAAGAAGGCTGCCCTCGTCGCTTATACCACTTACCATTAAGCCGATTTCGTCCATGTGCGCTTCAAGCATTAAACGGGGAGCGTTTTCCTTTCCGCATTTATAGGTGCCTATAATATTACCCATATTGTCAACAAAAATATCCTCACAGCCACCTTCTGCGAGAAGTTTTTTTATAACCTCGCCAACACCCGTTTCACTGCCTGCAATACTTACAGGGTCGGTAAGACTTTTCAAAAGCTCTTTTGTTTCCATAAATTCACCACCATAATATACTATTTTATATTATACCCCCAAAATAAAACAAATGCAACAACAAAAAGGCTCCCCTGTGCAAGGGGAGCTGTCAGCTTTGCTGACTGAGGGGTTGTACTATTCAAACTGTTCTTTATTCTTCATAACGTAATCATATAAAAGTGCATTCAAATCGTCATCCTCTTTATAAAAATCACCGTCGCATTTCGCTAAAAGAGCCGAAACAGCCTCTGTTTCTCTCTCTTCAAGTGCTTTCCACCTTTCTTTGCGGTCACGGGGCAATTCACCGCCTAAAGCATCCAATGCCTTTTTATAAATATCCGCTGTTTTCTCTGCACCTATTCTTCTTAAAGCAGCCTCTGTTTCGTTTGCAAAGTTTCCCGATGAATTGTCAAAGAACTGCCCGAAGCCTCCGTTCATCACTTCGCCCTCAAGCTCTACAGTTAAGTAAAAAACCATTTCTGCCTCTGAAAGCTTTTCCACACAGCTGCCATAGTCGCACTTATTATAAATCCTTGTTCGCATCTCGGTCACAAGACAATCTGCATCGTCCATTTCTAACACTTCATTTATATCCATATTTCTCTCTTCAAACTCCTTTACGGATGCCCAATTTTCTTTTTCCGGCTTGCGCTGTTTTAAAAATGTAAACATGTTGTCAATCAATAAAACCGATATTTTCCTTTTCCGCAGCCTGTCACCTCATAAATCAGTTGGTTTTCTCTCATTTTTGAAATTAAATTTCCGGCTGTCGAATATGAAATCTGACATATATCCGCAACATCACTTCTTCCAAAAATCATTTCTGTACCAACAGCCTTATACAGTTTTCTAATGTTTGTTTTGGTTTGAATATTAAATCTAAATTTATCAATAGCTATGTTTTCATTTTGAATAGCTACATTTTTGGTTTCAATAGCCATGTTTTGGTCCTCAGATTTATTACCTATGTGTAAATACCTGTTTTTTAATTCATTACTCTCATTTAACAAAAGATTACGAATGAACTTTTCCAGATAAATTGTTGTTTCATGTATATCATTCTTCAGGTCAGTATAATTTGCTCTCACAAGTGCATTCCTGAAATACCACGCATTTTCTGCAAATATATCGTTTGTTGCATCGTACCCCAAAGCTCTTAAGTATTTTATAAAGAAAACTGCCGTTGTTCTGGTGTTTCCCTCTCCAAAAATATGAATTTGCCATAATCTTGAAATAAAATGTGCCAAATGCTGAATAATTTCATCAGTAGACAGACCCTTATAACTGAATTTCTTTTCTTCAGAAAAATCATATTCCAAGGTTTCACGAAGCTCTGCGGCATTGCCATATAAAACGGTTTCACCATCAAGCACCCATTCCTTTTTTGTAATATTGTAATCACGGATTTTGCCTGCATGCCTATAAATCCCATGAAACAACTTTTTATGAATACCTATATACTCACTTGGTGCAAATGAGAAAGACTTTTCGGAAAGAATTGCCGCAATACGAACTGAAACTTTGTCAGCTTCTTCTGTTCTGTCATCTTCTGCTTTTTCAGGACTTGCTGCATAATAGCTTTCAATTCGTTTTTCGGCATCATCCATCGAGATATTTCCCTCTATATTATCGATAGCAGTTTTTATCAATTGCTCTGACGGTTTCAGCCCATCAACAGCTTGTAAACCTATCGCTGTACTCCAGGCATATCCTTTATATTTTTTATCGGGCTCTGATTGTTTTATATATTCCTTAAAAGGGTCTTGATACATTTTTCGTTTCTCCTTTATTCTCGTCCCCGAAGGGATATATCCCGTCTGCAGGAAATTTATATCTCTCGAATCTATTATACCGCTGTTTTGCTCTGTTTGCAACAGAAAAAAGCCTCCGCAAGCGCGAAAGCTTTTCATTCTCGTATAAACTTTTCTTTATTATCCGTAACATACTTATACAAAAGCTCATACAACACATCGGGATGCCTGGGGTATTCTTGTTCATAGTATTCATCCGAAAGCTTGCATAACAAATCATAGTCTTTTTCTTCGTATGCTTTAATCGCCCTTTGTGTAATCAAGGCCAGTTTATCAGCACCGATAGTTTTTAACGCATTTTGCGTGTCTTGTGCATATTTTGCGTGACCCTCCAAAAAATACTGCTCATATCCTCCGTTATTGACCTCTCCGTCCATATACATTAAAAAAAAGACAATTTTTTCTTCTTCGTTAAGTAAATCAATATATTTTCCCCATTCACATTTTCTGCCGATACTTACGTACAGGTCAACCACAGGATTATTTGTGCCCTCATTGTTCCACGCGTCTGAATTAATCAGCTCAATAACCTTTTTCGTTCGCCTATCTATTATAATTTTCCATATAAGAAGCGCTATTCCGCCTATCACCAAGCATGCCACCAGTGTGTTCAAAACCGAATATAATATCACATCTATCATTAAATCCCCTCCTTTATCAATTATATAGCCTACTACAGCTCTTTGCAACAACAAAAAAGGCTCCCCTGTGCAAGGGGAGCTGTCAGCTTTGCTGCCTGAGGGGTTGTCTCACTCAATATAAAAGTCTGCGTAATATATTTCTTTATCAAAATCGCCCGGGGCACGGTAGTTCATAATCTCTTTCCCAATGCGGTATTGCCCCGTAGGAAGAGAGCCGTAAAGCCACTGCCAGTCAATTTCAAATTTCGTCTGCTCGTTGGCTTTTATATTGTAGGCAACACTGTTCCATGCAAAGTCAATAAGAGGATTTGTGGGAACGCTTACCCACTCATTTTCTTCGTTCATGACCTCTAAAGTGTACCACTCGCCCGTTTGCAGCTTACCGTCCGCATTGCCGCCGAACTGCTCCAGAACCACTGTCAGTCCTGTGTTTGTCACATCCTCTGCCCACATGCTCACGCCCCAGCCTTCGTCCAAGTGCACAGGCAGAACATAGCAGTCGAGCCAATCCTCGCTGTTTGAGGAAAACATCGACCTTGAAACCAAGTCAAAATCCATTGTTAAATCGTTTGTTAAAACTATGTACTCGCTGTCACGAACCGCATTAGGGTGCCTGCCCTTAAGCTTAATTGCGTATTGATATTTACCTAAATCTGCCTTTGTTTTGGGAAAGCTTTTAAAAATGCGCCAGTTGCCCTCCATGGGCACTTCCTTTGTAATGCTTGTTACATTCTGGTAGCCGCTTGTTTCAAAGTTGGCTTCATCATCCCCCTTTGGCACCTCAAACTCACCAATTGAGCACTTAAGATTGCCGTCAAGTGTTCCGCAGCGAGGTATAAGTGAGCTTGTCTTACCTGTGTCGTAATAAAGAGAGCCGTCCACCTTCATAAGCCTCACGCTTTCGCCCGTTATCTGGCTTTCGCCATCTGTAACAAAAATTGCCGTGGGCCCATCTGCACCGCCTATTATCCCAAGGCTTTCACTTTTGCAGCCCGTAAGCATGCATAAGCACAACAAAATCAGTATAACCTTTTTCATACTAATCCCCCTTCAATTTTCTGCAAGCAACGGACCGCCGAGGACGTCGGTCCCTACAAGGTCTTTCATTTATAATACTTTCGGGAATGCCCAAAAGTTGCAATCAAAAATAATTTTGCTCCGCAAAATTATTACCGTAACTATTCACTCTTCACTATTCACTATTCACTAAGAACAAAAGGAGCCCGAAGGCTCCCTTTTATTCTTCTATGCCTGCATCCTTTTTACTACCTAAGGTTACACTGACCTCAACGTCAATGTAGCTTCTGCCTTCAAGCCTCTTTACCAGAAGGGTAATGGTTTCGCCTGCTTCATAATGAGCAAGCCTGTCCTGAAGTGCTGCCATTGTGCTTACAGCCACATTGTCGATTTTAACAATAATGTCGCCCTGCATAAGATTTGATTTTGCCGCAGGAGAATTTTCAATTGCCTCCTGCACAAACACACCCTGAGGCATGCCGTACATCTGTGATGCACTTGCTGTTACATCGGTGCCATAAATGCCAAGGTAGCCACGCTTTTCCTCGGGCACAAGGTCACGGGTTTTCATTGTCATAAGCTCGCCTATAAGCTCTTCAACGTCGGTAATGGGAATTGCATAGCCCATGCCTTCAACACCCGATGCCGCAATTTTTGCGCTGTTTATGCCAATAAGCTCACCCTTCATGTTTAAGAGCGCGCCACCCGAGTTACCGGAATTTATAGCCGCATCTGTCTGAATGTATTTGTTGGAAATTTCGCCGCCCTTAACACCATCCATTGTAACAACGCGGTCAACAGCGCTTATAATGCCGTGTGTCACGCTCTGACCGTAGCCAAGTGCGTTACCGATTGCAACAACACCGCTGCCAAGCTTTATGGCCTTGGAGTCGCCAATGGTAGCAACCTTAATTTTGCTCTTTGCTTCACTTGAAACTTCATCAAGGTTAACAGCGATAACGGCAATGTCCTTATCTGCATCATAGCCTTTAACCTTTGCAATGTTCATGTAGCTGTCGTCGCCCGACTGTGCCGCAGCCTCATCGTGGGAGAACACAACTGTAAGCTCCTTGCTGTCTGCAACAACATGGTAGTTTGTAACAATGAGAAGCTCACTGTCATTTTCGCCGATAATAATGCCGGAGCCCGAGGACACGCTTTCTGTCTGGTAGTTACCAAAGAAGGTCATAACCTCGCTAACGCCCTTGTTTGTAATGGACACAACGCTGGGAAGGCAGGCTTCGGCAATTTTTTCAATGCTCAATTCGCCATCCTCTGCAACCATTGCAGAATAGCTAAGCTTAATTTCGCCCGCATCGCTGAGTGCCTCCTGGGTTGTTTTAAGCTTAATTTTTTCAACGGCACCATCGGCAAGCCCCATGGCAAAGCTGAAGGAAGCCCCTGCTAAAGCCGCACAAACCACGCAGGCAACCGCTGTCTTGAAAAAGCCTCTTTTTTTCTTGGGCTTTTCTTTTTCTTCAAAGCCCGTTGAAAAATCGTTTGTAAACATGGGCTCATTTGCACTCTCTGCTGTAAAAGCAGGGTTGCTCTTTTCTTCGTAAGAGCGCACCTCTTCTTCTGTAACTTCAATATCAATTACCTCGTCAGAAGCATTCTCTATAGCTTCCGCAGGCGTGCTTTCAGCTGCTTCGTCTGTATATTTTCCGTTTTCGTCAAACATCATCATAATCTGACCTCCTTGCCTTTTTTACACTCTAATGATAGCTTACATTTGTTAACAAATTATAATCAGCCTGTTTCAATTGTTTTAATTTTTCAAAAGAATTTTGCAATAACGGCGCAAAGACCGTCCTCATCGTTCGAGGGGGCAATGTAGTCGGCAGCCTCTTTGCACTCATCACAGCCGTTAGCCATGCACACACCAACATGGGCATATTTTATCATGCTCAGATCGTTAAAGCCGTCGCCGCAGGCAACTATGTTTTCCTTTTCGATGCCTAAAATATTTCTTAAAACCTCTAATGATGCCGCCTTGTCAACGCCCTTTGGCATAATTTCCACAAAAAAGGGCTCACTGCGGTAAATGCTCAGACAATCCTTATACTTTTCGTTAAGCTCCTCGCAGGCAAGCCTTGCCCCGTCGTCCTCTTTAGTTAAAAGGCATTTATTAACAGGGAAGGTAACATACTCCGTGAAATTTTGAACCTCTCTTAAGCCGATGGAATTAATTCTTGCCTCCAATTCCATATATTCGTCAATGCGCGTGCCTGTAATGGCATCGTTGTCCTCATAGGTCATCATGCCTAAATCGTTTTTTACGCAGTAGTCAAAAATTTCGGGAATGTATTTTTTATCCAGCACCTTCTGGTGAACAACGCAATTGTCGCAAAGGCGTGTAATGCGAGCGCCGTTATAGCTTAAAACATAGCCGTTGTATTTATGTAATTCCAGCTCCTCGCAAACCTTTTTTGTGCCGGGGGTGGGTCTGCCCGAAGCAATTACAACAACGTGCCCATCCTTAAGCACCTTTGTAATGGCAGCTTTTGTGGCACCTGTTATCTCCTTTTTGGAGTTAGTTAAGGTGCCGTCAATATCTAAAACAAGCATTTTTTTATCCATAGCAAAAATCCTCTTTTGTAAATGATTAAAACAATTATATCATCATTTTCCAAATAATCAAGGCATTTGTTTTTTCAGTCGCTTTTCAAGCGCAAGGCGTTCGATTTCTTCAAAATCGTAATTGCCTGTAATAGTTTTATTATTCCTTTTTTTATTCATATTTCTTATTCATATTTCTTATTCATATTTCTTATTTTCTTTCTTATTTTCTTTCTTATTTTCTTTCTTATTTTCTTTCTTATTCTCTTTCTTATTGTTATTTCAAATATGCCCCCTACCACCCTTTCTCCCCCTCGGTTAAATAATATCATGAATGCAAGTGTCATTTCGCCTCAACTTTCAAAATCTGCCACAAAAAGGAACCGACACTCTGTACTCTCTTTTCCCTGCTGCACTACAGCGTAACTCTGCACTCTGCACTCCAAATAAAAATGTCTCTCCATTTCGGAGAGACATTTTTATTTGGGATGAATTGAAAGCTTCGCTTTCATGAATTGTGCTTCGCACATGATGAATGATTTGTTTGCTTTACAAACATTATTGTTGAAACTCCTACAGAGTTTCTTCGATAATGCCCATGGGGCAATTCATGACGCAAAGCGTCAATTCATACAAAGTAATTCATGCCGCAGGCAATTCATAAAACAAAGAGCACTCCAAAAACGGAGTGCTCTTTGTTTTATATGTTTTACTTTAAGAAGTTGGGAACGTCGATTGTTTCTTCTTCAGCCTTCATAAGGTTAGTGAAGAAGTTGTCCTCTTCGCTCTTTTCTTCCTTCTTTTCGCCGGCAAATTCGCCATCAAGACCTGTAGCAATAACAGTAATTCTGATTTCGTCTTCCAAACTTTCGTCGATAGAAGCACCGAAGATAACTGTAGCGTCTTCGCTAACTCTTTCTTCGATAAGCTGAGCAGCAGCATTTGTTTCGAGAAGGTTAAGG
>JAFQLL010000043.1 GCA_017414645.1 Clostridia bacterium | reverse complement strand
CTTATAGGAAATTGCGTATTTCCTATAAGGCAAAAATAAATTTTATATTATTGCCATGCGAGAATTTCCTCGCGAGGCTCGGAAAACGCATATGGCATTACAAAGTGTTTTCTCCTCTGTTTACCTTAATTGCAACTATCGTCAGAGAGTGTCGGAGACACTTTGTTCTCTGTTTTTCTTTCTGTATTCATTTGGAGAGAGCGCTGTAATGCGTGTGAAGTTATTCACAAAGTGAGGATAAGAGTTATAGCCGACCTCAAGGCTTATCTGCATAAGGCTTTTATCGGTGGTTTTCAGCATCTCACAGGCTTCGTTTATTTTTAAAGAATTTATATATTGTGATATGGTGAGATGTGTGCCTTTTTTGAAAATACGGCAAAGGTATGAGGGGCTCACAAAGAAATTTTCTGCAAGAAGCGGAATGCTTGTGATAGACTTATAATTGATGTTTATGTAGGACAAAACTGCGCCGAAAACAGAGTCTGCCTCGTAAATGGGTGGGGCCTTTACTATGGGCGAGGCCTTGAGAATTAAGAGAAGCTCGGAAAGCAGTGGAAAAATTTTATCGGGATTATTTGAAGAAAGGTGCTCTTTCTGAAGAAGAGAGCAAAGGGTCTGTATTTTTTTGAAGTCGTCACTTGAGGGCTTTAGAAGACGGTTTTCAAAAAGCGAAAGATATAATGCCTGTGCTTTTACTGTGAGATAGGGAGAAAGAAAGTCCTTATCAAAATAAAGAACCGTTCTTTCATGCTCGGCTTTGCTGAAATTGCCATGTGGCGAAAGCTCTTTTATAACCGCTACACAGTCGGGCTCAACAGAAAAAACCTCGTCACCTATCATTAAAGTGCTTGTGCCGTAGTGGGGCACAAAAATTTCGTAGGAATCGTGATAGTGGGGCTCGTGCATTGTATATCTTTTTGACCTTCGGCTTCTTTCAATGCCAAAGCTTGTATGGCGTTCATAAATCATTTTTATCCCTCCTTTGTTCATTTTAGTTCAATATTCTTTATAAATCAAGAAAATTGTTCAATTAAAATGAAGAAAATTGATGTGCGAGATGGTAAAATTTAAATAGGAGGGATGATAGAATGAAAAAGATTATAAGTGTTTTGCTTTTAACGGCAATAATATTAAGCCTTTTGCCCACCTTTGCATTTGGGGCAGAAAACACATTTTACTACACTGTGGCAAGCTATTCGGGGCCTACGGTCGGCGAGGGCATGTTCATAGGAACACATCAGGCATCGGAAAGCGGTAACGAAAACTGTGCCCCCGGAATTGTGGGTACTACAATTTCAGAAACAGGCGGCAGCATATGGAAGAGCAGAGTGGGGTATTTAGAGTTTGACGTAAAACGCCCCAAGGGAGAATTGGAACAGGCTTACCTCAGATTATACGTGAGCGATGTTAACGAAAACTTAACAGGCTGGATGCGCCTTGCGGCATATTCTACAGATGGAAAACCCGATACAGTTGCACTTGGTAAGGATTCAGCTGCAACAGGGTACCCTGCAGTGAACAACAACTATTCGTATGAAGCAGCGTTCTGGTCAGAGGAAATTTATCCTTCATCAAAAAACACATGGAAGGAAATTGACATAACCGCTGCAGTAGAGGCTGCCTTAAAGAAAGAGCCTGAGAAAGAAAAGGTAAGGCTTGCCTTCCGTCTTCAGGTGCCAAAGGCAGGGTTAAACATTGCACTTGACAGCAAAAACGGTCCGAGAGTAGTTATCATTGATGACGCTGAAGAGGAGACAAACGTGGAATATACAAGAACAAATCTTTTTACACACGATATGTTAAGCGACAACCCGGGCGAGGTTGGCTATACATCACGTTATGAAAACGGCGAGTTTTTAACACAAAGAGGCTATAACGGCAGAACCTTTTCTCTTTTTGAGGCAGCGCAGTATGCTCTTTTATGGGATGATTACGACAAATCACGTGGCATAACTCTCACTGAGGAGGAGTATCTGAATAATCCGTCAGATACAACAATACAGCAGGAAAACGCAAAGAAGGTTTTCCCATACCAAAGTAAAGAACGCGAATGGGTAAAAAAGAAGCGCGAAGAGGTTATAAAAGCCTATACCGAGGTTAAAGAGGCAGGGCAGAAGGTTTATTTTATGCAGGACGTTATTGTTCTGCCCGTAAAGCTTAAAAATGACAGAAGCGACATTTTAACAGGCGGAAAAATTGATATAAGGCTTGAAACCACACAAACCGTTATGGACTATATGTATGAGGAAATGTTCACAGGGCTTCTCGATAAGGAAGGAGAAAGCCTTCTTGACGGTATATACATAAGATACGGCGAAACCTACACAGGTGAAAGCTGGGGCGTACCCTACCATACCGGTAACAACCCCATTTTAGGCGATGGCACAAAAACCCATCTTATATTAATGAATTATCTCAGAGACAAGGTATGCGAGGAGCTTGGCGGTGAAATTATATACAGAACCTGGGGCTTCGGCGAATTTCAGTACGATTTGGAAACCTACCTTGAAATAAGCAATCAGCTTGAGGTGCACGAAAACTTTTACTTTGCCATAAAGCATACGGCAGGGGATTTTCACCGTACCTTCACCTTTAACCAGACTCTTAATGCAGGCAAGCACAACCAGATAGTTGAGGTGCAATGTGCCCGTGAATATGAGGGCAAAGGCGCTTATCCCAACTATATTGCAGGGGGTGTTATAAACGGCTTTCCAGAGTATGAGTTTCTTATGAGTGAGGATGAAAAGCAGAGCCTTCGTGACGTTATAAACGTTGAGGGAAGCCTTGTTAAAGGCATATGGACATGGGCACGCGGTGGCGGCTGGGCAGGCCCGTATATAAACGGCACAGGTCATGCTACCGATAAATCAATACCTGTTCCAAACGGCTCCGAAATGTGGTGCGACCTGAATGCCTATGTTATAAATAAGTGGGCAAAGGACACCTCTGTCAGCGACAAGGCTCTGGTGCTGGAATATGCCACAAATGAGCTTGGAATGAACGAAACAGACGCGGAGAGCTTTTATGAGATATGCGAAAAATCAGCAAAAGCAGTGCTTTTGGGCAGAGCACGAAATACCGATAAATATAACGTGGACGTTTGGTGGACACGCGATGACGGTATAAGCACGTCAAAATTCAGAAGCAATGTGAAAAACGCTTTTAATAGCTCAGTTGAGGATATAATGCTTAAGGAAAAGGCTGAAGCCGTCAGGCTCTGGAAGGAAATGAATGAAACAGCAAAAGGTCTTGACGATTCTCTTTATGAGGTGAAATTACCTGATTCTGAAACCTCGGTTAAGGAGTATATTATAATGACAACAAGCTACGGCTATTATTTATACGACATTTACAATCAGATGCATATTGCAGAGGTTGAAAGGCTCAGGGCAGAGAAGGCAGGTAAGAGCGTAACTGATGAAATGATGCATGCAGTGCTTAAGTATGACATGCTCTGGGACAACTGGCAGAAGGAATATGAAGAAAATAAGGAGAAGGGTTACCCCACTCTTTATGCCAGAGAGTCTGGCTCCTTTAATGGGTACAATTCCTTGGTATACTGCGAGCCATTTTCCTACGCGATGGGAAGCTTTTCAAGAGGCGGACAGAACGAAATTACACCTTCCTGCATAGGTGTTAATATTGAAAATGCTCACTATGCTGCAGACGGCAATATCAACACTGCAGCTACAGCAGTGTTTGACAATGGCGAGGAATATGCAGATAAGTACATTATGTTTGAATTTGACGGTGAGGAGCCAATTAATTCAATTGTCATAAAAAAGCAGAAGCTGACCTTAGCAGGGAATACAACCTACTGGGCAGACCACGCCTATGCAGCAGGCTGTGTATTGGAAGGCAGTAACGATGGCGATAATTGGGATATGCTGTACGAAATGGACAAAACGCCCGACGGACGTGACAATGAAGCGGAGGTTGCGGTAAAATTTGAAGCTCCTTTAAATTACAGATATATCCGTTACATACGAAAAGAGGCAAACAGCTATATAGCATGGGCAGAAAACGGCGGAAACAAGCTCATACTTGCAGACATTGCCTTTTACGCACCCGATACGGAAAATGTGTGGCTGTCAGATGTTAAAAAGACAGAAGAGAGCATAATGGTAACCCTTGATGTTTTCTCGGAAAACCCTGTAGCAACTGTTGTTTGTGCCTATTACAAGAATGATGTGCTCATTAAAACAGTAACAAAAGCTGTTACACGGGATGAAACAACCTACAATATGCCTCTTGTAAAGGATGCAACGAAAACTAAGGTTATGCTTTTTAATATGAAAAAGCTTAAGCCCTTATGTGGAGCAGAAACAGTTGATTAACTGAAAAAAGCTCCCGATGATTATTCATCGGGAGCTTTTGTTTTATTGAAGCTTGGGTCTGAAGCAAGCATGCTTTTTATTACACGGGTATCGCTGTAGCCGACGGCTAAAGAAGCATCAAGAACGCTCATGCCTGAGCGTATTAAGTCGCGTGCCTTGTGATAACGTGCTTCTTTTTTGAGCTCGGAAAAGGTTTTTGAATAGTTCTGAATAAGAAAGCGCTGTGTCTGGCGGGGGCTTAGTTTAAGGCTTTTGCTCAGATCTTCAAGGGTAATTGTACGGAATTTGTTGAAAAAGCTGCTTTCCACAATGTTGAGCTTTCTGTAGTCGGGAGTGCTTTCTTCAAAGGTGTCCACCTCTGTGTCGGAGGAATAGTTGCGGACAAGGTTTGTAAGTATCATGGACACAAGACTGATTGTTGCCTGAATATAACCGATATGCTTGTTGTAGCACTCCTTACTTATAAGCTCAAAGAGGGAAAGAGAATCATATTTGTCATCTCCTATCCAGAAATGAGTTTCGGTTAAAAGCCTGGAGGAGGGCTGCAGACGGGAGCTGTCTCCGCAAAGAATTTCCATCTGAATGCAGTATTCCTCGGTTGGGTTATCGGCATTTACAAGCTGTTCGTGATAAACAAGAGGCCCTGTCATATAGAAAAGATTTTTGGAAAGAGGAAATTCACCCTCATCGGTAACAAGTGTTCCGCCACCGCTGACAATGTAATGAAGCTCGTAATAGTTTTTCCCGTGGCAATGCCTTGGGAAGGACTTGTGGAAAATGCCGTGGCTGATTTTTAAAATTTTTATTGTGAGGCTTTCAAAATGGAGAACCATGTGTGCTCCTTCGATAATAACCATACATAATCACTTCCTTTAAAACAATGATACAATAAAATAAGAAAATTTGCAATGCGGCAATGTGACAAAAATGAGAAAACACGTCGTGTGGGAGTATTTACGGAAAAGAGTGCAAAATGGTATAATAAAGCAAGATGGAGGGATTTTTATGAAAAGGTTTATTTTATTTTTAATTTGTATAACAATGATACTTTCGCTGACAGTACCGCTTTCCGCAGCGGAAAGTGGAAAAATAGCGGTGGACTGGACAGTTTATAAGTACAGCGGTACCGCACTTACGGGAGAGGATGCAGGGGATACCCTTAACGGTCAGAAAAGGTATTTTGTGGCATATGCTTTTGATGGAATGAACACCATAATGAAGGGGAAAACCGCAAGCTTTTCATCGGCTGAAAGCTATAACTCCCCAAGGATTGCCCACGTGAGCTTCAAAACCCCGAACTTGGGAGAGGGAGAGCGCGTTTTTTTAAACATTACGGGCTATAACAGAACTGTTTTCAAAAAGGGGCAGGGTTGGATTACCTTTGCTGTTGCAAACAGGATTTCCACAAGCTATGGTGAGGGTGAGGTGAAGTACGACCCTTCCGTGAAGTATTACGCCAATGAAAAGGGCGAGGGCAATGCTGATCCCGTAAAAAGAGTTGTAAGCATTGATGTAACGGATTTACTTACATCGGGCACAACCACCTTATATGTAACAAGCCCTACTGCAGGATTGTATGTTGAAAAGATGGAAGCAGAAATTAAGAAGGTAAAAAATGATATGAAGGGTTTTTACGAGAAGGGCTCTTTTGCAAAAAGCTATAACCCTATTGTGAAAAGAGGGGCGGATTCCTCTAACCGTGCATGGCGTGACGGCTTTGTTTCGGGTAACGGAGACAAGGGATATATAACGAGTGGTGAGCCTTACAGCGATACATTTATTTATAATTACATATATTTTAATTTCCCTACAGCTGAGCCAAGATTTGTTCCCGAGGTATTGACGAGTCAGCTTGAAGAAGCAAGGATAAATGTATTTAATAAAAACTCCGGTTGGGTAATAAGAAATGCGGACGGCTCCAAAAGAATGAGAACGAGGCATTATATATATCACCCGGGGCATCAGCTCAGGTTAAACTGGAGCTACAGCGATGCTCCCGTAAACTATATGCGGTGGACAAACTACGAGACGGCTGAAACGGGCGTGTATTTTGAGGACAAGTACGGTGAATGGAAAAGAACATCCTTTACCTCAAGGACGGATGATGTATCTGTAACAAAGATAGAAAAGTCCTCCGAGGGACAGCTTATTAACATGACAGTTTCAATTGACAACATCTCGGACATGAGCAAGGCTACCGATGCGGTAACTAAGCTTAAGTATAAAAAGATGGTTCCTGAGGATGCTTCCTACATTGCACAGATTGCACATTATCCGGCATACGAAGGCAGTGAGCTTTTTGACGGCGGCTTCGGCGGTGTTACATATATTGTGGCAGAAGGCGATGAGGCAAAAAAGAGCAGGGTTATTTCCTCCACAGCTCCCGATGCTATGCTTTTGGGAAACAATTACGAGGTTAAAATTGAAAATGCAGAGGCTGTTTACCTTATAACAAATTCCGGAAGAAGCCATAATATGACGGGCTCTTATGAAAATGTGCTCGAAGTATTTGAAGGCATGGAAAGCTATGCTTTGCTTGAGGAACTGGTTGAAAGCACCGCCTCTGTTGCAAAAAAGTATACAGAAAACGGAAAATTTAATTATGATATGGCATTGAAGCCTTCTGCGGAAATACAGAAGAGCGAGTTTAATCGCTTTAAGCTGGATTTGGAGGGCGACGAGGAGTATGCAGACTACGACAATGTTAAGCTTGTTGAAGCACAGAGAAATAACCCTGACAGAATAAATCATGAGCTTCTGGAGAGGGCGTATAATCAGGGTCGTTATGCCTTGATTTGCAGTGCAGGAAACAGCATGCCCAAGCTTTGCGGCTTGTGGACGGGCGAATGGAACCCACCGTGGAATTATAACTATACAGTGGATGCAAACCTCAATTTGCAGGTAAGCGGAATGAATACGGGTAACTTTACACTTGCACAGAACGGTTACATAACCTTCTTCCTTCGTAATGCACCCGATTTTATGAATAATGCTAAAATGTCATACGGTGCACACGATGCATTGCAGGTGCCTCATAATATAGATAATGACAGAGGCTTACTTGTTCAGTATGATAATTCCTACCCCTTCCAGTACTGGAATGCAGGTGCAAGCTGGTGCCTTCTTCCCATATACGAATACTGGCAGTGCTTTGGCAATCAGCAGATACCGATTAACGAATATATGAGAATTGACAATTTGCAGGCAGTTTTAGGTGTTAATGACGGAGGACTTACTGATGAGGAATTTAAGGAAATAAAAGAGCGTGGCTGGCTTGACCTTGAGAGGGACATACTTTTGCCTCTTCTTACAAAGCAGGCAAATTTATGGGAGCAGATAGTAACACCCAGGTATTATATGGATACAGAGGGCAATGCTCATCACGATGAGAGTAAAACGAAGCTTAACGAGGGTGAAAGGTACATGATTATTCCTTCCTATTCACCTGAGAACAAGCCCTCCGGTTACGACAGCAGTCTGAATATTAATGCGGCAATGGATATCGGTGCTGCCCGTGACGGCTTGGACATGGTGTGTGCACTGGAGAGAAGTGTTAAACGTGAGGGCTATGAAGAGGCTGTGGCAAAGTGGGAAAAGCTTAAGGGCGAAATTGCAGACTATATGTACGATAGTGACGGAGCGTTGAAGGAATGGTCCTATAAGGGCTATAGGGAAAACAACAACCACCGCCACTTAAGCCATCTTTACCCTGCATGGCCCGGCTATGAAACACGAACAGACAAAGAGCTTGAAGAAGCTGCAAATATTGCACTTGATAACCGTAATAAGTATAACACAAGTGATGCCATGGCAGGTCACGGCTGGATACACAAGGCACTTGTGGATGCACGCTTGAAAAGAAACGATACAATTGAAGCATCACTTCTTAAGATGATGGCAAGCGAAACATACTATGCTTCACTTATGTCGGACCACGATGCCAACCGCCAGAATGATGCACTTGTGCTTGATACAACATTGGGAACCTTAGGCGTTGTAAATGAGGCACTGATGTTTTCAAATACGGGTGAAATTGAAATACTTCCTGCCCTGCCACCGGAATGGAAAAAGGGTAAGGCAGAAGGGCTTATGGCAAGAACAAGAGCAGAAATTGACCTTCTTGAATGGGATACGGAAGCTGAAGAGGTATATGCTACCATTACATCGCTTGAAAATGACAATGCTGTTAAGCTTGGCTGTGGCGAGGCTTGGCTCAGTGCCGAAATTGACGGAGAAGAGCAGGAGATTGTAAATGACGGAGGCAGCAGGTATATTAGCCTTACACTTTCCGAAGGCGAAAGCGTGACTGTTAAGTTTAACCTGATAGATGCTAAAGAGCTTACATGTATTACTCTTGACACAAAAGCGGAAAAGGAATTTTTTGTGAACGGAAACAGCACCTATCAGCTTGAGGTTTTTAATGAATATGAAAAGGTGCAGGCTCAGAGCTGGTCAACTGACAGCATTGCAAACGGTGTTGTTACAAAGAACGGTATGCTTAAAACTTATTTGCCCGGAGAATTTACAGTTACCTGCAAAACCAAAGACGGACAAAGCCTTAAAGCAAAGATTACTGTGGGCAAAACTGCAATAATAAGCTATGAGAAGGCAGAAATTGCAGGTATAAAAGCATATGATAACGGTATTACAAGCACATGGGTTCCTCAGAACAGTATGGACGGTATAGCCGAAACGGCGTATGCCTCCATGGATAATACAGCGGTGAAATATCTGCAGTATGAGCTCAGGGAGGCTTGCACAATAGACGAGCTTGTTGCCATAGGCAGGCACCCGGGAAACGAGAAAGAGGGAACCTTTGCAAAAAGGCTTAACGGAGCTAAGATATATGCTTCAAATTCGGATATGTCGTCCCTTGGAAATTTAGGCGGAGCCTCGGCACCGTTGGTGGGTGAAATCAAGGGGATAAGTGCAACGAGCGAATTTATCCCCTCGCAAAATACAATTGATACAAAGGGAGTAAAATACAAGTATTATCTTTTGTATTTTGACACTGTAAACAATGGCAAAAACAGAAGCCTGGCAATATCGGAAATAGGGTTTTATAAAAAGAGCGAAAAGGTTAAGATAGATGCCGTAAGGGGCGAGGACAATACCCTTGAAGTGAAAATTGAAAGTGCGACAGATGCTTCCTGTGTATTGATTGCAGCGGTTTACAGCGACGAAAAAATTGTTGAAAAGGTTGTTTCCGATGAGGTTGTGCTTGAAAAAGGAAAAGCAGCCGGGCTTAAACTGGAAGGAATTGATAAAACAAAAGAGATAAGGCTGTTTTTATGGGATGATTCGATGATTCCTTATGTTAAAAAGCTGACAAACTAAAAAAGCGACACGTTTTTTTTAACGTGTCGCAAAAGGCTGTTTACAGAAAAGAATGACGGTAGTATAATTAAGAGCGGAACAGGAGGGGTTTATTATGCTTAAAAAAACATTTACCTTGATATTAACAGGGGCGATGATTATGAGTGCGATTCCGTTTTCCGTTCATGCAGAGGGAAAGCAGGAGAATGTTGTATACGTTTCTCTTGATGGCAGAGAGGATGCCACGGGCACCTTTACGGACCCGTTTAATTCCATTGAAAAGGCAAGGGATTATTTAAGAGGAAATGCTACAAAGGATGCAAGAGGTGTGGTATATATCCGCGAGGGCGTGTATCATATCAACAAAAGCATAGAGCTTACAGATGAGGATTCCTTTGTAACATATATGGCTTTTGGTGATGAAGAGGTTGAAATTTCCGGTGTGGCATCACTTAATAAGCACAATTTCAAAAAGCTTGATGCGGTAACGGGAGATAAGTTCTCTTCAAAGTCAAGAATTAAGGAAGAAATACGTGACAAGGTGTATGTTTATGACCTTGGGAAAGAAAACATACCCGTAGGCGACATTTACAAGAACGGCTTCAACTGGACAAAGAAGCCTCTTCGCCCTGAG
>JAFQLL010000042.1 GCA_017414645.1 Clostridia bacterium | reverse complement strand
TCGGGCTCGGTAGGAGCAGCTGTGGGAGCTTCTGTTTCGGGCTCGGTAGGAGCAGCTGTGGGAGCTTCTGTTTCGGGCTCGGTAGGAGCAGCTGTAGGAGCTTCTGTTTCGGGCTCAGTAGGAGCAACTGTGGGAGCTTCTGTTTCGGGCTCAGTAGGAGCTACTGTGGGAGCCTGTGTTTCGGGCTCAGTAGGAGCTACTGTAGGAGCCTGTGTTTCGGGCTCAGTAGGAGCTACTGTAGGAGCCTGTGTTTCGGGCTCAGTAGGAGCTACTGTAGGAGCTTCTGTTTCGGGCTCAGTAGGAGCTACTGTGGGAGCTTCTGTTTCGGGTTCAGTGGGTTCAGCAGACTGAACATTGTCCCAGATATCTGTGGAGGGAACGTTGTACTCATCTGCAGGGAGACGGAAGATAAATACGTCAACTGCATCGTCTTCGTATGTTCTTACAACAACGTATGTGTCAATTCTGCTTGTAAGCTTGATTTCAGAGAGACTACCCTTTGTAATTGTTGTTTCTCTGAGAGTGTAGTCGATAAGGTGATATGCTGTATTATCGTCACCATAGAAGCTGTCTTCGATGCCTTCGATTTCAAATCTCTTGGAGGATTTGTCTTCTACCATACCGCCAAAAACGCCTGCATCTTCATCAGAAGGCACATCAACGTCGTCAAATGCATTGTACAAATCGTCTGCATCGTCAGTTGTGTTGGCAACCTTTTCAAGCTTTGTAACATAACCTTCAGCGTTTTCAGAAACAAGCACAATGTTGCCCACTTCAACGTCGAAGTTTTCATCGGGATCGATAAGGTATGTTACGTTACTTGTACCCTGACGACCTGTAATCTTAGTTGTTGTTTCGCTGTTAACACGGACTGTGGAAACCTTTGTAACAATCATTGCATGACCTTCGTAGTTAGTTGCAGAGATACCGTCTGTAATAACAATTGCATCAATATCCTTTCCGCGTTCACCGTATGCCATGAAGGAATAGCTGCCGCCGTCTGCGAAGAATGTGCCGATTGTACCTGCTGCAACAGCATCGGTAAGGCTTTCTTCAGAGTCGTCAATGCGGAATGCTACAACATCCTTGTCAAGGTCATAGTTACCGTATGTACCTCTTTTCTGGTTGTATTCCTTGCTGTTTTCGGAAGCGTATCTTGTCTGTTCAAAGAATTCTTCGTAGTTGCCGGGCATGTAAATTTCAGAAATTACGCCTGCAGAGGAAGCCTTCACACGTGCAATACCTACATAACCTGCAACGTCGTAAGCCTGCGAAAGCTCTGTTGTGTTAAATGTGAGATAGTCGTAAACAGTTTTGGGTGTAACATTCTTGTACATGTTACCGTTGTGGTCAACATACTTCATCTTGGAAGACTTGAGTGTGTAGGTTTTAACGTCGCCTTCTTCTGTAATAACCTGCACAAGGTATGTTGTCTTAGAGAACTTTGTTTCTGTGTCATAGTTTGCGATAAATACATAGTCGCCGCCTGCAACACGGGACGCAACTGTGGAGTAAGCAATCTTACCCTGATAGTTAAGGTAGAATGTGCCGTAATCGCCTGCAGCAAGGTCTTCTGCAAAAGCAGGAGAAAGCTCATATGTATTATAGTTGATTGTGTATTCGCCTTCTGAATAATCAACCTCGTCAATAGCACCCTTTACAACATCGCTGGAAACATAAACAGTTATAATGCTTCTGGATGTGTCGAGACATGTGATTGTGTCGCCAATATCAATTTCGTCGGGCTCGATTTCGTAGCCGTCCTTAATAATCTTAATGAGAAGATCATCGTCTTCAAAGTCAAGCTCAAGGTCGCCGTTTTCGCCTTCGTAGTAATAAACGTCGTCGTCCTCTTCAATTTCTGTAACAACAAATTCAACGCCTTCGCTTTCATCGAATACGTCAACAAAAATGAAGTCATATTCATTGTCACGGTTGTTGTCAACTAATGTCATTACGTCGAAATCGTCGAAGTATTCTGTAATGGAGTCGCTTACAATAGCGCCGTTAACAACTACAGTTACATTTCTGTCAAGCTCAAGCTCTGTAACGCGCTTATCTGTAACGCGCTTTGCATAGCTGATAACTGTTTCGTCGCTATCGTCTGCAAAGAACTTCTCTTTTGTAACTTCAACTTCGTCGTTTCTTGCCGCATCAATTGTGATTGCGAAAATTGTGTCCTTGCGAGTGTCTCTGTCTTCGCCAACATAAGCTGTGATTGCTCTGCCAAGGTAGTTAGATGCAGCTTCGAAGCTACCCTCGTCAAATTCAACAATGTCGCCTTCTTCATAAAGCGCACGGCTCATTCTCTTTTCAAGGCCGTAAACGTCTGTAATTTCAAGCTCTACAAACTTGTCACGGCTTGAGAAGGTTTCGCCTGTAAGGTATGTGTCCACAACAATTGCGTCAACCTTTTCAATTTCAAGATAGTCGCGAAGAAGTGTCTTTCCGTTGTAGGTGTAGGATGTACCCAAAATGCCTGTGCTGAAGCTTGTGGCATCCATCATTTCAACTTCAAGAGCATTGTAAATAAGCTGAGCAACAAGGCCACGGGGTGCAGGGGTGGAGCCGGAGCCGGAAATGCCCTTTGTTACCTTAGCGTCGCTTGCAGCACGGATAAAGCCATGGGGATAACCGCCAAGCTCATTTGCCTTAGCATCGTGACCGATTGCGCAAACAACCATTTTTACTATCTGTTCATATGTAACGTTGTCTTCGGGAAGGAATGTACCTTCGGGGAAACCATTGATAATTCCGTTTTCAACAGCTATGTTAATGTAGCCCGAAGCCCAGTGAGACGCAGGAACGTCAGAGAACATTGTAGCGCCCTTTGTAACGTTGTCGTCCAAACCAAGTGTGCGCACAATTATTGTAGCAGCTTCGGCTCTTGTGATAGTGCCTTCAGGCTTAAAGTCGCCATTGCCGTAGCCTGTGATAATGCCCAAACCGGACAAAAGGTTGATGGCTTCTGCATACTTGTGTGTGTAGGGCACATCATCAAATACTGCTGCCTGAGAAACGCTCATGTTGAAAGAAAGCAACATGGAAAGCACAATTATCAGGCTTAAAAGTCTTCTGAGATTTTTCATTTTTCATATCTCCTTTCAAATTTTTCAGATAAATCCGAACCGGTCAAAGCGCTCCTCCGTAGCAAAATGCTACCGCTGTGCCTCTTCCGATTTAATCTTCATAAACATACAATGAGGGTGGTATCAGCCAAAACCCCACATAATGTGTGTGCCGGCGAGTAACTGAACGGGCAAGCATAAGTGGTCATCGTCGGCAATATCACGGTAACCGCTGAGATTGCTCTCATAGTAATAATGGCCCGGCAGGAGCATTAACGCTGCAACCAATACTGCCATGGCTGTTCTTGCTTTCTTCATTCCCGTCACTCCTTTAAACAAATTATGTAGGTTTAAAAATGGGGGCATTCCCCCTCATCTCACCACCATTATAATATTGCAAGCAGTTTTTGTCAATTACACTACCATTAAGCTTATATTTCGTTACTATTACAATTGTTAACATTCTGTGAAAACAGAAGGAGGCATTACAAATGTAACACCTCCTTAGTTTTATCTTAAGCTTGTCATGTAATCGCTGATTTCTTTAAACATTTTTTCAGCATTCTGCATGCTGCCGCCCTTGTTTATGTCGAATATATTACTGCTGTCGCCGTAGAACACAAAGTCCCACTTGTAAATATTCTTCTGCACGCTTATCATTTCAGACACAACGCTGTGTTCAAAAACGGTGCTGGCATTGTCGCTTTCACCTATTACTATAACGCACACCAGGCTCGGGCGTTCATGCTCCTCAGTTTCGCTGAGCACTTCGCCTACCTCATTCATCGCATAGCCCATTGCATCGTAAAGAGCGCTGCCGCCCTTGGGCACATAGGTTTTTTCTGTATATTTTCTCATGCTTTTAATGCTCCTGCAAAGAGCCGAGGCTTTACACTCTTCATTAAAAAACACGAGGGTATATGTGCTTTCGTCCTTAATTTTTTTCTGTGCTTCGATAAGGCTGTTAAAGCCATTGAGTATGGCGCTTTGGTCCATACCTGCGCTTTTGCCGATAACAAACACAAATTCCTTTCGATTATCCTTCATAAATTTATCCTTTCCTTACCCTCGACAAGGGGGTTGTAAATAAGTCCTTCAGCACGCCCGTCACAAGCAGCGACACGGCATAAACAACAGCCGAAATTGCAAAATGGATAATTGTGTGCTCATAGCCTCCGTATTTTGAGGTGAAGGGTATGAACAAAATTATCGCCAGAACAGACACTGCCGTTGAGAGGGCTATTTTCAAGAGCGTCACCAAAAGCTCTCTTGTTATATAGCTGCCTATAATGCCCTTAAGCTTAATCGCCGTAAACACAGCATAAAGTGTAAGAAGCACAGTGGTTGTTACTGCAACGAAATATGTTCCGTATATTGGTGCAAAAAAGTAGTCTACCGCGACGTTTGCCACCACAACAACCACAGTTCCGAGAACTGTTACCTTATCCCTTCCCGCAAGGTAAAAAAGCTTATTTAAAACGTTCTGCGCAAGGTAACCGAAAATAGCAAGGGAGTAGATTATAAACGCCCATGTAACACGAATTGTGTCTGTATGGGTAAATGCCCCTCGCTCGTAAATTATCGAAACGGCAAAGTCGCCGAAGAACAGAACCGCTACAAGATAGAAGGAGAAAATTGTTACCATCAGCTTTATCATATAGCGGATAAGCTCTCTCACGTAATCCATTTCGCCGTGCTCATAGTTCTGGCTTATGGCAGGGAACACCACAGAGCTCATTGCAACCACAAAAAGCCCCGAGAAGGTTATGAAAAGATTGCTTGCATAGCTTAAGGTTGAAACCATACCGGCATCTGAGCCTACAAAAATTTTATCGGTCATGAAGCAAAGCTGCAGCATGAGCCCCGATATGAAAATGAATGCAGTTTCGCAGGTGTCCTTCATCTCGCCACCGGTAAAGAGCCCCTTCGAAGGCAGCATGAAGCGGTAGCCCTTGCGGTAAAAATCCGGTAGCTGAATAATAATGTGCAAAAACCAGCCAAAGGTTGTAACAGCACTTATAAGCAGAATGTCCCTCACGCCGAAAAGGAGCACAAGCACAGCAATAGCGTTATAGGGAAGGCTCATAATAGAGGGCGTAAAGAACACCCTTCTGTTCTGCAAAAGACCACTCATCATGTATGCAACCGAAATAAAAAGGAAGCTTGGCAGCATAATGTACATAACGCGTACAGCCAAGGTAAAGTCTGCCCCCGAAATGCCCGGAAGCAAAAGTCGCACAACAGGTTTCGCCAAAAGATACAGCAGAGCCGTAATGAGAAGAATCATGACAGAAATACGTTTCATGAAGTGAGCCGCATATTTCTCCTGTCCGCCCTCATAAGAGTGCTGCGGTTTATTTATATTTTTAATGATAAGAGTTGAAAGAGCACTGCCCACAGCTGTAAACACCAAGCTTGCAACGCCAAAGATCTGAAAATAAATATCAGACTCTACACCTGTGCCGAACACAGATGCAAAAACGGCATCACGAAGAAAACCTGCAACCTTTGCAAGCAATATGCCCATTAAAACTAAAATATATGCATTTGCCACCCAATCACTCCCATGGCAATAATTTCACGCATATATTCTATACCAAAGTTAAGAAAAAGTAAATAGCGTGGGTAATTTTTTTCTGGCCGAGGTCAGTTCAAAGGAAAATTCCTCCCCGGTATTCAAGAGATGTATAAGGCTTTTTGCACCAATTTCATAAGGAAAAAGGCTGCATTTAAAGCTCAGGTTTTGCCAGGGTATGCAAAGCGGTGCACATGTTGCATTTTCACTTATATCCACCCTGGGAACACCAGGGAGCGGTGGCAGATGCCCGTGATTTAACACAATGGCTGCATCGGGCATTCGTCTGAGCCTTTTTACATAAACCACGTTAACTCCGTCTGAGATATAATCCTCCCCCGTACCTGTAAGTATAACGGTTTTTGCAAAGGGCAACGCAATGGGCACGGCTTCTTTTGCCGACACTGCCACCGTAAGTAAAGGAGGGCTGATTTTCATAAGACCAAGCAGGTCCTCGAACATGGTTCCTATGTAGCTCATGAGAAATTTTTCGTCGTACCCGTAAAGGGGAATCAATTTATGAGCCAAAACCTCATCCTGAGATAAATCGCAATTGAAAACCACGTTTTTTATTCCGCTTTTTAAAAACCGCGCCTTTCCTCGTGGGGTATCGGTTATGTAAATTGTTTTATTGTCAATTGTAAAAGCCTTTTGAAAGAGCTTCTTCTTTTTTGTAACAACCCCCGTATAAAGCATAGCATCACCACTATATGTTATGTTGCTGAAAGAAAAAAAGACTATAGAATTCTATAATCCCAGACTATCGATAAACCTATTTTTTACACAATAGCGAAAGGTGCGGAAAAGAAGGTTTTCTGCATAGAATAGGAGGGGCAATCGCATTGCCCCTCCGAAAGTGGCGATTTAAGTGGGCTGTAAGCCCCCCTGCACGAAAAATCGTCACTTTGTTCCTTAAAAAATATTGACAAAAAAGATTGCTTGAAGCAAGATTTTTTGGCGCGTGTCGACTTTTCGACACGCTGAGACTATAGTCCTCTTTCCTTTAAGTCGGCTACCAAATCAACGTAAAACTCTCTCACGTCAAAGCCTTCAATGTTTTCACGGTTCAAGTCAATCATGTCGCCATGAGATATGCCCCGTTTACCCGTAGGCCTTAAGCAACGGTATCTTCCACCAAAGGCAAAGGCTTTTTCAGAAACCAGACCATCGTTTTCGCCGTCAAAACGCTTGACAAGGTGGTAGGAAAAATTAAGCGGAAATTTACCGCTTGACGCATTTTCCATAACTGAGCCCACGCTCTGACAAAAAATGCCCTCGGGAGCAGCAAGCATGCTGTCAAGCATTCGGCATTTTTCAGCTGTAAGGTCACTTACCGCCGAAAGAAAGTCGGGCTTTTTATCGCCAAAACGCCTTGCTGCAGCATTATACGCCTTTGCAATTTTGCTCTGTGTTTTTTGGGGAATGTTATCGAGCAGATATTCGGCAAATTCGCACCCACGGTGCGGGGTGTTTATAGTTGTGAGCGATGCCACGTAGGGCGCCATGCCCATTTTTGCAATGGCATAGCGACAGTCAAGCCCACCCTTGGAATGAGCAATGATGTTAACCTTTTCGCAGTTTGTCTTTTTTATAATGCGCAATATTCTTTCGCTTAATTCCTTCGCGGATTCTTCAATACCCGAAGCGCTCTGGTGCTCACCGTAAAAAATTGTTGCACCGTTAAGCTTAAGCTCTTCAGGCACCCTGCCCCAGTAATTGAGCATTTTTGAATCGCGAAAAAACACGCCATGCACTAAAAGGCATGGATATTTTGTTTTACAAATCTGCATTGTTGTACGTTCACGATTTCTTTCCTCGCGTTCTTCCTCGTCACGCACCTCGGAAAGGGTTATTTTAATTATTTTTTTCAGCATGATTGCATTTGCAATGGGAATCACGCCCAGTAAAAGCCCTACTGCCCTATGCTTTATGCCAAGCTGTACCGATGAAAGGTACACACAAATCATACCGTTCCAGAAAAGAAACAGATGCATACAGAATGCCCACACTGCGCTCCAGAAAACTTCGCCTAAAGCCATAGGTAAAAAAACAATGTAGAACACATGCAAAAAAACAGACAGTACGCTGCTACAGGCAAAAACAACAAGGCATTCTGCCCCATGACTTACAACCTTTACCCTGAGCTTTTGGGTTTTTGCGCCTAAAAAGCCGGGAAAAAGATTGACAATTGCCAAAGAAAGAATTGCCAAGGTTAAAAAGACTGGTTTGTCTGTTAAAAGAGAATATGAATTAGCCCCAAATAAAAACAGAATCATGTAAGTAATTCTTGCAAAAATGCTTATCGGCATAAAAACATCTCCATGCTGATTAGTACTATAGTTGCTTTTTTGATTATATCATATTAAAGTATTTCTGTAAAGAAAAGCCATTTTCAAAAAACTCCTTGCTTTTTTCTTTGTTATAGTATATATTATTAAAGGATGTTTTGATTAATATAACGAGGTGTGGCGCAGTTGGTAGCGCGCTTGCTTTGGGAGCAAGACGCCGCAGGTTCGAGTCCTGTCACCTCGACCAGAAAAAGAAAGCATATCCTTCAGGATATGCGTTCTTTTTTCAGTCTGCTAAGTCGCTTGCAAGTGTAAGCGATATTTTCAAGTTTCCGTTAAGCGTTCTTAACTCGTCCATAAATTCTTTTTCGTTAATGTCCTTTTTAACCTTCACGTCGTACACAAGTTCAAAAAGTGTGCCAAGGTCAATGTTCATAACCTTTAAAAGCTCGTACTTATTGCAGTACTTTGAGAGCACACCGTCAAACACGCCTTCATAGTTAAGGTCTTCGGGAATAACAATTTTCAACTTCTTTGTGGTATGTGCAGGGGCAAAGAGGTTGAGCTTTGACATAAAGATAATAAACACAGACAAAAGCACCACGCCGATAAGTGCCACTATGTATGCACCTGCGCCCACTGCCAGGCCTGCCGCTGTTGCAAAAAGCACATAGGCAATGTCCTTAGGTTCGCGAAGGCTCATTCTGAAACGGATAACCGCTAAGGCACCGGCAAAGCTGAAGGCGCCTGCAATGTTGCTGCCAACAACTAAAATTACAAGGCTTATTACAGTACACATCATGATAAGTGTCATAACAAAGGACTGGGAATAGCCAAAGCCTGTATGCGTGTACTTATACACACCGCCTATAATAAGGCCTATAACAAAGCTGAGTGTTACCGCAAAGCATATTTCCAATATGCCTGCCTCGCTGCCTGCAACAAGGTCAATTCCCTGATTAAACATGGTAATTAATTCATTCATTTTCATTATCCTCCCGCAAATACTTCTTTAATATATACTGCGAAAATTCTGTTCCGTATTTTGAAAACCGCTTCTTTCGCACATTATTTTCACTTAAAAGCCTTGCCAGCCATAAAGGCACAGCCTTGTCTACTTTAACCTCCATAAGCACAAAATTTTCGTCTAAAATTCTGTCGCCGTGGCTGCCCAGCCTTAAATCCAGCTCTGTTCTTCGGGCGCGTATGTTTGTGTCGAAGGTTACTCGCAGGTCTCCGTCGTCGGGGTCTGTGCCGAAAAACGCCTCGCGGTCGTAGCACAGAACCACCTTTGGTTCAAGGGGAAAGTTTTTTGCAATAACGTCAAGCTCTTTTACAACCTGTCGTTTTACAATGTTGCTCTCCGGCACATCAACGTGCTCCATTAAAAAGGGGTTTACGTCGTCTATGTACATAAGCGTGCGCCTCTTGTTAACAAGCCCGTTTACCTTCTTTTTAATTTCCAGAAAGGCTGTGGGATACTTGGGGTCGTAACTGCGAAGCCTTATTTTAAAGCGATACTTGTCCTCGCGCTTTAGCCCTGTGGAAACCAAATCGTCGTGAGGTGTGTCGTAATAAAGGTTCATGATGGTGTAAAGGTTGCCGCCAATGTTATACTCGTCAAGCTCCATTCTGTCGCCAAAGCCTGCAACAACATTGCTGTATTGTTCTTTTGTAATCATAAATTTCATTTCGTAACGGCTGAACACCGTTTTTGCTACACCCATCAAATCACCTCCTCGCTTCTATCTTAATTGCCTTTTGTGTTCATTATGTTAAATTTGTATGTGCAATTAAAAAATTAAGGTAAATATCGACAATATCAACATCGGTATGAGTATAGAGCATTCTTGCACCAACAACATCTTCCATTTCGTTAAATATAATTTTGCCATTGTCAAAGATAAAGTCAAGCCCTGCATAGGAAATATCGAACTGCGCAATAATGCTTTCAATTTCTTTAACCTCATCTGAAGAAAGGCTGTATTCCACCGCTTTTCCTCCAAGACAGAAATTGCTTCTGAAATCACTTTCGCTAACTCTGAGCATGGCTTTTATAATGCGGTTACCCACAACATAAACGCGCAAATCCTTACCTTTGTCACTTACAACTCTCTGGGCAACGGTTTTTTCCGCAACCCTTTGGCGATATGCCAGAAATTCCTCATAATTATTAACAATTTCAACATCACGGCCGCCTTTACCCATGCAAGGTTTTAAAACCATGGGGTAATAGGGGGGCTCAAAATCATCTGTAACAAGAAAGGTTTCCGCCAATCGTACACCCTTACTTTTTAAATATTCGTAGGTGTTCCACTTGTCGTTTGCAATACGGCTGATAAAAGAATTATTGCATACCTTTACACCCATTTTTTCAAGCTTTTCGCTAAGGGGAGGGTTCATTGTACGCACAATTGCCACATCGGGAAGTTCAGAAAAATCAATGCCGTTTTCCACAATTACAAGCTCTAAATCTATTCCCTTTTCCTTGCACTTTTCAAAATAGAAGTCTATGTAGCGGCGGTTTCTTTCCGCCTCGAAAGAATCATATATAAGCCACAATTTCATTATAATTTACCCTTGATATATTCAAAAATTTCTTCTGCAACGTTTATGCCCGTACAGTCGAGAATATTCTTTACGTGAGCATTGGAATTAACCTCGCAAAGAAGCGGTCCGTCTTTACCGAAAAGCAAGTCAACCCCTGCAAAGTCAAGACCTAAAGCACGGCATGCTTTAAGGGCAATGTCACACTCCTCTTTCGTGGGGCTGTAGGGCTTCATTTTACCGCCATTTGTAACATTTGCACGGAAATCATTCTCGTTATATCGTTCCATTGCCGCTACAACCTTATCACCTACCACGTTAAGGCGAACGTCTCTGCCGTAGCTCTCAGAAATATATTCCTGAAAAATCATGGGGCTGGGGCTTATAGCGTTAGCAATTTCAACAGCGTCGTACAAATCGTGAGCGCGAAAAACCTGATAGCCAAAGGAGCCGTAGCTTTCCTTGATTATCAAAGGAAAGCCGAGCTTTTCGGCTGCACTTTTTACCACATCGGTCATGTCCTCTTGGTTAAAGGACAAGGGTGCAATGATGGTTTTTGGCATTTTTATACCCGTACGGTTTAAAATTGCGTGGGTAAGACCCTTGTTGTCGCAGGCAGCAATAGCCTGAGAAGAGTTGAAAACCTTTATGCCCAGCCCTTCCAGCATTCTGCAAAGGGTAATGTCCTTATCCCAGAAAAGGATAAAGTCAACACCCTTTATTTCCTCGCTTCCACCCACGGTCAGGTAAGAGAGCATTTCTGCATTTGTTTTAGGCTCAAGCTCAATGCCGCATTTCTGCGCACTTTCAATAAGCAAAGTGTTGAGTGTATTGAATTTTTCACTTACAAGATAATGATTTGTAATAAGATATGCTTTCATATCAATCCCTCTTTTGTATCATTATATTAAAAAAATACCTAAATTTCAAGCTTTTTGCAAATATTGCAGCCTGTGCACAATTTGCATTTTCCTTCAAAAATTTTTTCCACCGCTTCCTTTAAGGGCGATTTTTCGGGCGGAGAATGAAAAACAATTTTCCCGGGCGCGGCACTTATGAGTGCCGATATGGCAAGGTCTTCCTCGCCCAGCCCTATTTTTACTGCAGCAGAATAGAATTCCTTTTCGTATTTCTCGGTAACGTCTCTGCCTCGTTTGTTAAGAAGCCTTACTCTGCCATTTTGCCACAAGATATGCACCGTGGCTTCCTTTGGCTTTTTCTCAGAAACAAAAGCCGACAAAAGGTAGGTGAATTCTTCAAATTCCTTTTCGTCAAAGAAGTGGTCCGCACCGCGGGCGACCATTTCCTCTACATTATAATATACCTCACGAAGCCTGAAGTCAACAAAGCCCCCGGGTACAATGCTGTCATTTTTTAACAAATAGCCTTCAGCTGCACTTTTTATAAATTCAAAGCGTTCATTATAGGAAGGGAAAGTGCCTTCGGCATCTGCTTTAGCCAAAGCCTTTGTTATGTGGCATATTCTCTCTCTTTCCTTATTATCAAGAAAGGGGTATCTGTTTTTTACGCACCTTTCTATGAGCACGCCTTCATATTCTTCCATAATAATTTCCGCAACAGCCTCTGCGGAAATTTCACCCGTTGTAAATTGAGTATTATACCGCGTACTAACACCTCCGGCTATAGTCTTTTACTCAATTTATAACTTTTATTCTTCACACAGGGGAATAAATGAACCGAAATCGGTAACAGCGCCAACATCCTCTTCAATTTTCATTCCCCTTTTATTAAGAAATTCTTTTATTTTTGTATACTCCGGCAGGGTGGTCATATCGCCCTTAGCTTTAAGAACACCCCTTTTGCTGCAGTATGCGGCACCGCCGAAAAATCCGTTTGCAAAACCCTTAAGGATAATACCTTCGTTTGTTATTCTTAACACGTCTATCCCTTCTTTAACGGCAGCTTTATAAAAGGACATATCTGCACTTATTGCACTGTTTTCGTCAACAGGGCAAACGGAGCATTTTGCATAGCCCTGGTTTATGTTTATAATTTTATAGCCAAGCTTTTTTGCCTCATTAAGAAGCACTCTGTCTGTAATAGCCACCTTACAAAAAAGCCTTTTACCGACTATCGCTACATTATATGCCGCATCACATGGATAGTTCCTGCCTACGCTTTTTTCGCCTTTTATAAGCTTTACATTCCAATATGCAAGCTTTTCGTTATAATAGGCATATGCCTCAGGTGCACAGACGGCAACGCCTTCTCCAAGATAGCAGAAGCTTAAGTCCGCATGGTGCTGCATAGATGGTGGCAGGGTTGCTAAACAAAAGGGTTTAACAACCTCAGTTGCGGCATTTTCAACATCGCCCACAGCGACAGTTACTCTTCCTTGTGGTAAATATGGAGTTTTCAGGAAACCCATGCAGTATTCACTCCTTTACAAATCTGCTCAGTTGTGATATAATTTTAATAATATATTTCGTCAGGAGGCGACAGGGATGCTGACAAATGAAATAAAAGCACTTGCGGACAGCTGGGAATCAATGGCAATCGACATCCGCAGAATGCTCCACCGCATACCCGAAACACAGTTTAACGAATTTAAAACATCAGGATATATTTGCTCAGTGCTCGACACTCTTGGTATCCCCTACAAAAAGGGCTACGGTGGCGGCACAGGCATTGTTGCTGAAATTCATGGCGAAGGAGAAGGCAAATGCGTTGCCCTTCGCGCCGATATAGATGCGCTACCCATAAAGGAAGAAACAAACCTCCCCTTTGCAAGCGAGCACGAGGGCTTTATGCATGCCTGTGGTCACGATGCCCACATGGCAATCGCCCTCTACACAGCTTTTATTTTAAACGAACTCAAGGCATCTTTCAAGGGTTTGGTTAAGATTTTGTTTCAGCCTGCAGAAGAAGGCGACGGCGGTGCAGAAATTATGATAGAGGAAGGGGTTCTTGAAGACCCCAAGGTAGACGTTTGCATCGGCGGTCATGTTATGAGTGAATACGAAACAGGCACAATTGTTTATAAAAAAGGCTCGCTCATGTCCTCACCCGACAACTTTGAGGTTGTAATCCGCGGCACAGGCGGCCACGGTGCATACCCGGAAAGATGCGTTAACCCCATTGCCGTAACGGCTGATGTTGTTAAAAAGCTCACTTCTTTAACCGATGCCAACGTACCCAGGGTTGTGTCCGTATGCACAATTGAAGGCGGCACTTGCCCCAATGTTATCCCCTCCGAGGTTAAAATAACCGGCACAGCACGCACATTTACACGCCAGAGCCGTGAAGAAGTGGCAAGGCTTATCGAAGACAGGGTGCGCGAGGTATGCGACGAATATCTCTGCGGCTACGACTATAAATTTATTCCTCTTTACCCCGCACTTATAAACGATGATGCTGTAACAGAAGCATTCTGTACATCGGCAGTAAAAATTGTTGGCGAAGAAAAGGTTATTCCCACACATCAGGTTTCTATGGCAGGGGACGACTTTTCATATTTTGCCGCTTCGGTACCTTCCACCTATGTTCATATTGGTTGCCGAAGCGAAGAAAGCGAAGAAATTTACCCCATTCATAACCCGCTCTTTACCGTTGACGAAAGCTGCCTTAAAACTGCTGCCATGTGCTACAGCCAGTATATAATTGATTGTTTGGCAGGAGAGTGGTAATGTGACCTACGATGAATTCCGCACACTCTTAAAAAAACATGAGCTTTCAGGGCTTTACTACTTCACAGGCAAGGAAGACTTTTTGCAGGTTTTCTCCCTCTCGGGCGCAAAGGACACGTTAATTGACCCCTCTTTTGCAGATTTTAACTATAAATGCTACATTGAACAGCCCACCTTTGAAGAGGCAGACACATTTATAAATGCTTTTCCCCTCATGAGCGACATAAAGCTTGTTGTATTCAATAACTGCAAGCTTTTCCACACATCCCTTCCCGAAAAAAACAAATGGGAGGAGCTGTTTTCAAATCTGCCCGAATACGTTGTGGTATTAATCCGTGACATTATGGCAGAAAAAGGTAAAAAAGGCACAACAGTTGAGCAAGTGGTCAGAAAAACAGGCACCGAGGTTGTTTGCGACTTTCTCCCTGAGGCACGCCTCAGACCATGGCTTATGAAAATAGCCGCTTCACAGGGCAAAAGCATATCTGACCGCGATGCTACTTACATTATTAAGAACCTTGGTCAGAGCATGACGCTTTTAAAATCCGAAATGGATAAAATTTGTGCCAAAGCGGAGGACTTTGCTATAACCCGCGCCGATATCGACTCGGTAATAAGAAACGTGCTTGTAGAAAGCGTGTTTACACTTATCGACTCGGTTATATATAAGCGCCGCGACATTGCTTTTGATACCTTGGCAAACCTTGAGCAATTAAAGATAGAGCCCGTAAGCATCATCCCCACCTTCGCTGACCAGGTGCTGGGTGTTTACAAAGCAAAACTGATGATGACTCAGAAAATGAGCCTTAACGAAATTAAACAAACAATCAGCCGTAACCCCTACGTTGCCGATAAAATGGTGCAGAAGGCTTCTAAAATTACAATAGAAGATTTAGAAACCCTCATTAAAATGCTCACCGACGCAGAATATAAATCCAAAAACGGTCTTGGTGACACCTGGGACGAATTGTATATGATTGTTGCAAATTAAAAAAGCTGAATCCTGAAGGATTCAGCTTTTTGATTTACTTATCAGTTTACAAATAAATGAGCTCTTTTGTCGTAATAAATCTTGTTGCAGATTGCCATAACTACCGATACAACAACACTTGTTACAACGCTTGATATAACTTCTGCAAAACCTCCAACACTTCCGAGATCTACTACAGGTGCCATTATAAAGACGGTAATTACCACCTGGTATAAAACTCCAATAACACATCCAATAATATAGGTCACAGGCACCAGCTTATATGCGCCTGTTTTAAAGCCTTTAAGGTTCCACCATACGTATACATCGAATACAGAAAAGGCAATAAGGATTACTGCATACACCATATCAACAGGCTTTAAAGCAGGGAAAACATAATATACATCGCTGGCAAATGCTCCCTGCGACACATACACGCTGCCAGTCAGATAGCCTATCGCTGTAATAAAGTTAAGCACTGCTCCAAAAATAATTGCAAAATACACCAAAAACTTATGCCATTTCATGGGAAGCTGTACTTGTCCGACAGTTTCATCCCCGAAAAGTGTAGCTCCGCACAATTCACATATCTTCTGATTTTCGTTTTCGACAATTGTTCCGCAGTTTCTACAATACATAAAATCACGCTCCTTTAAGAACATATTAACATTTATTACAAATTCCGTCAATTATTATTTGTATTTGTCACTTTTTCCCCTTAAAGAACTCGGACGGAGACTTTCCGCTCAGTTTTTTAAAGGCTCTGTAAAAAGAGGAATAATCGTTAAAGCCACAGTCGGCGAAAACCTCTGTTGCACCGCGGCCATCCATAATAAGTGTTTTTGCCAGTGCAATGCGTTGCATGCTTATGTAGTCGGTAATGCTCATGCCGCATTCCTTTTTAAAAAGGTGAGACAGATAATATTTGTCGGTATAGGTTGCATCGGAAATAATATCCAGAGAAAGATTGCTCTTAAGGTTTTTATTTATAAATTCCTTTGCAGCGGTAACCCTTTCGTTTTCGATAATTTTGGTTTCCACAGGTGCATATAAAAGAGAATTTATAATGCTTAAAAGCTGTATAATATAGGTTTTTGACAAAATTTCACAATCCTCAGCACGTTTTTCAACCTGAGCCTGCACACCGAAAAAACAGCGCTCGACCTCTGCCGTGGGCAATATTTCTCTTGGGATGCGATTGTTTTTGCCAAAGGGTTTTTTCTTTAAAAGAGATAGCATGTCGTAGCCCATTTCCGAAAGAAACTCCTCGGAAATCTGAATAAAGTGCCTTTCATAGTCTCTATCCGACTTAAAGGCAATGGAGTGCAGCTCACCGGGGCAGGTTATGAACAAATCTCCGTCAGATGCAGTATACTCGTTACCTTCAATAACATAGGTTGCGTCACCCTGGGCAAAGTACAAAAACTCGTAGTACTTATGCAGGTGTGTGGAAAATGCTGTGGGCTTCATCATATTGTAGCTGTACATATAATTTTTTTCGCGGAAAGAAATCATAATATCACCCCAGTAAAATTATATAACAATAAAGCAATATATGCAATATGTTTCGCAACAAAAACTCTTTAAGTTCCTTAAAGCTTGTGTTAAAATAAGCCTATAAAGTAAAAATTTTTGCACAATTTGCGGAGGCAGTTATGAAGCTTAATCTTAATTTTGACTGGAAGTTTAAAAAAGCAAACACCCCTTTCCCCCTCAAAGATGCAACAGAAAGCATTTTGTCAGAAGGTAAAAGCTTCTTTGAAGCTAACTACACGGACAAAGATTGGGAAAAGGTTTCAATTCCTCATGCGCCCAACGCAGAGGATTCCTTCGACTCGCTCATTCGTGATGCAGGCGAAGCAACCCTTTACCGCGGCTTTATGTTTTACCGCAAAAGCTTTACCCTTTCCGACATAACCAATAAAAAGTTCTTTTTAGAATTTGAAGCAGTGCGCCAGAGCATTTATCTTTACGTTAACTCGCAGTTTGTCGGCTACTACGAGGCAGGTGTTGCTCCCGTAGGCTTTGACATAACAGCCTTTGTAAAGGAAGGCGAAAACCTTGTTGCCCTGGCAACAGACAATGCTGCATATCGCGAATGCGAATTTGTTTCCACAGAAACAATTCCAGGCAACACCCCCGGCGATTTATCGGGTGTAAGGCATCAGTGGAACCAAAAAGACTTTAACGAGGTTCAGGGCGGTATAACAGGCAATGTAAATTTGTATGTAAAGCCTCTTATTTATCAGACCTTACCCTTATATAATAACCTTAAAACTACAGGCACATATATTTACCCGTTGGATTTTGACCTTGAGAAAAATTCTGCAACAATAAATGTAAAGGCAGAGGTTCGCAATGAAAGCAATGCTGACGCAGATTGCTACCTTGAAATTAAAGTAACAGACGGCAACAGAACATATGATTACAAATCAGCTGCTCTGTCAATTCCTCAGGCAAGCGATAAGGGCACTCTTTTCAAAACAGTTGTTCCAATGGATGCTTACAGCGACAACCCTGCACCCACCAATGCCGAAACCTGCTCAGTTGGCTACATAACAGCTTCATTTAAAGCAGATGAGCTTGTTTTCTGGTCTATTGATAATCCCCACCTTTACGATGTTCACATTACTCTTTTTGCAAACGGCGAAAAGTGCGACACACAGGTTATAACAACAGGCTTCCGCTCTGTTTCTTATGGTATAAAAGAAGGGCTTTGTATAAACGGCAAGCAGGTTTATTTAAAGGGCTACGCTCAGCGCTCCACAAATGAGTGGGCAGCCATAGGCGTTGCCAACGACCATCTTTCCGACTTCGATATGGCTCTTGTACGTGAATCGGGCGCAAACTACATTCGCTGGATGCACGTTACCCCCAAGCCTGTAGCTATCCGCTCCGGAGATAAGTACGGCGTTGTATCCGTATGCCCTGCAGGCGACAAGGAGGTTGACCAGGAGGGCAGATCCTGGGACATGCGTGTTGAGTCCATGCGCGATGCAATCATATATTTCCGCAACTCCCCATCGGTAATTTTTTACGAAGCAGGTAATGCAGCCATAACCGGCGAGCACATGAGGGAAATGACAACCATTAAAAATGCCCTTGACCCTTACGGTTTCCGCTTTATGGGCTGCCGCAGCTTGACCAGCGTAGAGCAAATCCGCGAAGCAGAGTGGGTTGGCACAATGGTTTACCGTTATGATGCTCTTGCGAAACGTACAATGGATGAACTGAACTACTACGTACCCGTGCTTGAAACCGAATACAAGCGTGACGAGTCGCCCAGAAGAGTGTGGGACGACTATTCGCCCCCGTATTTCGACTATGACAACAAGTGGCTTGGCGACGGTGCACGTAAAACCGACGGCTACGACGTATGGGACGAAACCCAGGAGGATTTCTGCAAATTTTCCGCATCGGCAAACGACGGCTACGCATATTTCTACAACAACCGCATCGGCTCAGGCTTTAACTACTACTCAGGTGCGGCAATAATGGTATGGTCAGACTCTAACATGCATGGCAGAAACTCAGGCAGTGAAAACTGCCGTACAACAGGCAAGGTTGACCCTGTGCGCATAAAGAAAGCGGCTTTCCACACCCTTAAGGTTATGCATACAGAAAAGCCTGCGGTACACATTTTAGGTCACTGGAATTACCCGCCCGACACAGAGGAAAACTACAACTACCCTCTCAAGGAATATAACGGCACATACTGGGAAAAGACAGGCAAAACCGCACGCCGTAACCCTAAGGATAAAACCATTTACGTTATAGGCAGCGAAGCGGTTTTCTCCATTGAGCTTTTCATAAACGGAGAAAGTATTGCAACCTGCAGCAATCCCACCGATAACTACATTTTCAGATTCCCTCACATAGATGTTACCAAACAAGGCTACATTGAAGCTGTTGCTTATAACGACAAGGGTGAAAAGGTTGCTTCGCACCGAATCGACACCGTAGGTGAAAAGGCAAAAATAACCCTCACACCTGCAACAGGACCTGATGGGCTTATTGCCGACGGTAGCGACATTTGCTTTTTTGACGTTGCCGTAACAGATAAAGACGGCAACATCTGCCCTCTTTCCTACGACAGGATTGACTTTAAATTAGAGGGTGACGGCGTATTTTTAGGTGGCTACAACTCAGGCACCTACGACGATACAAGCGTTATTCACAAAAATTATTGCTTTGCCGAGTGCGGCGTTAACCGCGTTTTTGTAAGAAGTGTGCCCCAAGGTAAAAGCTTTACCCTTACAGCAACTGCCGAAAACCTTGAAAGCACAAGTGTAACCGTTGAGCTTACACCTATCGAAACAGAAAACGGTTTCCTTTTAACGCCTCAGCAAAGCTTCCCCAAAAATAGCTTTAGCTATGATGATACCTACGAAGGTGCAAAGCGCAGTATGACAGTACAAACTAAGGATAAGGATATTTACACCATTCTTATAAACGGCAAGGAAATCCACATGCCGTCGCCTGCATACCGCCCCGACACAGCCTCGGGTGTGCTTTGTGCAGTAAGACCTGTGCTTCGTGAATTGGGCGTTAAGTACTCATATTCAACCTCGGGCAAAACGACCCTTACCCTTACAGAAAGCGGTGCTATGCTTCAGGAGGGCGAAACAGCCATCCATATAAACGGCGATTCTAACCTCACCAATGCAGAGTTTTACGTTGAGCATGGCGAGCTTGTTGCCGAAATCACGGCTGTGCTGGCATATGTTGAAAACATAACTTCAACTACAGATGCAAAAACCAAAACCCTCATCATAGATAAAAATAATTAGTTTTGAGCACGAACAAAGTGTCTCCGACACTCTCTGACGATAGTTGCAATTAAGGTAAACAGAGGAGAAAACACTTTGTAATGCCATATGCGTTTTCCGAGCCTCGCGAGGAAATTCTCGCATGGCAATAAAATCAAATTTATTTTTTGCCTTATAGGAAAT
>JAFQLL010000005.1 GCA_017414645.1 Clostridia bacterium | reverse complement strand
TTCAACACCTACACCGTAAGAAACTCTTCTTACTGTAAATGTTTCGGAAATACCGCCATGCTTCTTGGAGATGATTGTTCCTTCGAACATCTGGATTCTCTCCTTAGCACCTTCTTTTACCTTAACATAAAGCTTAACTGTGTCACCAATGTTAAGTTCGGGAAGGTCGGATCTGAGCTGATCCTGTGTGATAGACTTTAAAATATCCATCGTTACACTTCCTTTCTTTTTTTAAGCGTTCGTACGAAGGTTCTGCAGAGGACCGCTTCTTTAATTTTGCCATAACATATTAACACACTTTTTTATCTATTGCAAGCCTTTTTTATAAATTTTATCAAAAACTTATTCTTACCTCATCAACCTTACCCAAAATGCAGAATGTTGTTTCGACTGTGTCAATTTTTATGGGGCTGTATTTCATGCCATCGCCCTCACAGGTAAGTATTACAGTGTTGCCTGTACGATTATAGGTGCGCACAATTGCATCGCCGCCATCCACAACAGCAATAACCACATCGCCATTATTGGCAAAATTCTGTCTGCGTACTATAAGTGTGTCGTTTTTCATTATGCGCGCTTTCACCATGGAGTCGTCGGGCATGATAAAACCAAAATAGTCCTTTCCGTGTGTTTTGTTTTTATCTATAAAAGCTGCTCCCACAATATCCTTCTGCATTATAACGCCATCAAAGGGCGAAATTCTTTCTGCAATGAGAATTTCTTTCGAATCGCTGTCTTCACGCACCTCGGGTTCATCACTGAGCCCTGCTGCATATTCACAAGAAACATTGAATACTGCGGCAACACGCAGAATTACATCAAGATCTGCCTCACTATAGCCTGTAATCAAATTTTCAACCCTTTGCTCGCTCACGTTAAGAAGCAGAGCCATACTTTTTTCGTTGAGCCCCACAGATCGCATGAGCTTCGATAATCTTTCGCCAAAGCTTTCCATATATTTATCCCTCCTGTTTACAAAAAATGAGTGGAAAAAATCCACTCATTTTCTGATTATTCTTCCTCTTCGATTTCGTACTCGTCTTCGTCTTCATGAACAGTGAGCACTGTCTTTATTGCGCTCTTTTCGAAAGTGAGTTTTGTTCTGTTTGCGCCTGTTTCGATAACTACGCGGTCTTCCTTAATGTTAACAATGTTACCCATAACACCGCCGATTGTGATAACTTCATCACCGGGGCGCATATCATTAAGCATCATTCTTGTCTGTTTTTCTCTCTTCTTCTGGGGACGGATAAGAAGGAAGTAGAAGATTACAACCATAAGCACAAGATAAATAACTGTGCCGCCCATAGGTCCACCGGGAAGTCCACCTGAAACTGCAGTTGGATCTGTCATTTTACATACCTCTTTTCTTTTTTTAATCTTTTAAAATATATTCAGCAATATCCATTGCCATAGAATGCTTTTTTTCTATGTCTTTATCCATCAAGGCATCTATCTCGCTTACAATTCTCACAGCGAGATAAAGGTTTTTTGATGTGTCAATGCCAAGGCTTTTAACTTTTTCGTTATCCTTAACGCTTATGCCGCAAACCTCTCCATCGGCATTTTTAAAGCCTTCGCCAAACTGAGAAAGCTCGGCAAAAACACCGCTCGAAGCGTTATTTATAAGGTATTTTTCTTCAATAAGATAAACCCGCGCAACGCCTGCACCGATTGCATTTGTCAGCTTGCTTTCAGAATTTTGCTTATCCGCTTCGGAAAGGCTGTCGTTAAAGGATATTTCCATAATATCTATGATAACTTCGCCATCGGAATTCACATCTGAGCCCACAGCAGAAAGTGAGCTTACATTCTTGCTAAAAAGCTCTCGGTCAACAAAGCCTTCTCCAATATATGCAAGTGTAATATCGGCAGTTTTTTTATCAACACAGCTTTTGACCGATATAAGAATTCCAACAACAACTACTGTTACAAGTGCTATTTTATGCCAAGTTTTCATAGTCTTACTTGTTATCAATGGGCTTCATTGTGGGGAACAAAATTACGTCACGGATGCTTGTGTTATCTGTAAGGAACATTACCAAACGGTCAATACCGATACCTACACCGCCTGTGGGAGGCATGCCATAACGGAGAGCGTTGATGTAGTCTTCGTCCATCATGCCTGCTTCTTCGTCGCCTGCTTCTAAGGCCTTAACCTGTTCTTCAAAGCGTTCCTTCTGGTCATAAGGGTCATTAAGCTCACTGAATGCATTACCTAATTCCTTACCCATTACAAACACTTCGAAACGTTCTGTAAATGCCTTGTTATTGGGACAGCGCTTTGCAAGAGGAGAAATTTCAACAGGATATTCTGTAATGAATACAGGGCCTGTAAGGTGTTCTTCAGCCTTTTCTTCGAATGCAAGAGCAATCATTTCGCCGATAGACTTTTCGCCTTCAACCTCAATGCCTGCTTCCTTAAGTGCAGCCTTTGCCTCTTCTACAGTTGCAATCGCATCAAAGTCAATGCCGGAATACTTCTTTACAGCTTCCTTCATTGTCATACGTGCCCAGGGGCCTTCAAGGCTTATTTCTGTGCCGTTAAAGGTAAACTTCTTTTCGCCGTTAACCTTTTCACAAACATGTGTGATAAGGCCTTCGGTTAATTCCATCATACCTTCGTAGTCTGTATATGCCTGATAAATTTCAATACTTGTGAATTCGGGGTTATGAGTTAAGTCCATACCTTCGTTACGGAACTGTCTGCCCATTTCGTAAACACGTTCAAGGCCACCTACAATAAGTCTCTTAAGGTTGAGTTCGGTAGCTATACGAAGATACATGTCAATATCAAGTGCATTGTGATGTGTAATGAAGGGTCTTGCTGTTGCACCACCCGAAATAGAGTTGAGCACCGGTGTGTCAACCTCCAAGAAATCACGAGAATCCAGATAGTTTCTGATCTCGCGGATAATTGCACTTCTCTTCTTGAAGGTTTCTCTTACAGAAGGATTTGCAATAAGGTCCATATATCTCTGACGATAACGGATGTCGTGGTCAGCTACCTCGTTCTTTACATATTCGTTGCCCTTAACAGGAATAAAGAGGTTCTTTGCAAGAAGAATAAAGCTTGTTACGTTAATGGAAATTTCGCCTGCTGCTGTTCTGAAAACAACACCCTCGGCACCGATAACGTCCCAAACGTCGATTTCAAGCTTAAAGCGGTTGAATTCATCTTCACCGATTTCGTCGCGCTTTAAATAGAACTGAATTTTTTCATCGCGGTCAAGTACATCGGCAAACATTAAGCCACCTGCGCGACGCTTAGCCATAAGACGGCCCGCTGCTCTTACGGTTTTACCCTCAAGCTCTTCAAAATGTTCCTTAATATATGTCATTGAATGAGTTACATCAAATTTTGTAACCTCATAGGGGTCTCTGCCTGCTGCACGAAGCTCAAGGAGCTTTTCCTCACGTGTCTTCTGCTGATTGGGATTATTATTGTTATTATTCTGCGCCATATTTTTCATCCTTTCAGTATCTACTGCGATAAAGTATTATATACCACTTTTTTCGTATTTTCAAGTTATATTTTGTTTCTGGAGTCAACAATTATTGTGACGGGGCCGTCATTTAAAAGCTCCAGTTTCATGTCGGCACCAAAAATGCCCTTTTTAGTTTCCTTGCCTGTTGCCTCAGTGCATCTTTTGCAGAATTCCTCGTACATTTTTTCTGCCTCTTCAGGTTTCATGGCTCTTGTAAAGCCCGGGCGGTTGCCCTTTTTTATTTCTGCAAGAAGGGTAAACTGGCTTACCGCCAGAATTTCACCGTCAATATCCTTCACCGACAAGTTCATTTTATCCTGCTCGTCGCAGAAAATTCTCAGATCAACACATTTTTTTACAACATAGTCCATATCTTCCTGACCATCGCCCTCTTCAGCTCCGAAAAGAATAAGAAGCCCATGGCCTATTTCACCTGTTATGTTGCCGTCAACAGTGACGGATGCATTTTTAACCCTCTGCACTACTGCTCTCATATTCCACCTCTGTCACATCTTCCGTGTCAATATACATATCGCCTGCAATTTTTTCGCCTTCACGAGCTGCCACATAATATTGCTGACTTTTCGCAAGAATATTGTTCATTTCAAAAACAATGTCTTTGTTTATCGATTTTTTTGCGTATGTATCAAGCACCATGTAAAGTTCTTCTGTTCTTTCAAGACCTATAGGACAATTTCCCATTACATCAACTATTTTTTCAGCATATTGAGGGTAAAGCACTTCATCGTCATAACGTATCATTATATTGTCCCATATTTCAAGTGCCTTGAGAAAGTCACCTTGGGCAGTATAAACCTCTGCCAAATCGCGGTTATATTTATAATTCTTCTTATTAAATTTTTCGGCTTTAAGAACAAGCTCCTTCACAACACCGTAGGAAGTTGTCCCGTTACCCGTTTCGAGCTGTTTCATGTAAGCTGTGTAGGCTTTTTCCCATCCTGCTGAATTAAAAATTTCCATATTTGCACCAAGGGCATAGTACCTTCCACCTTTTTCATAGTTGCCGAGATCACACTGATGTTTACCCATTGCATACGGAATATGCGCCGCTGTAAAAAGCAGAGAAAACGCAAGCGGAACAGCAACTGCAAATGCTGACACTCTGCTTATTTCAAAAGCAACATCGTCTTCACGACAGGTGTAGAACATTGCAATAACAGGAAGCGTAAACACGAGTGTCGCAGAAGAGGAAAATATGACCGCCAAGGTAAAAATAAGCATAGACATATTAGCAAGGCGTTTTTCTCTCATGCAACAAATTACACCTGCACCTACAGCAACAATCATTATTGCCATGCCCGCAATACCAAAGGCTTCAAGCATAAAGCTAAAGGTTACAGGAAAAGACTTATAGCCCTTTTCAAGCATCTCGCTCGTGGCATTATAACCACCTGCACCTATACCGAAAATGCTTGTAACACCCTTAATTGCACCATTGAAGGTCTCGGAATTCATAAGAAGACCTGCCACAACGTTTATTGCATTTACAATGCCCAGTGCCACGCAAAGCACCAATGCACCAAAGGCTTCTGTTTTCTTATGTTTACGTGTCATGGCCCATGAAAAAAGTACAAGAGCTGCGAAAAGATAGCCTGTAAAACTTTTTGACATTATGAGAACATATGTCATAACAGGCACTGCCAAATAAAAAGCAGGCTGTTTTTTTCCTTTTCCGAAAAGCTTCATGGCAGCAACTATGCCGGCCGTTGCAATAAATGCACTTGTAGCAGCTGAGCCTGAAGAAAAGCTCATAGGAGAACTCCAGAAACGGCTTTCAATAAAAATCTGATGCAAAATCGCCATTACAGAGTAGAAAAGCGCTGCCGAATAAATAAGCCTTATTGCAGTGTTAGTCAAGTTCTCAATTCCTATTTGCTTTTTGTAATCAGCAATAAGAAGACTTGATAACGCCGAGATAAGAAACATTGCCCCAAGGGCGGTCTGAGAGCCCTTATCGCTCACCCATATAAGCTGAATGAATGCATACAGTGAAACTGCAGCAAGGAAAATAAAGCTTTTTGTAAGCACAATGCGCCCTGTTTTATATATCCTGTAGCCAACACAGCCCAAGAACAACGCAAGTACCAGATAAACCACTGTGCTTTTCTCCCAGACAGAGCCGAAGACGGGAGCAAGAAACACGAAAAATGTCAGCACAGCATGCAAAATATTAACTTCTTTCTTTTTGGGCATTTTCTCTCTCCCTTTCTCCATCGTATATTTTACAAATGGTGGAGAAATTTCCCCACCATTTTGTTACTCTTCTGTTTTTTCTGCTTCCGCAAGGCTTATGGTTGCTCTTACCACTCTTCTGTCTTTAAAAGCGTGTCTCCGACACGCGAGAGAAAAAACTGCGTTATTTCTCTCTAAAAGTTTTATGAATAAAGTGACGATTTCTCGTACAAGGGGCTTTGCCCCCTAAAATCGTCACTTTCGGAGTCGAAAATGCGATTTCCGCCTCCGATTTTATTCGGAAAACCTTCTTTCCCGAACCCTTCGCGGTTGCTTTAAACTTACCTTACTCTTCTGTTTTTTCTGTTTCCGCAAGGCTTATGGTTGCTCTTACCACTCTTCTGTCTTTAAACTCTGTTACTTTTATTACAAGAGCGCAGGTTTCAACAACAAAGGTTGCACCATCCTCGGGAATGGATTCCGTACAGTGGAGCACCAAGCCCGAAAGTGTGTCGAATTCGTCCAAGGGCAGCTCTACACCTGTTATTTCTTCAAGCTCTTCCAAGGGGGTGAGACCGTCCACGTCCCATTCGCTTTCACTTACAGAAATAATATCTTCGATTTCCGCCTCTATTTCTTCGTCATATTCTTCGTCTTCAATTTCGCCAACAATTTCGCCCAAAAGGTCGTCCATTGTAACAATGCCGGCAAAGCCGCCGTATTCGTCTGCAACAACGGCAAAGTGTGTTTTTTCTTTCTGCATGTTCGAGAAAAGAACATCGGCCGAAATTGTTTCGGGAACAGTATAAGCCTGATGGATAATTTCTTTTATGTCTTCGCCCTTGTCGTAGAAGAACTCGTATAGTTCACGTGCGTAAACGACGCCTACGATATCGTCGATATCTTCTCCGCATACAGGGAAACGGGAGAAGCCGCTTTCACGAACTTTTTCTTCCCATTCTGTAGCTTCCTCGTCCATCATAAGAACTGTAACATCCTTACGGTGGGTCATAACATCAGAAGCGCAATTATCGCCAAATTCAAAAATATTTGTGATTAGCTCCTTCTCCTCGGGAGCAATAGTCCCCTTTTCACTACCAAGATCAACCATCATCATGATTTCGTCTTCTGTTACGTGAGCATTTTCGCCATTGGGGTCATTGCCCGAAATTGCCACGAAAAGCTTCGCCAGAAGATTGTATATAAATGAAATCGGTCTGAAAAGGTTCCACACAACACATACAAAGCCCGCCATGTTCAAAGCGCATTCATCGGCCTTTGACGTGCAGATTTTCCGGGGTATCATTTCTGCAAAGACAACTACTGCAGAAATATGAATAAGAGCCAGAATTGCAACAAGCACCCACTTTTCTGCAAATTGATCGGCAAATGCAACGTAGTTACAAATGCCGCCCACAAGAGATGCAACAAGCATAAACACGGTAAATGCTGTTCTCAGTGATGCGAGCACCCTGCTTTCCTTTTCCATAAAGCCAAGCACTCTTTTAGCTTTTTTGTTGCCCTCCTTACTAAGCTCCTTCATTTTGTAATCGTTAACGCCTTCAATTGCTGTTTTTGCGCCCTTACAAAGAGCAGCAAAACCAACTAAAACAATCTGCAACGTGACGACAGGTAACGGATCAATCACAAAATTTCATCCTTTCGTTTTTCAATTTGTTTTCAATTATTTATTTTATCATATAAAACCGTATTTTTCAAGGATTTATTACACAACATAAAAAAGTATTGAGAAGAAAAAGCAAATGCTTCCTGCAAGCACAAACAAATGCCAGATAGCATGCATATACTTAACTTTCCACAAATAAAAAATTATGCCTAAAATATACACCGCGCCTGCAATGCACATGAAAACCAAGCCGCCAAGAGGCATAAGCTTTATAAGAGTAGGAAGCTTGAATATAATTGCCACACCCATGATTACGTAAAAGATAAGGCTCAGGGTTTTGAAGCGGTCAAGGGCAATGGCATTGAGTATAATGCCAAGTATTGCACATGTCCAGATTGCAATAAGTATGCCTAAGCCACCATGCCCCCAGAGGGTGCACAAGCAATAGGGGGTGTATGTGCCTGCAATAAGAAGGAATATGGAGCAGTGGTCAAAAACACGGAAAACCTTTTTTGCCGTGGGATTTGTGAGCGAATGATAAAGAGTGCTCATTGTGTAAAGCACAATCATCGTGCCACCGTAAATTGAACCTCCCACAACGCCCATCACATTATGCTTGATAGCTGCAAAAACAATAACAAGCACCGTTGCAGCTATTGCCATAAGCGCACCTACACCGTGAGAAACACTGCTGAAAATCTCTTCACCGAGACTGTATTTTTTTAATTTGATCGCCATAAGAACACCTCTTTCAGCCAGTCATTATACCATTTTTTATTCCAATAGTAAAGAAAAATATCCCGATACAAAATAAAAATTCGATTTTTTTACAAACTGTTCACTTTATTTGTTGACACCTCATTTCATATGTGGTATAACTCAAATATATTATGGAACTTTGGAGGTTTTTCCTATGAAAAAACGCAATCATCATTCTCTTTGTCTTACTCCTCCCATGGGTTGGAACAGCTGGGACTGCTATGGTGCCGCTGTTACAGAAGACGTTGTAAGAAAGAACGCAGACTATATGGCAAAGAATTTAAAAAAATACGGTTGGGAATATGTTATTGTTGATATTCAGTGGTATGAGCCCAACGCAGTAAGCCATACATATAATGACTTCACCGCATTGGAATTTGACGAATATTCTCGCCTTATTCCTGCAGTTAACCGCTTCCCCTCTTCCAAGGATGGTCAGGGCTTCAAGCCCCTTGCGGACTATGTTCATTCCTTGGGCTTGAAGTTCGGCATTCACATTCTCCGCGGTATTGCGCGCGAATGCGTAAAGAAGAACACAGCTATCAAGGGTACTGACAAGAGAGCGCTTGACATTGCACGTGTTGACTCTACCTGCCCCTGGAACACAGATATGTACGGTGTTGATTACACAAAGGACGGTGCTCAGGAATACTACGATTCACTTTTCGAGCTTTATGCTCAGTGGGAAATTGACTTTGTTAAAGTTGACGATATTGCCCGCCCCTATCACGATAAGGAAGTTGAAATGATAAGAAAGGCTATCGATAAAACAGGCCGCGATATTATTCTTTCCCTTTCACCCGGTGCTGCTTCCTTAAAGAGCGCAGAGCATCTTAACGATCATGCAAACATGTGGCGTATGACAGATGACTTCTGGGACAAGTGGGAGCTTTTACGCGATATGTTCGATCGTTGCCGTAACTGGCAGAATTTAAGATGCGAAGGTGCATGGCCTGACTGCGATATGCTTCCTTTAGGCAAGCTTCGTGTTTGTGACGGCAATGGTGGCGAATGGTCCCGTTTTACAAAAGACGAACAGCTCACTCACATGGCTCTCTGGTCCATATTCCGTTCTCCCCTTTTCTTCGGCGGCGACATGACCATGAACGATGAATGGACAGACTCTCTTATGATGAACGAAGATTTAATTGAGCTCAACAAATTCTCTACAGACAACCATGAGCTTTACAGAGACGAAACAGGTGCTGTTGTATGGTATGCAAAGAGCACCAAGGATGATTCCTGCTACATTGCTCAGTTCAATATTTCCGACAAGGATATGACGGTTAATACCCCCCTTTCACTTGTTGGAATGGAGAAGGCAACCTTGAAAAACCTCTTCACAAAGGAAGAAAGTGTGGTTCAGGACAGAATTTATTCTCTCGTACCCATGCACGGTGTGAAGATATACAAATTATCTTAATTAAACATATCGCCAAAAGGACACGCGCTGCGTGTCCTTTTTTGTATAAAGTTTCTTTTTATGCAAAGAATAACCCCGAGGTGATTTTATGCAACTGACAAAAAGTCAGTACGCCCGCTTCATTAAACAGCGGACAGACCCTACATCAACCCTTGTAAACACGCTAAAGGCTTACGTAACAGGCGGTGCAATATGCGCTTTGGGGCAGTATCTGAAAGCCTTTTATCTTTCCCTCAATTTATCTGATGCGCTTTCCTCTACAGCAGTAAGCATTACACTAATTGCCATTGCTTCCATTTTAACGGCGCTGCACATTTTCGACAACGTTGCTCGTTTTGCAGGTGCAGGTACCCTTGTGCCCATAACAGGCTTTGCAAACAGCGTTGTGGCCCCTGCCATTGAGTACCGTTCTGAAGGGTTTATAACAGGCATTGCCCCAAAAATTTTTGTAATTGCAGGGCCGGTGCTTGTTTACGGAATATTTTCTGCCGCCCTTTGCGGACTTATCTACTACATTTTTATGCTTTAGGAGGATTTATGTCATTTACTGTTTCTGAGCGTTCCACACTTTTCTTTGACAATCCACCCTCGGTTGCAGCCTTTGCTTCAGTCGTGGGCAAAAAGGAGGGCGAAGGGCCTTACGGCAAAAGCTTTGACAGAGTGGAGCAGAACGCCTATTTCGGGCAAAAGTCATGGGAGGCAGCAGAAAGCACAATGTTCAAAGAGGCAGTTACAACTGCAATTGAAAAGGGTAATTTCCGCACAAGTGATATTTCATTTATGGCAAGCGGCGATTTATTGAACCAGTGCACTGCCACAGGCTATGCCGCAAGGCGTATCGGAATACCTTTTCTCGGGCTTTACGGAGCCTGCTCCACCATGGCAGAAAGCCTGTTTGTCGCCTCTCTTCTGGTTTCAGGTGGTGCAAAAAGAGCATTAGCGGCAACCTCCAGCCACTTTTGCTCCAGTGAAAGGCAGTTTCGCTTTCCGCTGGAATACGGTTCCCAGCGTCCTCCCACCTCCCAGTGGACCGTTACGGGCGCCGGTGCCGTTATACTTGAAAAAGAAGGAAAAGGCCCATATATAACATCTGCCACGGCAGGTAAGGTTATTGATGCAGGCGTTTGCGACGCTAACAACATGGGCTGTGCAATGGCACCAGCCTTTTGCGACACGTTATTGAGTCATCTCACTGCCACAAAGAGTAAGCCCGATGATTACGACCTTATAGTATCGGGTGACTTGGGGCACACGGGCAAAAGAGTAGCTTCTGACCTTTTAAAGCAGGAATATCACATTAATATAGATAAAGTCTACTCGGATTGCGGCTGTATGATTTTTGATGCAAAACGGCAGGATGTTCATTCGGGCGGTTCAGGGTGCGGTTGCAGCGCAGCAATGCTTGCAGGCTATATTTTACCACAGATGAAAAAGGGGCATTTTAACCGTGTGCTTTTTATTGCAACAGGAGCGCTCATGAGCCCCACCATGAGCTGCCAGGGCGAAAGCATTCCGTCGGTAGCCCACGCAATTGAATTTAGTAATATGTGAGCTTTAGTATACTTTGATTAGGTAACTGCAACAATTTTATAAGGTGCCGGGACACACCCATTCATTCATTTACAATTTTGCTTGCGAAAAGTCGAGATTGTGGGTTTGCTTTGGTTAGGGAATGTCCCGATTGTGGATTTTAGTCAGTTTATCTGTTCTTTCAGCATTTCGTATTTCTTTTTGGTGGCTAAGCCTCCGCGTATGTGCCTCTCTTCTTTATTGTGCTCCAGCACCTTTTTAACTTCGCCTGACAAGGCCGGGCTTATTTTTTCAAGCCTTGCGGTTACGTCCTTATGCACACTGGATTTTGACATTGAAAACTTCTTTGCCGCATCCCGGACGGTAGCTTTATTTTCTATTATGTAATAAGCAAGGCTTCGTGCCCTATTTTCAATATAATCTTTCATGCTATATCCTCCCTCGCTTCCATTTATATGAAAGGAAGGCTGAAATAGAACGCAAAAAAATGACGTGTCAGACACGTCATTTTTTGTCTTATTTATTAAAAACCAAGGTTATGCTCGTCCCCTTGCCCTCAATGCTTTCAAGCTGTATTTCCGCGTCATGGTACTGCGCACCATGCTTTACTATCGCAAGTCCCAACCCTGTTCCGTCAACAGCTTTCGAGTGGCTTTTATCCACTCGGTAAAAACGTTCAAAAACTCTTTCATGGTGGAGCGGCGGAATTCCTATCCCCGTATCTGAAACGGTCAACCTGACGGTTTTATCCGTCCGGGTTATTGTAACATTTACCTCGCCCTGCTCCTTATTATACTTAACAGCATTGTCACAGAGATTGAAAATCATTTCCTTCAGAATTTTGCATGAACCGATTATAATGGCAGCATCCCCATAAAGATTGAGTTCTATGCCTCGTTTGTCTGCAATAGGCTTAAGAGATTTCAGAACACCATCACTCACAGCTTTAATATTTACTTCTTCATTTTCTTCGCCTGCCGGTTTCTCGCTGATTTCGCCCATCTTGATAATGTCGGAAACAAGATTTGTCAGACGCTGTGCCTCATCATAAATTGACTGGGAAAAATCTACAATTGTTTCCATAGGCATATCCCCGGCTTTAATCATTTCAGCAAAGCCCGAAATTGATGTAAGGGGTGTTTTAAGCTCATGAGATACGTTTGAGGTAAACTCTCGCCTCAGCTGCTCGCGTTTTTCCCGTTCAGTCACGTCAACAATCATTATAACTGCACCTATAATTTTGTTTTCTTCATAGACAGGAGTAGCTATAAGGTCGTAGCTTCTGTCTTCAAACAAAAGCGTTTCTTCGCAGCGTTCTCCGCTTATGGCCTTGTTTACCACATCTCGAAAGCTCTTTTTTCTGTTTATGACCAGCACGCTCGTGTTTGTAATTTTTTGAATTCCCAGAAGTTTCAGTGCTGCTTTGTTATACACAAGCACATTTGTATCGGCATCAATAATCAGAAGACCTTCGCTCATGTTTTCTGTAATAAGCCTGAACTCTTCCTGCTTTTGCAGGGCAGCCTTTATCTGATCGTCAATAGTAGTTTTTTGTGTGGAAAGTTTTTTTAAAAGAGGTGTAAGCTCTTCATACACAACATTACTTGCAGGGTTTTCAAGATCGAGATTATTGATAGGCTTCACAATCGCCTTCGAAACCCTTTTCGACACTGCAAAGGAAAGCAGCAGTGCAAAAAGCACAATTATAACCAATGGTTGCAGAAAGTCGAGAAAAAGCACAAGCACAGAGCTTTGAGTAGTTGACACACGAAGTATGTTTCCGTCAGGCATTTTTGTTGCATAGTACAGATTTTTTTTCATCAAAGTGTCTGAATAACGCGCACTTTTTCCGCTTCCTTGCGCCATTGCCCGGGCAATTTCCTCTCTTTTTGCGTGATTGTCGAGCACATTTACATCAGCAGAGGTGTCCTTTATAACCTTACCGTCGGGAGCAACAATGGTTATTCGTTTTACTGCCCCTTCAAAATTGTCAATATAGTCAATACCCTGTCCGGCTATAGCATGAGATATGTAGGAGGCTTCACTTTGCATTTCATTGAAAATCTGTTCTTCAAAATGGTCAAAAAGCACTCCGAAAATAAGAGCCACGCTGATAAACAGTACCAATATGGAGGTTACAAAGCTCGCCTGAAATATTCTTTTACTCATACACGCTACCCCCAAGCCTGTAACCCACATTCTTGATAGTGTGTATTAAGCGCCCTGCCTCACCAAGCTTTACCCTGAGCTTACGGATGTGCACATCAAGTGTTCTTGACTCGTCATAAAACTCGCCCCAGATATCTGTAAGCAAAGTGTCACGATTAACCACCTTTCCTTCTGCTTTCAAAAGTGCAAGAAGAAGGGTATATTCCTTATAGGAAAGTGTAATCTCTTGCCCTGCAACAGTCACAATATGTTTTCCGGGGTCAACATGCAGACTACCTATCCGATAATCGCGTTCACTTTTTGTCTTTTCGTATCTTCGAAGCACCGCCCTTGTTCTTGCAATAAACTCTGTCATGCCAAAGGGCTTAGGGATATAGTCATCGGCGCCACTGTCGAGTCCCATTACAATATCGTACTCGCTGTCTTTTGCAGTGACCATAATAACCGGAATATCCTTATATCGTTCTTCGTTACGCATACCTTTCAGTATCTCAAGTCCGTCTTCGCCCGGAAGCATTATGTCCAATATGACAAGCTCGGGAATATTTCCTTCAAGTGCTTTTTTTAAATCTGACCCGTCAGAAAACTCTTTCACCTCATAACCTTCCTTTGAAAGCGCGTAGCAAACAAGCTTTCGAATATTAACATCATCTTCCACAAAGTAAATCATATTATCACCTCTGTATCACTACACGTAATTTCCTGTAATGGAATAAATAACCCATTCGGCAATATTTTCGGCATGGTCGCCTATTCTCTCAAAATATTTTGCAATCATAACAAGGTCAACCAATGCTTCTCCGTTGTCTTCGCCTCGTGCGATTACCTCAACAAGCTCACTTTTAACTTTATTAAAAAGTGCATCAACCTCGTCGTCACATTCAATAGCCTTATATGCCAGCTTTACATCCTTCTTTACAAAGGATTCTATACTATACCCCACCATTTTCATCGTTGAGTTTGCCATATCCTTGATGTGTACCCTTGTCTGCATACCGCTCTTTTCAACATAAATTGCCATAGATGCAATATCAAGTGCCTGGTCACCTATTCTTTCCAGGTCGGAAATCATTTTCAGTGCTGACGAAATAATCCTCAAGTCGCCTGCAACGGGCTGTTGCTGCATAAGAAGCTTCATGCAAAGAACTTCAATATCTCTTTCCTTGCTGTTAATCTGCTTTTCTGTCTCGATAATAGTCTCCTTGAGCCCCTCGTCACCCTCAAACAGATACTTAATGCTGTTTTCGATAGCTTCCTCACAAAGAGCACCCATGGTAATAATTTCGTTATTGAGCTCGTTGAGCTGTTTCTCAAATCTGTTACGCATAATCAACCAAACCTTCCTGTAATGTAATCTTCGGTTCTCTTATCATACGGTGCAGAGAACATTTTTTCGGTATGGTCGAACTCTATAATCTCGCCCAGAAGAAAGAATGCCGTTTTATCTGCAATTCTTGCCGCCTGCTGCATATTATGCGTTACCATAACTATAGTATACTTTTCTTTTAACTCAATTGCAAGGTCTTCTATTTTAGAAGTTGAAATGGGATCAAGTGCACTGGTAGGCTCATCCATAAGTAAAACCTCGGGTTCAACTGCCAAAGCACGCGCTATGCAAAGCCTCTGTTGCTGACCTCCGCTCATTCCCAACGCACTCTTTTTCAGTCTGTCCTTGCATTCATCCCATATAGCTGCCTGCCGCAACGATTTTTCAACTATCTCATCAAGCTTTACCTTTGACTTTACTCCGTGTATTTTCGGACCGTATGCAATGTTATCGTATATACTCATGGGAAATGGATTGGGCTTCTGGAAAACCATGCCCACCCTTTTTCTTAAAATATTTACATCCATATTACCATAAATATCCACCCCGTCAAGTGTGACCAGCCCTTCTATTTTACAGCCTTCAACTAAATCATTCATTCTGTTAAGGCATTTTAAGAATGTGGATTTACCGCACCCTGACGGTCCTATAAGTGCGGTAATTTCGTTTTCAGGCAGTCCAATATTTATACTTTTCAGTGCATGCGTTGCACCGTTATTATACCATAAGTCAAGATTTTTTGCAGTAATTATTCCCATCATTTGCCGCTTCCTTTCCTTTTGAGCAAAACTGCCGCTGCCTTTGACAAAAAATTAATTGCACATGTTAAAACCAAAAGTATTGCAGCTATTGCAAAGGCTATTTCAAACTCTCCGCGCTCTTTTGCGTACATATACAACGCAACCGTAAGGCTTGAGCCCGACATTTTAGGCTTAAAAAACTCAAATATTCCCAAAACCTCGTTAGCCATGCCTGCGGTAAAAAGCAGTGCTGCACTTTCTCCCACAATTCTGCCTATTGATAAAATGCAGCCCGTTACAACACCGTCAATACACGATGGCAGAACAACACTTCTTACCATGTACCACTTTCCCGCACCAAGCGCAAGTGAGCCTTCTCTGTAACCATTTGGGACAGTCTTTAAGCTTTCCTGTGTTGTACGGATAATAGTGGGCAGGGTCATTATAACCAAGGTAAGACTACCTGCAATAAGGCTTGTGTCAAGATTAATGAACTGAACAAAAATCAGCATGCCCACCAAGCCGTATATAATAGAGGGAATTCCCGAAAGTGTCTCTGTGGCAAGTTCAATCAATTTTACAATTTTTTTGTTTTTTGCATACTCATTCAAGTAAATGGCAGCGCCTACACCCAAGGGCAAAACCAGTACAAGTGTCATTACAATTATGTAAAGAGTGTTTAATATGTTTGGCAATATACCTATCGTGCCCTTAAGCAGGCTCGGCTTATTTGTAATTAAATCCACCGTAATATTACCTGCTCCACGGTATACAACAAAGCCCACAATGCCTAAAAGAATAACGCATATAACAGCACATGCCGCGAGCATGATAATATTCAGCAGAGTGCATTTGACCTTTCTCGACATTGATATTTTTTCTTTCATGCCCTTATTCCCTTTCTTTTTTTACAACAAGGTTTAATATTAAGTTTATTATCAGAATAAACACAAAAAGCACAAGTGCAACAGAAAACAGCGCTTTTCTCTGCAAACCAGAGGAATAGCTCATTTCGCTTGCAACTGCTGTGGTAAGAAATCGCACACTTTTAAAAAGCGAGGGCATATTCGCAACATTGCCCGAAACCATCATAACTGCCATTGCCTCACCAATGCTTCTGCCTATGCCGAGCGCAATGCTCGTTAAAATGCCGCTCTTTGCCGCAGGAACTATAACCTTAAAAACAGTTTCCGTTTTGGTTGCACCAAGTGCCAACGATGCTTCCTCATATTCCTTTGGAACAGCTCTTATTGCCGTTTCCGATACAGAAACAACTGAAGGCAATATCATAACAGCCAGCACAATTATAGCCGAAAACAAATTTGCGCCATCGGGCAGATTGAAAGTCTTGCGCACAAAAGGCACAATTACAATCATACCAACAAGACCATATACAACAGACGGAATACCGCCTAAAAGGTCAACTGCACCTCGCACAGCAATTCCAACATGTTTTGGCGTAATTTTTGCGATAAATATTGCGCACAAAAGCCCTAACGGCACACCTATCACAATTGCACCTGCCGTTCCATACACCGAGGTTAAAATAAATGGTAAAATGCCATAGGAAGGGTGTGATGCAGTAGATGCCCAAACCCTTCCGAATAAAAATTGTATTATTCCTATTTCGCCTATGGCAGGCAAACCCGACACAACCAAAAATCCGGTGATAAGAACAACAAAGCCCACCGCTAAAAATCCGCACACAGTAAAAATTATACCCATTGTGTTTTCGATAAAGCCTGTTACTCTTTTCATATTTTCTCCTTTATCTGATTGCAGGTATTGCCCCTGCTGCCGTGATATACTCATCAGCTTCGCCACTTACCGTAAAGTTGAAGAAAGCTCGCGTTGCCGGACTCATTTCTACGTCTTTTCTTGTAACAAAAAGGAAGTTACGCTGTATTTTATATTCGCCATTCTGTATAGAAGCTGTTGTAGGCACAACATTTTCAACAGACAGTACTTTTACAGTGTCCTTAACACTTGCCAGCGATGCATAACCAATTGCGTTAGGATTTGATGCAACAGTCTGCACAACATCGCCCGTGCTTGTCAATTCCTGTGTATACTTACACAAATCCTCAGTACCTGTTACGCTTTCAAAGCCGTCACGAGTGCCCGATGCTGCTTCACGTCCGATAAGAACGATAGGAGCATCGCCTCCCCCAACCTCGCTCCAGTTAGTAACCTCACCTTTATAAATAGAGCTAATCTGCTCCACGGTAAGGTCATTTACAGGGTTTTCGGGGTTAACTATAACTGCAATACCATCAATAGCCACTACCACGCCTGTAAGGTTTTCAGCTTCCTCAGGTTTAAGGTCACGGCTGGAAAGGCCTATGTCACACCTTCCGTCAAGCACTGCCTGAATACCGCTACCGGAGCCTGTGGGGTTGTATGTAACCTTAACCTCGTTGTTTTCTTCCATATACGCTTCACTGAGGAAGCCTATTACCTTTTCCATGCTTGTAGAGCCGTCGGTTGTAACCGTGCCGCTTATAAGTTCAACTGCACCTGTTGCTTTCTCGCCGCCCTCACTCTGACCGCATCCTGTAAATACCGCTGTCACCATAAGTATAGCCATTAAACTCGCCATAATTTTCTTCATGAAAATCACTCCTTTAATTTAATTATTCTGACTACATTTACATTGTATTATCATCCGGGTTAACTGTAAAAGTCGTTTTCAGTTAACTGTAGGTAAACAAAAAAGCTGAGAGGTTTTCTTTCAAAAATCTCTCAGCTTCTTATTAGCTTAATACAATTTCACCGTTTTCAACATCAAAGGCAAAGCTTTCTCTTCTGTCGCCTTTTATAATTGCTTCGGCAAGCCTATCCTCAATTTCACGGCTTACAAGTCTGCGGAGCGGTCTTGCACCCATAGCGCTGTCGTAGCCCTTGTCACAAAGGTACAACTTAACAGCCTCTGTAACAGTAAAGTCCATGCCTCTTTCCTTTGCCATGTCCCTGATTTCGTTTATCATAAGCTCAACAATTTCAAAGAGCTCGTCCTTTGTTAAGGGATTAAACACAATAACCTCGTCAACACGGTTCAAAAATTCGGGGCGAAGGAACTTTTTAAGAGCTTCCATTGCTCTCGTTTTAGATGCATCTACCTCGGTTTTGCCAAAGCCTAATGCGGAGGAGGAATAACTGCTGCCTGCGTTACTTGTCATTACAATAACGGTGTTTTCAAAGCTTACCACCTTGCCGTGGCTGTCTGTTACTCTACCGTCGTCAAGAATTTGCAGCATAATATTCATTACGTCAGGGTGAGCTTTTTCAATTTCGTCGAATAAAATTACGCTGTAGGGCTTTCTTCGTACCTTTTCGGTAAGCTGACCTGCATCGTCGTAGCCAACATAGCCCGGAGGCGAGCCAATGAGCCTACTTACAGCATGCTTTTCCATGTATTCTGTCATATCCACACGGATTAATGCCTCTTCGCTTTCAAAAAGCTCGCAAGCCAAAGCCTTAACGGTTTCTGTTTTACCTACCCCCGTAGGGCCCACAAAGATAAAGCTTGCAGGGCGCTTCTTTTTAGAAAGCGCTGCTCTTTTTCTGCGGATGGTACGTGCAACCGCATTAACCGCATCATTCTGACCGATAATTCGCTTGTGAAGGTTGGCCTCAAGCTCTAAGAGCCTCTTTGTTTCTTCCTCTGTTATTTTCTTAACAGGAATTTTTGTCTGGAGCTCAATAACAGTTGCAATGTCTTCAACAGTGAGGTACACGTCCTCCATGTCCTCTGTTATTTTGTCAATGGACTGCTGAATGGAGCATTCCTGCATCTTTAAATCTGCCGCCTTCTGATAATCCTCTATAGAGTCTTCGTTTGCTGCAGAGTCCTTTTCCTTTTTTATAAGCTCAAGCTGCTTTCTGAGCTCGAAAATTGTTGCTAAAGCTTTGTTTTTCAAATTAGCACGGCTTCCCGCTTCATCGATAAGGTCAATGGCCTTGTCGGGCAAAAAGCGGTCTGTAATGTAGCGTTCGGAAAGTATTGCCGCCTTTTCAATAACCTCGTCGGTTATTTTTACCTGGTGATAATTTTCGTAATACCCTCTTATTCCCTTTAAAATTTCAATAGTTTCGGCAACGGAAGGTTCTTCAATAATAATGGGCTGGAACCTTCTTTCCAGAGCACTGTCCTTTTCAATATACTTACGGTACTCTGAGAGGGTTGTTGCGCCTATTACCTGAATGTCGCCGCGGGCAAGAGCAGGTTTAAGAATGTTAGCCGCGCTCATTGCGCCCTCAGCATCGCCTGCACCTACAATGTTATGAAGCTCGTCGATAACAAGAATGATGTTTCCAAGCTTTTTAACCTCGTCCACAATTGCCTTAAGCCTTGCTTCGAACTGACCACGGTATTGTGTACCTGCAACGATTGCGGTAAAGTCTAAAAGATAAACCTCCTTGTCGCGGAGCTTTACAGGCACCTGATTGGAAACAATTCTTTCTGCCAGACCCTCTGCAACTGCAGTTTTACCTACACCGGGCTCACCTATAAGGGCAGGGTTGTTCTTTGTTCTGCGGTTTAAAACCTGAATCATTCTGTCAATTTCTTGGTCTCTGCCGATAACCTTATCAAGCTTGCCTGCCATTGCCTTTTTTGTAAGGTTTTCGCCGTAGGAGTCAATAATTCTTTTATTATCCTCTTCCTTTTTGCCTCTTTTTTCCCTTTTTGAGGAGGAATTATGAGGCATCATGGGCTTTTCGCTGCCGCCCGAGAACAAATTATTCATAATGCTCATAATTCCGCCGGATATGTCTTCTGTGGGCAAATCGGCAGAATTTATGGCATCCATCATTTCGTTTTCTATCATAGAGAGCTCTTCGGGATTAATGTCGCCCATCATTTTGCTAAGGTCAAGCCCCAGCTCCTTTGCGCAGGGCAGACAAAGGCTCTCGTTCACGCTTTTATCGCCTTCCATGCGAGTCATAAAAATCATCGCAGGATTTTTCTTACATCTTGTACAAAGCATAGTATCATACTCCAATAATTTATTGTAGACTAAAGTATATCACAATTACATAAAAAGTCAAATTAACATTTTGTAAAGAACCCTTATTTTTACACTTAATTTAACGAATTTTTAATAATTATTTAGTCGAATTTTTGTTGAAGTTTTATTAATGATATGATATGCTGATATATAGAAGATATTTTTTAAACGGAGGACTGAATAATGAAAAAAAGAATTATTGCTCTGGCTGTTACACTCGCCATGCTTATGGGCTCTGTAAGCGCCTTTGCCGCATCGGGCTTTTCCGATATTAACGAATTCCATGCATGGGCTGAGCCTCAGATAGAAGCCATGACAATCTTAGGCATTATAAAGGGCTACAAAGACGGAACCTTCCGCCCTGATCGTGCCATTACAAAAACAGAGGCGTTAGTGCTTACAGCACGTGTTGCAGGCTACATCACCAAGGATTATGAAGCCTATCTGGCCGTTGCAGCTGAACGCTATAAAGATGTTGTAAGTGCATATAACACACCCTACCCCAGCGAGGTAGCGTTCCTTCTTTACAAGGGTGTGCTTACCGAAGCAGAGCTTGCAGGCTACATTGCAGAGGATCGTGCAAATTCGCCTCTTCTCCGTTATGAAATGGCAATTTTATTAACAAAGCTTATCCGTGCAGAGGGAAGCATTAATAAGAGCGGTACATACAATCTTACCTATTCCGATGCAGGCGAAATACCCTATACTGCGACACCCTATGTTGAATACGTTACAAATTCTGCTCTCATGCAGGGAGTGTACGACCCCGAGCACCCCGAAGACATTTTCTTCAAGCCTTACGGCTCAGTAACAAGAGCACAGATGGCGGTGCTTCTCCACCGTGTGCTTGACAAGTTCAGAATTGAGGTTTCCTTTGGAAAAATAGTAGGCAAAAACAAAGCAAACAACTCAATCACCTATGGCAACGCATCTGGAACACCTTCAATTTATGCAATTCCCAAAAATGTGAACCTTTATGTTGACGGCTACAAGACAGACAACGTAAAGGCAATTGAAACAGATGCTGACGTAGCATTCTTCTACATAAACGATACTCTTGCCGACATTGAGGTTGTGAACACAGAAGATAACCGCTGGAACGGAGTTGAAAAGGAAGACATCACTTACGTTCCCGTTGACCCTATCGAAGGCGTCATTACAACAATTACACTCAGCGATGAATGCAGTGTTATTATAAATGATGTGGAATACACCTTTTCTGCAGCATCGGCAATTTACGTAAACCATGTAGCCTCCACAATTTATGACCTTCGCGTGGGCTACAGCGCAAAGCTCGAGTTTGCAAACGGTAAGGTTGTTGTGGCATATGTGACCGCACCTTCGGATGCATTTAAAGAAACAGTTATCGCAGAAGGCGTAATTACAAAAATCAGCGTTACAAATCGCCAGGTTTACTTGTCGGTTATAAATACCGAAACAGGCACCTCCAGCGAAAAGCCCTTGTATATTGAAACAGGTGCTACCATTTATAATGGTATTTCAGGTGAAAAGCTTGACTTCCTTGCCCTTGAGCCTGCAGACAGAATTATTGCCACAGGCACAATAAAGGACGGCAACATTTACGCATCTAAAATTGTAATCAGATAGGAGATTTTGCTATGCAAAGACGTGATAAAACAAACTATTATCTTGACATTGCAACCGTCGTTTTAGAGAGAGGCACATGCCTCCGCCGTAACTACGGTGCAATCATTGTAAAGAACGACGAAATTATTTCAACAGGCTACACAGGTGCACCCCGTGGCAGAAAAAACTGTATTGACCTTGGCTATTGCCGCCGTAATGCAATGAACATTCCCCGCGGTCAGCGCTATGAGCTCTGCCGCAGTGTTCACGCCGAAGAAAATGCCATTATTTCAGCTTCCCGTCGAGACATGATGGGTGCAACACTTTACCTTGCAGGCAAGGACGTTGAAACAGGTGAATACGTTGCAGGAGCCTCCAGCTGCGCAATGTGTAAAAGAGCAATTATTAATGCAGGCATTGAAAAGGTTGTTATCCGTAACACAAACGACAAATATACAGTTGTTGACGTTCAGTCATGGATTGAAAACGACGACTCTATCGGCGAAACCTTGGGCTATTAAAATTAATGCAGAATTCTGAATGGAGAACGCAGAATTTATGAAAGGTTTTTGCTTTTTGCAAAAACCTTTCATTTTTTAATTATCAAACTAAAAATGAATGAACGGAAATGTCCCCGTTTCTTAATGAGAGACTGAAAATGAAAAGAGAACAGATTTATTTAACCTCAGGCTGGAAATTCCACCGCGGCGAAGAGCCCATGGCTTTTTACAAGGGCTTTGACGATACCGCATGGCACACAGTTACTATTCCCCACGATGCAAGCGTTGAGTGCGAGTTCGACAAATGTCATTCCTCGGGCTCGGGCTACCTGCCCGGTGGTCGCATGCATTATCGCAAGCGCTTTTCGCTTCCCCAGAAGGGCGGCAAGGTTTATGTAACCTTTGAAGGCGTTTACAACAACTCCAAGGTGTGGTTCAACTCCAACTATCTTGGCAAGCGCCCCTATGGCTATTCAACCTTTACATATGATGTAACAGAATTTGTCAGCGACGAAAACGTTATCAGTGTAATGGTTAATCGCGACGAAACAGCCGATTCACGTTGGTTTACAGGCACAGGCATTACCAGAAGGGTTTATGTAACAGTGTGTGACGAAACCTCCATTGTGCCCGACAGCCTTTTTATTACAACCCCCTCGGTAACAAAGGACGAGGCAACAGTTAAAATCGAGTGTGAAACAACTCTCCCTGCACAGGTAGTGAACACAATCATTGATAAAAACGGCAACGAAATTGCAAAGGGCGAAAGCCTTCTTACAATTAAAGATCCCTCACTTTGGTCGCCCGATAGCCCCTATCTTTACACAATGAAAACAGAGGTTATTGCAAACGGCAATGTTACCGATACGGTTTATACAGCCTTCGGTGTTCGTTATTTTAATTTCGACCCCGACCATGGCTTCTTCTTAAACGGTGTTCACACCAAACTTAAAGGCGTTTGCGTGCATCACGATGCAGGCTGTTTAGGTGCAGCGGTGCCCAAAGAGGTATGGCGGGACAGGCTTTTAAAGTTAAAGGAATGCGGCACAAATGCCCTCCGCACAAGCCATAACCCGCCCGACCCCGAACTTTTGGATTTATGCGACGAGCTCGGCTTTATCACCATGGACGAAGCCTTCGACGAATGGGAAGGGCCCAAAAACAAATGGTGGCAGGGACACAATGTTTACCCGCCCAAGCGCTTCGGCTACTTTGAAGACTTCCCCGAATGGGGCGAAAAGGATATTAAAGCAATGGTTCTCAGAGACAGAAACCATCCTTCCATTGTTATGTGGTCTATCGGCAATGAGGTGGATTATCCCAATGACCCATACTGCCACCCCTCTTTTTCGTCTATGACAGGCAACAACGATGCCAACAAGCCCGAAATTGAAAGAATGTATGACCCCAACAAGCCCAATGCAGAGCGCCTGGCAGTTATTGCACGCCAGCTTGTAAGTTGGGTTAAGGAATGCGACACAACACGCCCTGTTACAGCAGCGCTTGCCTTCCCCGAGCTTTCCACAAACACAGGCTATTTTGAAGCTTTGGATATTGCAGGCTACAACTACAAGGAGCACCTCTATGAGGATGACCACAAGCGCTTCCCCAACTCAGTTATATATGGCAGTGAGAACTCTCACAGCTGGAAGGCATGGAAAGCAGTTGCCGATAACGATTACATATGCGGACAGTTCCTCTGGACAGGTATTGACTATATGGGCGAAGCTCATGGTTGGCCTATCCGCTCCTCCATGCCCGGCTTACTTGACATGGGCGGCTTTAAAAAGCCAAGCTGGCATTTCAGAAAAACACTGTGGGATGATGCGCCCTACATTTATATTTTCACCCGTGAAAAGCATGAAGAGGGCGAAAACCGTCCCCGCAGACGCCGCCCGGGCAGATGGTTCTGCGAGCATTGGAATTTTGACGAGGGCACAAACTGCGAGGTTATCGCATATACCAACGCACCCGAAGCAGAGCTGTTCTTAAACGGAAAATCCTTGGGTGTTAACAAAGCCGATAACGAAGAACATGGCAACATGATAGTATGGGAGGTTCCCTTCGAAAAGGGTGAATTAAAGGCGGTAATCAACGGATGCGACTACACCCTTAAAACAACCTTTGAGCCCGTTAAAATTGCTCTTACTGCCGAAAAAACAGAACTTGCAGCAGACAGCTACGATACCCTTCGTGTCGATGTAACTCTTTACGACAAGGACGGCAACAAGGTTAATTGGGCAGACAACGTTATTACCGCACAGCTTTCCGGTCTTTCGGCAACTGTTGCAGGCATTGAAAATGGCTGCGGCTTTGACGTTACCCCCTATTCATCCCCTTCAAGAAAGGTTCATAACGGCAACGCTGTTATTTACATTAAAGCGACCGACCTTCCCGGCGAGGCTACATTAACCGTTACAGCAGACAATTTGCAGCCTGCTACAGTTAAAATTACAACAAAATAAAGTTTTTCATATGCAAAAAGCCAATCCTTAATGGATTGGCTTTTTTGTTAAGAACAAAGTGTCTCCGACACTCTCTGACGATAGTTGCAATTAAAGTAAACAGAGGAGAAAACACTTCGTAATGCCTTTGTAGCTTTTCCGAGTCTTGCGAGGAAATTCTCGCACGGCAATAACATAAAATTTATTTTTTGCCTTATAGGAAATGCACAATTTCCTATAAGGCAAAAAAGCTCTTCCCGAAGGAAGAGCTTTTTATTTGGTTTAGTTGATTATTCTGTAACCAAGCTGGAACCATCAAATGTAAGTGTATATGTACCGTCACCGTTATCAACAACACTAACAAGTGTCTTAACTGCACTGTTGTTATTGTTAATTCTTACATATGTATTGAAGAGGTCTGTATTGATTTCAGCCTCGCCAACAGCTGTAAGTGTACATGTGTATACACTACCATTTGTGGAAGCATTGCTTACTGTAAAGAATGTATCTTCACTACCTGTGTACTTGTCACTCTTAGCAAGAACGCCTTCATTAATGATAAGTCTTACACCTACCTGGTTTACATAACCGTTAAGTACCTTTACAAGTACTTCGGGCATTTCGGTGTAATTTGTACCTGTCTCATCCACACTTTCGCCATAGTTGCCGTTATAACCTGTAGCAAGAAGACCGGAAGCTACCTGGTAGATACTTCTTGTTACTTCGCTACCATAATACTTTGTACCATTGATAGATACATAAGGTGTAGCTGTAAAGTTACGGTTGTAGTTAGAAACTGCAAGGTTTGTAAGAGCAGATGTGTAAACTTCGCCTTCTACCTGCCACTTATCTGCAGGAATGTCAACTGCTGCAGCGCTGCTACCTTCAGCTGTAACTTCAACACCGAATGTTGCGCCTGTTACGTTTGCAAGAGAGTCGGTTTTGTCAACTGTTGTGACGAAACGAAGACCGCTGTCGCCTGCCACTGTACCGTCATCATTTACGCCTTCACCAATTCTAACCTGTGCACCATCTACCATTGCAACACCAAGAGTTGCTGCATAGTAATCAGCGTCGGATGCAGGTGTAATTGTTGCCCAGCCATCGCTATTTGTTGTGTACACGTTTGTACCATCTGTGAACGCAATAAGCTCTGCGCCTGTTTCACGAGCCTTGATTGCACTGTCTACAGGAACTAAGATACCGTCTGCAGCATCTGTAGTTACGTCCTTACCGCTCTTTGTAACCAAAGCTGCACCTGTAACTGTAACTTTGTTGGCGTCAACAACTTCAAGGTAAGCTGCCTTACCTTCGTATGCACCGCCTGCTACTGCCTTTTCTCTATCTGCTACATAAGCACCTGCTGTGGGAGCATAGAGTGTGAATGTAATTGTGGAGCCTGTAGCTGCTGCTACAAATTCTGTAACATCAATTTCAATCCATGCGTCAACGGGCATTCTGCCGCTTACCGCATCGCCTGTAGCTGTGAACATTGTATCGGACCATACAACGCCTGTTGTGTTAGCAACACTACTTGCAACATAACCCTGTGCTTCATCAACTGTTACGTCAGCAACGTTAGCTGCAAGCTTCATGCTACCGCCATTGTTAAGGTTCTGGTTAGCCTTTGCAACATAAAGGTGAAGCTTAACTGCCTTACCTTCAGCTACTTCGGGAACGTTGAACATTAGAACGGGGATTCTGGGGCTACCAACATTACCGCCGTTGTTAGCCATTACTGCATCGCCTGCTGCGTCTGCATCACCGGGGTCAGAAATACCGGAAGAACCGACGAAGAGAAGGTTATCTGTGTTGTTACAGTCTGTGCTGCCTTCATTGTTAGCGAATGTATCTGTAAGAACTGCATTGTCGCTTACGATTGTAACTTCAACATCAAATGTTGTAGTTGTATCTGTAGAAGCTGCTATGTGGCTATCTGCTGCTGCGCTGTTAAGGATATATGCCTTATCAGTAGCTGCAAGGTAGAAGTCACCTGCAGGAACAGAGTAAACTGCCTGACCATAGGGAACAAGCTCTGTCTTTGTGTAGATTGTTGTACCATCAGCAACATAGTTAACTGTATATTCCTTACCGGGAGCTACCATTGTAGCGAGAATAACGTCAGCAAGAGCTGTTGTTTCGATGCTGATAGCTTCGCCGATACCTGCTGTAGCATAAACTGTTGTACCGTCAGCTGAAAGAAGTGCGTCAACTGTTGTTGCGCCATCACTAATCATTGGGAATGTAACGGTTACTGTGCCTGTGGGCTGTACACTTTCGGTGTTGAACTGCATAAGGTCAAGAGCGTAAGCTGTCTGAGCTGTGTAAACCTTACCGTCAATTGTGTATGTGTTTGTGTTAGCTGTAGGTTCAACTGTCCACTTTGTAGAGAAGGGAACGTTAGCCTGAGCACCGTTAATTGTTACGTTATCATCTGTTCTGATGAAGTTTTCTGTATAAGAGTAACTTGAACCTGTTCTGTTGAACTTGTTAAGTGCTTCGTAGTAAAGGTCAATATCACTTACAGAGTCGTTCATCATGAATACGTCACCCTTACCATAACCCATCCAGTTGTAGAAGCCCTCTTCGTTAATCCAGTTGGGGTTGTTGTCCTGTGCCGCCTCAAGAAGAGGTGTACCTGCAATAAGAAGGCTGAAGGGTGTTGTGTAAGCATGGATTGTAGAAATTGTAGCACCATCAGTAAGATTACTGTATGTGCTGTCAAGGTAGCTTACAACATCAGAATAGCTGGATTCTTCTGTGTATGTAACATCGTTATTAAGTGCGGATCTGTTTACAAAGTAACCGCCCTGGCAGTTAACAGCTCTGCCCTTACCAAAGGGAAGGATTGCTGTTACTGTACCGGAGGATGTTAATGCACCATACTTTCTGTCCCAGTTAGTTGTCATATAGTCTGCAAGACCTGTGTCTTCAAAGAGCTGAACAAGTGCGTCGTATACGTACTGGTTATCGTCACCTTCATCGGGACCGTAGTAGGGGTCATTATCTGTTATAACTGTGTATGTTTCGTTGTCATACAATGCGTCACGTACTGTCTGGAAGTCAAGGATAATAACTTCACCGGGGTTTTCCTTTGCCCACTGAGCCATTGTGATTGCAACGTCACGGAAGTTTTCAAACGCAGGACCATGTGTTGTTGCAAATGTACCATCACTCTGACGAGAAAGACGAATATCAAAGTAACGTACGCCGGCATTAAGCTGGTCAAGAACGCCAACAGACTGTGTTCTGGAGTTATCACGAGAAGTGGAGCCTGTAGAAGATGCACCTGTATCACCGTAAAGGGCACCACCATCGTTTACAAACAATGTATCATCATCGGCAAAAGCGTTATGAGAACCGATGTACTTGGACTGAGAAATCCAGTTATCGTCTGTGAAGTTGTTTCTCATGTACCAGGAACCGATAGATGTTGTTGTAGCTTCATAAGTAGCTGTAATTGTTGTGCCGGAGATTGTTCTTGTCTTCATGATGTGACCATCATAATGAGGAATAGCAATTGTTTCGGCATTAGTTCCCTTTACTGTGTAAGTATCGGAAACAGAACCGTTTGCTACAAATGTGTATGTTGTGATTGCGCTTGCCTGTGCAGGAGCATATACCTTAATGTTAGAAACATTGATTGTATCCGCACTGCTGTTGTTATCAAGAACAGTGATAGAGTCAATCTGGTCAACAAGCTTACGATAACCATGACCTTCTGCTACAACTGTCTGAACACCGTTCTTATCTGTCATAATTGCGCTCCATGTGTCGGAGTCAATGTCTGTTACGATAAGGAAACGATATGTTTCGCCTGTTGTTACTGCGTGTGTAACATTGCTTGTTGCGCTGCCATCTGTCCAGGAACGAATGTTAACACCATTTGCGTTTGTCTGGATAGAAATAGCGTCACCTGTGCCGCCGAAGATGGGGCAGTTGCCGCCGTTACCTTCAGCGTCACCAAGTGTGATTGTAGAGTTAACAAGCTTATTGAATACAACATCAAATTCAAATGTTGCTGTGCCTGTTACAGGGATGGGGAAGTAGTGGATAGCAGCAGTATTCTGACCTGCGTATGCAACTACATCATCCATAGCAAATGTTTCAGGAAGAACGATAACGTTCATAGAAACACTCATGCCTGCTGCTGTACCTGTAACTGTTACAGTCTTGGAAGATGTTGTTGTGTTTGCAAAATCTGCGCTGTTCCAAGTAACATCAACTGTCATAGCGGAACCACGTTCACCAACACCTGTTACAGTCTTGGGAAGAACAGGCTCATTACCTGCGATAACTGTGATATCAGCAGGGTTTGTTACAGAAACAAGGTCTTCTGCAGCCTGAACTGCTGTGTAAAGCTCGAAATCATCGAACCATGTACCACGGCTACCGTTGTTACCGATGTTGTAACTTGTGAAACCGATGTAACCTGCTGTTTCAGCAGTAATAATGTACTGATACTTAGCCCAGTCGCTACCGGGAGAAACAAGTTCGTACCAAGCTTCAGAAGTAATCTGATCTACAGCTGTGTGGTGAGCATTGTCTTCGGAGAAGTAAACATAAGTTGTGGAACCGCCTGCAGGCTTCTTAGCATAGAAGGAAAGGTAATATGTGCCTGCTTCTACTTCCCACATTGTATCAAGTGTACAATAGTTTGTGCCTGTGATGCCATCATTCCACCAACCAACGTATGCCCAGTTGCCGTCAGGAACAACGTCAGCTGTTGCGTCACCCCAGTTCATAGCGCTGTTTGTCTGAGCGCCTGTGTGAGCCAACCAACCTGTAAGGGACTGGTTACCGTCTGCATCTTCAAAGCTTGCATCTGTACCGTTTGCAGAAATAATGTTTTCTGTACCGATATCGTAGTAACCGGAACCGGAGTTATATTCTGTACCTGCAACACTACCGGGGAATACATATACAGTATGAGCATCACCTGTAACTGTAGAACCGTTGTATGTTGTAGAAGGTGTAAGTGTTACGATTGTAATATCGGAAGGAGCTGTTACTGTACCGTCAGCTGCCAAAACATCAGCGTTGGAAGATGTCCAGCTGATTGTGCTTTCATAGCCGTAAGCATCTGTAGATGTTGTGGGTACTGTAATAGAAGTCTTTGTAGCCAGGGGAAGGCTGAGACTATCCATACCTGCCTTAACTGTGTCAGCTGTTGTTTCGATAACCTCTTCTACTGTGTAAAGACCGTAGTTACCAAACTTTTCACCACTACCTAACCAACGATAGGAAGCGATAAGGTAGTTTTCGCTTGCACCTGTAGTAAACACAACTGTGTTTGTGCCTGCAGCACCCTCTAAGATAACGTTGGAACCGTCAGCGCCTGTTGCGTTGAAGGAAGCACCAAGGCTGTTCTTGTGGTACTGGCCGCCACCTGTGGATGTGTATGTATAAACATAAGTTGTGTTAGGCTCAACCTTCCATGCACGGTAGAGAGAGCTTGCGCCGCCCTGACCTGTACCACCGGAAGAAAGTGTCATTGTGCCGTCACCATTGGATGTGAAGAAGCTTGCTGCCGCACCTGTACCATTGAACCAACCTGTTGTGCCCTGGCTGAAGTCACCATTGGGGATAAGGTTTGTGCCTGTAACAGAATACTTCTTGCCGCCGTATGTAACGCTATCGCCAACAGCTATGCCGTTCCAGTTAGCCTGTTTTGTCATAGCAATTGTGCCACTTTCAGACATAGTTGTAGCGTCAGCTGTGTAGATGTAGTTACCACCGTTTACATAGTATGTATATGCATCAAGTGCAAGACCTGTTTCGCCTTCAGCTGTGTCGTATCTGCCGTTAACTGTCTTAACAACTGCACCATCAGCTGTATATTCAACAGTTACTTCCACTTCTGTTTCAGCAGCGGGATATACAGCACCGATTGTGAGGTCACCGAAACCAACATGATTCCAAGCTGTGGACCAACGACCGTTGGAAGATGCGATACCGCCAAAGCCGTTAACTGTACCTTCTTTGGAAGCAATTGTGTAAACAACACTACCTGCTACATAATATTCAACCTTATGTGTACCATCGCCGTTGTTTGTTGCAACGATAGCACAGTCTGTACCTTCAGCAGGGAAGCCCATGTTGTAGTTGTCTGTAACAGATGTGTAGTTTCTGTCAATCTTTAAGAAAGCAATTTCTGTACCGCTCTTATCTGTGAAAGAGAAGTCGAAGTAAAGGTCAGAAGGGTTCTGTCTCTTCATCTTCCATTCGATAACGAGCTTTTCCTCTGTACCGTCACCATAACCGGGAGATGTGATGGTTGTCTTGTTTTCTGTACCGTTTACATAGTACTGAATAACGTTACCAACACCGGAATATGTTTTAACATTTACATAACCGGATGTAATGGATGAACTCCATCCGGAAAAAGCAGTACCGATAGCCGTATCGTTGAAGCTTCCATCAGGACAAGCCCACAAAACTTCGCCGCCAAGAGCATCGATAACGCCTGTTGTGCCGGCTGCACTTGCTGTCAAACTAAACGCCGGAACAATAGAAAGGACCATTGCAAGGGAAATTACAATGGCCACAAAACGTTTAAGTTTCATAATTAATTTCCTCCAATAAATTTATTTTCCTTATTATATACAGCAGTTGATGTCGCAAAACTATTGTTCAAATTCCGCTTGCGGAATTTGTTCCGTCGTTCTGCACTCTGCGTTCTGCATTCTGCACTGTTTCGGTTACCACTCCAAAACAATCAGAACAGCTTCTCTCCAAGTTACCACTCTCAGAAAGTTGCACATAAATAACAGGAATCACTATTAAATTTTTTGCCACTCGGCAAGATGAACGTGAAAAACTGCTCTACCATTGTCGACCTCAATGGTTTCTAATGAGCTTGCATTTTCACAAATTTAGATTATATTTAAAACACACAAAGTGTATTTTAACCCATTTTTGCTTGTGCACCCTGAATTTTTTCGCCTTGTTTATGGGCTTAAAAATTTTACCGTTTTTTACAAAAGAGCGCAAAAAGCCAATATTACACTATTATGCATAATTATAATACCACCGCAAGTCAAGAAAGTCAAATATTTTTTTGTTAACGTTTTGTCAAAACTACCCTTTGCAGACAAGCAATTTTTAAGAATATAAAAAACCTCCTATGCATAAATTGTTGCAAAGGAGGTTTTTTATATGTCAGACAAACCTGAATATATTTACATAATGTACCCTATTCCTATAGAAGATGCAAAAAGGCTTTCACCCACTCTCCCTTTGCCGCCTTTTACAGCACCCGACGACGAAAGCTTCATGCCTCTTTGGTTCGGGAATGCCCGCTTCCCCGAAGATGATGTTGAAGATTAACCCTTTTCCATGCTTCTGCGGTAATAGAACAAATATTGCTGGGCAAAGCCGCTGGAGGAACCAAACAGCTTTTCGCCGTCGGCTTTAGCCGACTGTTCACTGCTGCCAAACTGCTCGCACATAACTCTTTTTATCCAAACATCAGAGGGGAAAAGGTCGTATTTTGCCAGGGAAAACAGCATTACACAGTCGCACACCTTGTCGCCCACCCCATGGAGAGTCATGAGCTTTTCGCGTGCTGCGGCAGTTTCGAGCTTTTCTAACATGTTACCCTCTACTTCACCATTTAAAACAGACTGCACGCATTTTACAAGATAAGGCGCACGATAACCTACCCCCAAGGCGCGAAAGTCTTCTTCGGTAATATTCTTAAGCTCTTCTGCCGAGGGAAAGGTGTAGTAATTACCCTCAACTGAAATTTTACTGCCGTATTTTTCGCACAGTTTTTTCACGCAGGACTTGATTTTAGGAATACTGGAGCGCTGTGAAATAATAAAGCTCATAAGGGTTTCGAAAAACTCCTGCTTAAGAATGCGTATTCCGCCACCGTATTCCACAGCCCTTTCCATAAGCTCATTTATGGCAACCGTCTTTTTTACTTCCGCATAGTTCCTTTCCAGGTCAAGATAGCTTATCCAGAACTTTTCATCGGGACAGGTGGTTTCAAGCTCAATGCCCTTTTCCGTTTTCTGAAACCTTCCCCAATAGCCGCCTGCCACACCAACATAGCCGTCGTTTTCCTTTTCCCAACGGAAGCACTGACCGCAGTCAAAGGTGTGCTCAAGGTCAAAATCTTTATCGGAAAATATATATTTATACATTTTAATCACCTTTAATATCTTACCACAAACCAAGCTAACCGTCAACGCCAACAAACCATTCAAAGGACGTGCAATTTTGAAAAGTCTGCTTTTTCTTCCTATATATTATTCTCTCGCAACTATTATTCTGCCCTTTATAACAACCCTTTTTCTGCCCAATGATACCCCTTCTTCGCCTCCGCCTGTTGTAAATAGTGCAGAAATAAGTGTTTTTAACCACGAAACTCAAAATGTAACCACCATGACCATGGAAGACTACCTTACAGGTGTGGTTGCCGCCGAAATGCCCGCTGCCTTCGAGACAGAGGCATTAAAAGCGCAGGCTGTTGCCGCACGCACTTATACAATGTATAAAAAGGGCTCAAACGACCACGATGCCGACGTATGCACCGACCACAGCCACTGTCAGGCATATCTCAGCGAGGAAAAAATGCGTACAAACTGGGGCGAGGCCTATGATTTTTACCTTAGCAAAGTTAAAGCCTGCGTGCTTGAAACCCGGGGCGAAATTTTAACCTATAATGACGAGCCCATTTTAGCGGTATTTCATTCAATGGGCGGTGGTCAGACCGTAAACAGCGGCGATGTGTGGGGGTCACAGCTGCCTTATCTTGTAAGCGTGCCAAGCCCCGGCGAGGAGGTTGGCACAAATTATTACAGCACCCACTCACTTCCCTTTGAAGAATTTGCAAAAACCATTAAAACCGCTTACCCTGAAGCCGAAATCAATTCCTTTCTCGACGTGTCGGTACCAACACTAAGCGAAAGCGGACATGTAAAAAGCGTATTAATTGGCAAGGTGTCTGTTCCGGGCACAGAAATCCGCAAGCTGTTTAACCTTCGCAGTACAAAATTTACCCTGACCTTTTCCGAGGGCAATGTTACCTTCAACGTAACAGGCTACGGGCATGGTGTTGGTATGAGCCAATATGGCGCAAATGCCATGGCGAAGGAAGGCAAAACCTACAAGGAAATTTTGTCGCATTATTACCAAGGGGCTACTCTCACTGAATAAATTAACAATTTCGGGCAATCCTCAATATAAAGGAGGCTTGTCTATGACTAAAAAAACACATATTATTTATTCTTTAATTTCTATTTGCGCATTACTTGCCTATGGTGGCTTTATTGTTAAAAATGCCATGCATGAGGTTGACACAGTTGAAGAAACCCTGCCCTACGAAAAGGAAGAAGAGCTTGTGGAAATCGAAGAGCTTGAAATGGAAACAGAGCCCCTCATACAGGTAGTTTCCCCTCAGAACAATGTACCAGAAGTAATAGCGGAACATTTACCCGAAGAGCCTGTCACAGAAGAAGCATCTGTAGAGGCGCTTACAGAATTTTCGCCGCTTTTTCCAACCACAGGCACCGTAACCAAGTATTTTTCCCTTTCCCACACCTACAACCCAGACACAGGTGATTGGCGCGCGCATAGCGGTATCGACATTGAAGCCTTGCCTGCTGAGGCTGTTATTTCCGTAGAGGACGGCGTTGTTACTGCCTGCTATACAGACCCCTTATGGGGAAACGTAATTGAAATTTCTCATGGAGAGTATACAAGCATTTATAAAAACCTTTCAACACTTATAATGGTTAAAGAAGGCGACAGCGTTTCCCGTGGCGAGAAAATATCGGGTGCAGGAAGCAGTAGTGTTACAGAAAGCGGGAAAACACATCTGCACTTTGAAATTATGCATTACTCAGAATATATTGACCCGCTTGAGCTCCTTGGTTGACAACGGGCACCCTTTTTATTATAATTAAAGTAATAAACAAGAGGGTGTGATTTAATGATAGATGTAGCAATTATAGGTGGCGGTCCTGCCGCATTGGGTGCAGCACTTTATGCCGCAAGAAGCGGAATGTCCGTTACGGTTTTCGAAAAAAAGTTTGTAGGCGGACAGGCGTCCACTACCTATGAAATAGATAATTATTTAGGCTTTTCCGATGCCCCTTCCGGAAGTGCACTTGCCGAAAAAATGGCAGAGCATGTTTCAAAGTTTGACGTTAAATTCCGCTACAACGAAATTAAAAATGTCGATTTGTCAGGCGATATAAAAAAGCTTTTTACCGCAAAGAAGGATTTTGAAGCAAAAAGTGTTATCCTTGCAATGGGCGCATCCCCTGCTCTTCTTAATGCACCCGGCGAAGCAGAATTACAGGGTAAGGGTGTGAGCTACTGTGCAACCTGCGACGGCATGTTTTTTAAGGACAAGACCGTTTGTGTTGTAGGTGGCGGCAACACAGCCGTTGAAGATGCAATTTACCTTGCTCCCATTGCAAAGAAGGTTTATATTATCCACCGCAGAAACGAATTCCGTGCTTCTCCGTTATTGGTGGAAAGGCTTAAGAAGTTCAATAACGTTGAGTTTTTGCTTGAATGCCGCGTGGCAAAAATTGAAGGCAGTGACCATGTTAAAAGCGTTACTATATCACACCTTGACGGCAAGGAAGAAAAGATTTTAACAGATGGTGTTTTTGTTGCAGTGGGCATTAACCCTTCAAGCGAGCTTGTAAAGGATATTGTTAAGTGTAACGAAGGTGGCTTCATACTAACCGACGAAGACATGAAAACAAGTATTCCCGGTGTTTTTGCCGCAGGTGACATAAGAAATAAAAACCTCAGACAGGTTATAACAGCAGTAAGCGACGGCGCAATTGCAGGTGAAGAAGCCGCAAAGTATGTAAACGCTTTACAAACAAATTAACTTGTGATACAATCATAGTGCAGGTAACAGCCTGCACTATTTTATTTGAAAGAAGGATATTTGTGAAGAAGTTATCAATTTTAACATCTTTCATCATTGTTCTGTGCTTGATGTTTTCCATGACGGCATCGGCTAATTCAGAGATTTCCGTTTTAATTGACGGCACTGCTGTCATTTTCGATGTGCCGCCCCAGATTATTAACGACAGAACAATGGTCCCCATGCGTGCTATTTTTGAGCAGCTTGGCGCAACCGTAACATGGGACGATGCCACAAAAACAGCCACCGGCACAACCACAGACACTACTGTTTCCGTAACAATAAATTCAACCGCAATTACAATTAACGGTGAAATCAAAACAATGGACGTTGCACCCCAGATTGTAGACGGCAGAACACTCGTTCCCGCAAGGTTTATATCCGAAGCATTCGGTTGCAGTATTGAATGGGACGGCGAAACTCGCACAGTTTTCATCACCACGGCTGTACCTGAGGATGAAAAACCCACATTTGAATATTATACAGATGCAACTATCCCTTTCCCTAAATATGACTCTGTGACAGGTAGCGCTCTGATTGATACTTATTCCGACGGCACCGCCAATGTGATGATGTATGAATATACAGACGATAGCGATATGGAGCTTTATTTTGAAGTTCTTACAGCTGAGGGCTGGCAATTTTACGGCACCGAATACGATGACGAATTCTCATCTCTCTCATACTACTACACCAAGGATTTTGACTTAATAACTATATCACGTGAATACGAATTCAATGAGGTATGGGTTACATACGTCCTGCCTGAATAATAACGCCGACAAACCCAAGAAGTGAACCGCTTCTTGGGTTTATTGTTTTTTTGTTAAACTTATTGCAAACAATGCCTGTCTATGGTAAAATTTATTTATATGATATATAAAAGGAGTTGGAGTAATGAAAAAGTTTTTCGCACTGCTTATTGCGGTAATTATGGCGATTTCCGTAATTCCTGCATTGGCAGAAGAAACAGCGACGGTTACAGTTAACGGTGAAGACGTAACCTTCACGCAGAATGTCATCGTCAAGGGTGACACACCCTACGTTCCGTTACGCCCCATTGCAAACGTAATGGAGCTTGAAACAGCATGGGATAATGATTTAAGATGCGCCAAGGCAAAGGGCTCCATTCTTGACATTACAGTTCCCATCGGTGAAAAATATGTAAAGAACGCAAACATGAAAAAGAGCATATCTGCAGAAAACATTATTTATAATGACTACACATATATGCCCGTTGATGCGCTTGCAGCTTTTGACATTACTTATAAGTGGGATGCCGAAAACAACGCATTAGCTCTTTCCGTGCCTGTTCTTAACGGTAAATACTATGTTATCCGCCATAAGGCTACAGGGCTTGTTATGATGCCCGAGGGTGCAGCTACAACCGACGGTCCCCTTATCCGCCTTGTTGAAGCTGACGGCAGCGATGCTCAGCTCTGGCAGTTTATGACACGCGGCGAAAACCTTTACCGCCCCATTAACCAGAAGAGCCTCCGCAGCATGGACATGCCCAACTGGAGAACAGACGAAGGACTGGAGCTTATTCAGTACGGTAACACAGAGGGCACAAACCAGTGGGTTCACCCTGTTAAAAACGAAGATGGTACTTACCAGCTTATTATTCATCACTCAATGATGTACCTTGGTGCAACAGAAAACAACACAATTGCTCAGTATAATGAATTCGATCCCGAAAGAGACTCGTACGAGCTTGTTGAGGTTGTAAAAAAGGTTGAAGCTGAAGAAGAAGGCGAGAAGGTTGAAATTGAAAAGGCCGACCCTCTCGACGGTAAGTTTGTTACAATTGTAAATACAAACACAATGGGCGAAAGGAAAGCCGTTACAGTAGAAGGTCTTTCAAAAGAAGAAAATGCAAAGCTTTCCGTTTCTGATACAACTGATACAGATTCCGATGTATGGCGTATCACAAAGGTAGAGGATGGCTACACCTTTACAAATAAGGATTCTTCTTTGGTTATGTCCAGCATGGGCGCAGGTGGCAATGTCCGCCAGAAGGCATCCACAGGCTCTGACGAACAGATCTATGTTTTAGAAGCTTTTGGTGACAGCTATTATATTAAAAACAAGGCTTCGGGCTTCTATCTTACAGAATCCTTCGGCACACTTATCGAAACCGTTGCAAGGGAAAACTTCTCCCAGCTGTTCTACTTTGATGAACCCTTCTGCAACATTGATACCTATGCAAAGGACAACTTCGGCGGTAAGTATTACGAAATAAAGCATTCCTCCGGCAAGGTTATGGGCGTTCCCGAGGATGTTATAAAGACAAACGCACTTGTAAAGGCGCTCGATGATACAGACGTTGACACAAACGTGTGGGCACTTGTATCTATGGGCGGTGGCAAGTACGTAATAAGTAACAAGGTTTCCATTCAGTCTTTTGACGTGCCCAACGGCAGAAAGGACGAAGGCTTGGAAATTATCCAGTACGAATCCAATTTCGGTGCAAACCAGATTTATGTTTTAGAGGATGCAGGCGATAACAAATTCCGCATTAAGTGTCAGGTTTCCGACTTGTACCTCACACTTACAGAAAACGATACCTTCGCACAATATGCATTAAAGGACGACGACAGCCAGCTATTCACCTTTGAAGAAAAGGGCGTAAGCACTAAGAAGATGGTTGGCGCAGTTGCACAGATGTTCTTAATCCGCGGCGAAGACGATGTTACAAGTGCAAAGGTTCAGTGGAACGTTGTTCACGGTGCAACTCATTACGACATTTACAGAAGTGTTGACGGTGGCGATTTTGAATTCCTCACAGCAAGCAAGGGTCAGATAATTGACGATTATGACCTTGAAATAGGCAAGGAATATAAGTACGCTGTATATGCAATCGAAAACGATACAATGATCGATTATGCAATAACAGATGCCGTTGCTCCCTACACTCTTCCTGCTGACCTTTCTCAGAGCTCTAACCTTGAAGCATCTGACGTTAAGAGACCTAACACAATGATTGCCAACGATGGTACATACTATCACTTCCAGCAGTGGGGTATTGACGGGGTTCCCGGCTTTGGCAGGGTTATGATGCAGACAAGTAAGGACGACGTTACCTACACAGAATGGAAGGAAGTACTTAACTACAAGGAAATCCTTGCACACGAAACCTGCCAGAACTTTACACAGTGCCGCTTCGAAAGCGTTAACTTTGTATATAACAAAAAGGCAGACACCTTCGCTTTCATCGCTCACTTTGAAGCAGACGGCGGCTACGGCACAGCAATGATTTCTATCGCTTCCATGAAGTCTACAGATGAAAGAATGACCTTCCGTGGTGCATACCGCCCCGAAGGCGACGACTGCCGTGACCTTAACGTGTTTGTTGACGAGGATTCCTCAGGCTACATTATCGCAGCAGCTAACAACAACGCGAACTTAGGCATTTATAAGCTTAATGAAGACTGGTCCGCAATTGAAGGCAGACTTTGCTTTGTAAGCATGTATAAGTGGAGAGAGCTTCCCTCTGTTCTTAAGAAGGACGGCACATACTACCTCTTCTCATCCGGTACAGCAGGCTGGTACCCCACACAGGGCATGGTTGCAACAGCAACCGATATGGGTGGCCCATGGAGCGAATTGAAGCACGTTGGCAACACAACAACCTTCTCTTCTCAGTCGGGCACAATGTTCACTCTTCACGAAGGTGGTAACAACCACATCATGGCAACCTATCGCTGGATGTTTGGTTGGCAGGATGCAACAAACAAGTCCACAACCAACCGCCGCTACCCTGTAAGCGTATCTAACGGCTACGCATTCTATGACTTCTTCGACGAGCTTTTATACAACTGGGAAAACGACGTTCTTATCCCCGTTCAGACAGGTAGAATTCTTTCTCAGGATAAAGCCGTTAAGACAGTAGACACTGAGGGCTACGCAACAGGTAACAGCGCAAATGACGGTCACTACCGCACAAGCTGGTATCAGGCAGAAAACAACTGGCCCTTCACATGGGAGGCAGATTTAGGTAAGGTAAGCCACCTTACACAGCTTCAGGTTTCATGGCTTATCTGGAATGGCAGCGAGGCTTATTACAACTACATTTTAGAAGCAAGCGTTGACGGTGAAAACTGGACAAAGGTGCTCGATAAGTCAGAAGGCTATACAGACTACGGCTTCACCTGCGACAATATTGACGGCTATGGCAGATATGTACGACTTACTGTTTTGAATGCAAAACCCAGAAACAGTGAAAACAATACATATCCTGCACAGCTTCAGGAAGTTAAGATTTTAGGTAAGTAATTTGAACAAAGTGTCTCCGACACTCTCTGACGATAGTTGCAATTAAAGTAAACAGAGGAGA